>JAOUCL010000058.1 GCA_029859805.1 Rhodospirillales bacterium | reverse complement strand
CGGTCCGCTTGTCGGCGCAGATCTGTCTCAGCATATCGCTCACGCCGGCACCTGCTCGTTGGTGATTGCGATCAGGCCTTCGAGCGCCTTTATGGCGCGGCCGCTGTCGACCGACTCGGCGGCCATGGCCAAGCCCTGCTCGAGGTCCTCGGTCTTGCCGGCGACGATCAGCCCGGCCGCGCTGCCGAGCAGCACGGCGTCGCGGAACGGCCCGTGCTCGCCGCCCAGCATGGCGCGCAGCACCCGGGCATTCTGCGCCCCGTCGCCGCCCTTGAGGTCCGCCAGCGTGGCGCGCGGCAGGCCGGCCTGCTCGGGCGTCACCTCGAAGCTGCGGACCTCGCCGTCCTTGAGCTCGGCGACGACCGAGGGCCCGGTGGTCGAGAGCTCGTCCATGCCGTCGGCGCCGTGCATCACCCAGGCGCGCTCGTGGCCCAGGCCCTTCAGCACTTCGGCGAGCGGCACCACCCAGTCGGCCGAGAACACGCCGACCACCTGGCGCTTGACCCGCGCCGGGCTCGACAGGGGGCCCATGAAGTTGAAGAGGGTGCGGGTGCCGAGCTCGACCCGGGTCGGCCCGACGTGGCGCATGGCGCTGTGGTGGCGCGGCGCCATCAGGAAGCAGGTGCCGGCCTCGTCGAGCGCCTTCTGCACCAGGCGCATGTCGGCGTCGATGTTTACGCCCAGTGCCGTCAGCACGTCGGCGGCGCCGCTCTTGGACGAGAGCGCGCGGTTGCCGTGCTTGGCGACCGGCACGCCGCAGCCGGCCAGCACGAACTGGCTGCCGGTTGAGATGTTGTAGGTGCCCGTGGCGTCGCCGCCGGTGCCGCAGACGTCGATCGCGCCCTCGGGCGCCTCGATCGTCAGCATCTTGGCGCGCATGGCGCGCACCGCGCCGGTGATCTCGGCCACGGTCTCGCCGCGCACCCGGAGCGCCATCAGGAACCCGCCCATCTGGGACGGCGTGGCATCGCCCGACATCATGATGTCGAAGGCGGCCTCGGCCTGCGCCTCGGTCAGCGCCGTGCCGGTGGCGGCGACGCCGAGCAGCTGCTTCAGATCGGTCATGTCCCCGGTCATGGTCGCTTTCCCCGGCCGTTGTGCCCGGCGATCGCCAGGAAGTTGCCCAGCAGGGCGTGGCCGTGCTCCGAGGCGATGCTTTCCGGATGGAACTGCACGCCGTGGATCGGCAGCTCCTTGTGGCGCAGGCCCATGACCACCCCGTCCTCGGTCTCGGCCGAGACCTCGAGGCAGTCCGGCAGGCTGTCGCGCTCGACCGTGAGCGAGTGGTAGCGGGTCGCCTCGAAGGGCGCCGGCAGGCCCTCGAACAGGCCGGCGCCGTCGTGCTTCACCGCGCTCAGCTTGCCGTGCATCGGAGCCGCGGCGCGCACAATCTGGCCGCCGAAGGCCTGGCCGATCGCCTGGTGGCCCAGGCAGACGCCCAGGATCGGCAGCTTGCCGGCGGCCTCGGTGACCAGCTCGAGGCAGATCCCGGCCTTGTCCGGGTCGCAGGGCCCCGGCGAGAGCACCAGGCCCTCGGGCTGGCGCGCCAGGGCGTCCGCCACCGTAATGGCGTCGTTGCGCTCGACCTCGACCTCGGCCCCCAGCTCCCCCAGAAAATGGAACAGGTTGTAGGTGAAGCTGTCGTAGTTATCGATCAATAGAAACATATCAGGTGCTTGGCCGACGATCTTATGAGTTTCGTTTAGCTTTCGTCCCTTCGTTATATCAGCTTGATTCGGCGGACGGAAGAAAGTCCGGAGAAGAAGGCCCGCGCGGCCTCCCGGCGCCCGCGCGGGCCGCGTTGTTCGGAGAATATTTACCATATTGGGCCATGAGTGCTAGCGCGTGGCGCGTGACCGGGTATCCTGTCCGCGCGAAACCCCCGCACCGATCGAGGCCGCCCGCAGCGCCCCCATGACCGATCCCAAGCGCCAACGCGATACCGCGAGACAAGCCCGGGCCACCGTCCGGGCCCAGCGCTGGGCCATGAAGCACCGGCCCAAGGAGCCGCCGCGCCGCCGCCGGCCGGTGCTGGTCGCGGCCGTCGTGATGCTGAGCGGGGTGCTGGCCGGCACCCTGGTGGGTACGGAGCTCCGGCGCGCCGACCGGCTGCCCGGGGCGGTCGAGCGGGCCCTCGAGGCCGCCGGCTTCGCTGCAAGGGAGCGCGACACCTGGGTGATCGCCCTGGGGCCCGAGGCGGCTCCCGAAACGGCGGCGGATCCCGAGGCCGTGCTGGTGCCGGCGGCCGGGCCCGAAGGACCGGTGACCGGCGGCTTCCTCTTCGAGGAGCCGCTGCTGCCGGAGGAGCCGATACCGGGCCGCAGCCCCGCGGAGATCGAGGCCATGCTGCGCCAGGCCGGGCTTGCCCCCCTGGCCGCGCCGCGGGACGCCGCGCCGGAGGTGCCGCTGTGGCGCCGGAACGCGGTCGAGATCCTCGATCCCGGCGGCCGGCCGATGATCGCGGTGGTGATCGACGACCTCGGCGTCAACCCGGTCAACGCCCGGCGCGCGGTCGAATTGCCGGGGCCGCTCACGCTGTCCTTCATGACCTATGCCGAGGGGCTGGGGCCGCTGACCGCCAAGGCGCGCGCCGCCGGCCACGAGCTGATGCTCCACGTGCCGATGGAGCCGCGCGACCCCTCCTGGGACCCGGGCCCCAACGTACTCTCGTCGGGCCTCGGCGAGGGCGAGCTGCAGCGCCGCCTCGAGTGGGGCCTGGGGCGCTTCGAGGGCTACGTCGGCATCAACAACCACATGGGCAGCCGCTTCACCGGCTCGCTACTCGGCATGGCGCAGGTCATGGCCGAGCTCAGGGCGCGGGGGCTGCTGTTCATCGACTCCATGACCTCGGGCGCGAGCCTGGGCATCGGCCTGGCGCGGCGCATGGGCGTGGCCCACGCCTCTCGCGATATCTTCCTCGACAACGAGCCGGAGGACCCGGAGGCGATCCGCCGGCAGCTCGCCAAGCTGGAGCGGATCGCCCGGCGGCGCGGCGCCGCGATCGCGATCGGCCACCCCCACGACGCGACGCTCGAAGTGCTGGCCCGGTGGCTGCCGGAGCTGGAGGTGCGCGGCTTCGCCCTGGTGCCGATCAGCGCCATCGTCCGCCGGAAGACCGAGATGACTGCCGAGGGCGAAACGACCGGTCAGGCCGCGGCCCGCTCCAGCACAGCCACCAGTCCGAACTGAAGGAACCGAACGCCTCGGCGGCCAGCTGCCCTGCGAGCGAAAACGGGGACTGGCTCCTATCCCCATTTTCGCGGACCGGCCGGCCGCGATGCCGACGGCCTGCCTGCGCGAAGCCGAAGTTTCGCTTCGGCGATGGCAGGCGGCCCTGGAAAGCGGGACAGGCACCTTTTCGCTCACGCGAAACGAGCCAGTCCCGGTTTCCCTCCGGCTGTTCGAGGCGGCTCTATGCGCGCCTAGTGCAGGTCCCAGTCGGAGGGGACGCTGCCGATGGGATCGGCGGCGGTTTTCGTGAAGCCGCTCATGCGCCAGACCACGGTTACGCCGCTCCCGGCGTTGCGCCAGACGATGTCGGAGAGGCCGTCGCCGTTGGTGTCGCGGAGCTGCTCGACGGTCCAGGCGAGCGGAACCGCGCCGATCGATTGCGCGGCCGCCCTCTCGAGGCCGTCCATCTGCCAGACGATGGCGGTGCCGGTGGTCGAATTACGCCACAGGACATCCGCCTTGCCGTCGCCGTTGAAGTCGCCGGTGCCGGCGATCTCCCACTTGCTTGGCACCGTGCCGATCGAGCCCTCGGCCAGCTTCGCATCGCCGTCCATCAGCCAGACGATCGTCTGGCCGGTGGCCGGGTTGCGCCACAGCAGGTCCGCCTTGCCGTCGCCGTCGAAGTCGCCCTCGACCCGCTCGGCCCCGTCGAAGCGCTGGGCGAAGATGCCGTTGGCGTCGCCGTCCTGGCCAGAGCTGTGCCACGTCACGACCAAGTCGCCGTCGGCGTCCATGGCCGCAGAGGGCCACTCTTGAACGCCGGAAACAGTCACATTGACCCGGAGCTCGTCTTCCAGCGCCGAGCCCGAGGCATCGTACCGCCGGCCGAATATTCCGCGGGAATCATCCCGGCCTCGTCCGCTCCAGAGAACCACGAAGCCCCCGTCGGCGTTCGTGGCAACAACCGAATAATGTTGTTCCCCGGGGCTGAATGTATTGACTTGGGACTCCGCACCCACAGCGCTGCCCGACGCGTCGAAGCGCTGGGCGAAGATATCCCAGCTAAAGGTTTGAGAGCCGGTCCAGCTCACGACAAATTCACCGCTGGGGGCCATGGCCACCGCCCCCCGAACTTGGTTCCCAGAGGTTGTCGTGTTGACCAGAATTTCGCCGCTTAGAGCCTGTCCCGTGGCGCTGAAGAGCTGAGCGATGACACCATCGCCATTGCCATCGTCTCCGCTTCTTACCATCACGAAGTCGCCGTCGGCGTCCATCGAGACATTAGTGATCAGAGAATCGGCGAACGCCAACTCAGGCCCTTGTCTAGCCCCCGAACTGTCGAAACGCTGCGCAAAGGAGGTACACACCACCTCGATCAAGGGGTCACCGGTACAACTATGCCAAGCCACGACGAAATTGCCGTCGGCGTCCATGGCGATTGGCCCTCCACGTCGATAGCCGGTGGCGGCGGTACTGACCTGGAACTCGCCACCCTGAGGCGCACCGGCGGCGTCGTAGCGTCGGGCAAAGATTTCGCAATTGTAGAGGCTATAGCAGTCGGTCCACGCGACGACGAAATCGCCATCGGCGTCCATGGCAACCTGCGCCTGCGTTTGGTCGTTGGTCGTGACGGTATTGACCTGAAACTCGCCGCCCAGGGGTTCACTCGCCGCGTTGTACTGCTGGGCGAAGATGCCCGCGCCGTCGCCGTCCTGGCCATTGCTCTGCCACGCAACGACGAAGTCGCCGTCGGAGTCCATGGCGACAGCCGGAACGGTCTGATCGCCGATGGTCGTGGTATTGACCTGGAACTCGGGACCGATCCGATCGCCGGGGGCGGCCTGGGCGGCTGCCACGGGCGTCAGGCAGGTGGCGGCTAGGAGGGCGAGGGCGAAGCGCTTGGGGGTCTTTGTCTCGAGCATGGCCTTACCTTTGCGTTGCTGCGGACTTTGGGGGAGGGAGACGCGCGCCTAGTGCAGATCCCAGTCCGAGGGGACGCTGCCGATGGGATCGGCGGCGGTTTTCGTGAAGCCGCTCATGCGCCAGACGACAGTTACGCCGGTCCCGGTGTTGCGCCAGACGATGTCCGAGAGGCCGTCGCCGTTGGTGTCGCGGAGCTGCTCGACGGTCCAGGCGGTCGGGACGGCGCCGATCGATTGCGCGGCCGCCTTCTCCAGGCCGTTCATCTGCCAGACGATGGCATTGCCGGTGGCGCTGTTGCGCCACAGGACATCCGCCTTGCCGTCGCCGTTGAAGTCGCCGGTGCCGGCGATCTCCCACGCGGTCGGCACCGTGCCGATCGAGCCCTCGGCCAGCTTCGTATCGCCGTCCATCAGCCAGACGATCGTCTGGCCGGTGGCCGGGTTGCGCCACAGCAGGTCCGCCTTGCCGTCGCCGTCGAAGTCGCCCGCGACCCGCTCCGCCCCGTCGAAGCGCTGGGCGAAGATGCCGCCGCCGTCGCCGTCCTTGCTCCAATTTTCCCACGCCACGACGGTGTCGCCGTCGGCGTCCATGGCGACGGCCGCCGCGCTGGTATGGGGATCGGTCTGGAATTCGACGCCCTGGGGATCGCCTGCCGCATTGTAGCGTCGGCTAACGATCGTGTAGCCGTAGGGCGAACCACGATCGGTCCAAGCCGTAACGAAATCCCCGTCCGCATCCATCGCCACGGCCGTGCGCGGATACATGTCACCACCACCGGCTGCGATCGCAATTTGATCGCCCGTGGGCTCGCCCGCCGCGTTGTAGCGTTGGACATAGGCATCTCGGGTGCCACGCCAGACCACGACGAAACCCCCGGCCGCGTCCATGGCAAGGGAAGGCGACCCCTGCCATCCGGCGCTCGTCGTGTTGACCTGGAATTCGCCACCTTGCGGGGTACCCGCCGCAGTGTAGCGCTGGGCGAAGACGCCGGCGTTGTCGCCGTCTTGGTACCTGCTGGCCCACGCCACGGCGAAATCGCCGTCGGCGTCCATCGCAATGGTGCCTTCGCTTTGACTGTTGGCGGTCGTCGTGTTTACGCGGAACTCGCCGCTCTGGGGTTCGCCCCCCGAATCGTAGCGCTGGGCGAAGACTCCGGAGCCCATCACCTCGGAATCATCTCCCGGGCCGTATCCATTCCAGACCACGACGAAATCCCCGGCCGCGTCCATGGCGACGGCAGGGCCGTATTGGCTGCTCGTGGTGTACCCATTGACCAGGAACTCCGGGCCTTGGGCCTCGCCCGCGGCATTGTACCGCTGGGCGAAGACGCCATTGCCATCACCCGGGCCGTTGCCTGACCACGCGACGACAAAGTTGCCGTCGGGGTCCATGGCAACGGCAGGGAACATTTGGTTGCCCGTCGCTGTGCTGTTGACCGGGAACTCCGGTCCCTGGGGTATGCCCCCCGCATCGTAGCGCTGGGCGAAGACATCCCAGTCCAAGCAACCATCATAATCCCCGACAGTGCAACTACGCCACGCCACGACGAAATCGCCGTCGGCGTCCATGGCGACGGCCGGTCCCACTTGTGAATCGGCCGTCGTCGTATTGACCTGGAACTCGGGACCGATCGGGTCGCCGGGGGCGGCCTGGGCCGCACCGACCGGCGTCAGGCAGGTGGCGGCGAGGAGCGCGAGCGCGAAGCGCGTGGGGGTCTTTGTGCTGGGCATGGTCGTTCCTTTTGCGTTGCAGGGCACTCTCTTTAGGGGGACGGAGACACACCAAGGCCTTTCGGCCTGGGCATCTGCCGGCAACTCCCTCTCAGAGTCCCTTGGCGGAACGACCAGTTGGCGGCGGGCTTCGTCCACCCGCGGGAACCAGAATAACTCGGGAGGGTTTACACATCGCTAACGGGTTGTGGCATTTTTGTGGCGAAATGCACGATGCGAGCGAAAACGGGGACTGGCTCGACTTCGCGCCAGCGAAGGCGTGCCTGTCCCCATTCGCCTGATGTCGAACGGAGCCAGTCCCGGTTTCCCTCCGTTTCGGGCAGGGGGAAAGCGGGACAGGCACCTTTTCGCTTACGCGAAAACGAGCCAATCCCGGTCGTCAACCCCGGTGGGCGGCGAAGCGGACGGCTTCTTGGGCGGCGCGGAGGAGGGCCTGGGCCTTGCTGCGGCTCTCCTGGTATTCGCCCTCGGGGCTGCTGTCGGCGACGATGCCGCCGCCGGCCTGGACGTACATGGTGCCGTCCTTGACAACCGCGGTGCGCAGCGCGATGCAGGTGTCCATGGCGCCGCCGGCGCCGAAATAGCCGACCGCGCCGGCGTAGAGGCCGCGGCGCTCGGGCTCGAGCTCCTCGATGATCTCCATGGCCCGCACCTTGGGCGCGCCCGAGACGGTGCCCGCGGGAAAGCCGGCGACCAGGGCGTCCATGGCGTCGTGCTTCGGGTCGATCTCGCCCTCGACGTTCGAGACGATGTGCATGACGTGGCTGTAGTACTCGATCGAATTGCGCTGGGTCACCTCGACCGTGCCGACCCGCGCCACGCGGCCGACATCGTTGCGCCCCAGGTCGAGCAGCATCAGGTGCTCGGCCAGCTCCTTGGGGTCCGAAAGCAGGTCCTCGGCCAGCCTCAGGTCCTCGGCGTGGTCGCGCCCGCGCGGCCGGGTGCCGGCGATCGGCCGGATCGTCACCTTGCCGTCGCGCAGGCGGACCAGGATCTCCGGGCTCGAGCCCACGACCGCGAAGCCGCCGAGCTCGAGGAAGAACAGGAAGGGCGAGGGGTTGAGCCGCCGGAGCGAGCGGTAGAGCGAGAAGGGCGGCAGGCGGAAGGGCAGGGCGAAGCGCTGGGAGAGCACGACCTGGAAGACGTCGCCGGCGAAGATGTATTCCTTGGCCCGCTCGACCATGGCGTGGAAGGCCTCGCGGCTCATGTTCGAGGCCGGCTCGGGCAGGGCGTCGGGGCCCTGGGTCGGCTCGTGGCGGTAGGGCAGCGAGCGCTGGAAGTCGTCGACGATGTCGGCCAGGCGCGCGCAGGCCTGCTCGTAGGCGCCCTCGGCGCCGATGCCCTCGCGCGGCCAGACCGGGGTGATCACGGTGACCAGGTCCTCGACCCGGTCGAAGACGGCGATCACGCCCGGCCGGAAATAGAGGCCGTCGGGCAGGCCCAGCACGTCCGGGTTCTCTTCGGGCAAGCGCTCCATCAGGCGTACCGTGTCGTAGCCCAGGTAGCCGAGTAGGCACGACGCCATGGGCGGCAGGCCGGCCGGCAGGTCGATGCGGGATTCGGCGACCAGCGCGCGCAGGGTCTCGAGCGCGTCGCCGTCGAGCGGCTCGAAGGCCGCCTCGTCGAAGCGGGCCGAGCGGTTGATCTCGGCGCGCGCGCCGAAGCAGCGCCAGATCACGTCCGGCTTCAGGCCGATGAAGGAGTAGCGGCCGATCGTCGCACCCCCCTCGACCGACTCGAAGAGGCAGCTGAAGCGCCGGCCGTCAGCCAGCTTGAGGAAGGCGGAAACCGGCGTTTCCAGGTCGGCGACCAGGGTCGTCCAGACGACCTGCGGCCGTCCGTCCTCGTAGGCGGGCCGAAAGCCGTCGAGGTCCGGAATCGCCCGCATGGCGGGCGCTAGAGTGTCGCCGCGGTCTCTTCGACCACGCGCTCGTAGACCCGCACGCCCGTCTGCTCCCGCAGGGCCGAGATGAAACCGGACAGCAGGTCGTTCTGCAGGGACCGGGCCAGGGTCTCCTGCAGTCCGGCCACCGCATCCGCCGTCTCCTGGGAGGGGCCCACCGGCCGGATCTCGGTCAACCTGGCCACGAGATAGCCGTCCTGGGCCGCGGCGGTGGTGACCTCGCCCTTGTCGATCTCGAACAGCTTGGCGGCCAGCTCACGCGACGGCAGGCCCGCGGTCTCGGTCTGCTGGCGGGTCACCGGGTCGGTGACTGTCACGCTCAGGCCTTCGGCCTCGGCGACGGCGGCCATCGCTTCGCCGTCCTCGATGCGCTTGGCCAGGGCCTCGGCGCGCTCGCGGGTCAGACGGTCTTCTTCGAGGTCCGTCCAGAGGGCCGCGACCTCGGCGCGCACCTCCTCGAGCGGCCGGGTCACGGCCGGCGTAATGCCGTCGACCCGCACCGCGAAGTAGTTGCCGTCGCGGGTCTCGGTCAGCAGGCTGTCCTGGCCCGGCTCGGTCTGGAACACCGTCTGGCTGAATTCCCCGAGCGGCGGCAGGCCGGAGACCGCCGCGCCCGCCGGGTCTTTTCCGGCGGCGTCGATGGCGGGCAGGCGGCGCAGCTCCAGCTGCAGCAGCTCGGCGGCCTCTTCGAAGGTGGCGCCGCTGCCCAGCTCCGCGTCCAGCTCGTTGGCGATCTCGACCATCCTGTCGACCGATTCGCGCATCGCGAGATCGCCCGCCAGCTCGTCGCGAACGGCGTCGAAATCGGGCTCTCTGCCCGGCTCTATCTTGCTGACGTGCAGGATGTGCCAGCCGAAGGGGCTCTGAACCGGCACGCTGCTCGCCCCCGCGTCGAGGGCGAAGGCGGTGTCGGCCAGGACGGGGAGCTGGGCGGCCATGTCGTCGCGGCTCATCAGGCCCAGGCCCACCGGGTCCTTGCCCTGCGTGGACCGGGACACCTCGGCAAAGGCCGTGCCGCCGTCCAGCTGCCTCTTGGCGTCGCTGGCCGCGGTTTCGTCGAGATAGACGATCTGCTCTACGGCGCGTTTCTCGGGCACCCGGAACTCCTCCTGCCGGGCCTCGAACTCCGCGCGCAGATCGTCTTCGGACACGGAGACCTCCTTGGCCAGATCCTCGGCCTCGAGCCGGATCAGGGTGACGCTCCTGTACTCGGGGGCCTGGAAGCGGTCGGCATTCTCGTCGTGGATCTTCTCCAGGTCCGCCGTGGAGGGGGCGGGCAGCTCGGGCAGGCTGTCGCGGCCGACCCGCAGCGTTTCGGCCACCCGGCGCTCCTGCTGGTAGGCATAGAGGGACTCGGCCAGGGCCCGCGGGGCCGCGCCGCTGCCGGTGATCGCGTCCATGATGTGCTGGCGCTTGATGTCGCCGCTCAGGCTGGCGATGAACTGCGGCTCGCTCAGGCTGTTGCTCCGAAGGACCTGCTCGAAGCGAAAGCGGTCGAAGTTGCCCTCTTCGTTCCGGAAGACCGGCTGTTCGCGGATGCGCCTGAGCACCTCCTCGTCGCCGACGATCATGCGCAGCTCCTCGGCTTGCTGCTCGAACAGGGCGCGCGTGATCATCTGCTGGATGATCTGGTCGACGATGCCCAGCGCCTGGGCCTGGGCGACGTCGAAGTTGACGCCGAAACGCTGGCGCAGATTGTTCATCTCCCGCGCCAAGTCGCGGCTGAACTCGGCCTGGGTGATCTTGATGCCGCCGACCTCGGCCACGGCCGTGGCCTGCTGGCCGGGGCGGAAGATGTCGCCGATGCCCCAGATCGCGAAGCTCAGGATGAGCAGGCTGAAGAGAAGGCCGACAAGGACCTTGGCGACCTTTGTGCGCATCTGAATCAACATGACGGGCGGCTTTCCTTAAAGGGCGGCGGGGTCGCGGCGATTTCGCAGGCCGTGCGGGCACCGGCGGCCAGGGCGCGGCATATTAGAAAGCGGGCAGGCGCGCGGCAACCCGCAATTCGCGTGCGCCTTCGGCTGGCCAGCGGCGGCGATGCCATGTTAGGTAGGCGGGGTTAGTTGGACATCACGGCGAGGGAGGGCGGACATGCCGCACAAGCTGATCGCGGGCAACTGGAAGATGAACGGCCTCAAGGGCGCGGGCAGGGAGCTGGCCCGGGACCTGGCGGCGCGCGCCCGGTCCGCGGCGCCGGACTGCGACCTGCTGGTCTGTCCGCCGGCCCAGCTCCTGATTCCGGTCGGCGAGGCCCTGGCGGACAGTCCGGTCCAGCTGGGCGCCCAGGACTGCCACGCCGAAGCATCGGGCGCCCACACCGGGGACATCGGCGCCCCGATGCTGGCCGACGCCGGCTGCAGCCACGTGATCGTCGGCCATTCCGAGCGGCGCAGCGATCACGGCGAAAGCGACGCGCAGGTGAGGGCCAAGGCCGCGGCCGCGGCGGCGGCCGGTCTCGTCCCGATCGTGTGCCTGGGCGAGACCGAAGCCGAACGGGCGGCGGGCCGCGCCCTCGCGGTGATCGAGAGCCAGCTCCGGGGGTCGCTGCCCGAGCGCGGCCCCGTGGGCGGCGGAACCGGCCCGGCGGCGGCGGGCCCCGTCGTGGCCTACGAGCCGGTCTGGGCGATCGGCACCGGCAAGACCGCGACCGCCGGCGATATCGCCGAGGCCCATGGCCATATTCGCGGCCTGTTGCGGGAGATCCTGGGCCGGTCGGCGGGCGATTCGGTGCGGATCCTCTACGGCGGCTCCGTCAAGCCGGACAACGCGGCCGAGATCCTGGCGGTGGAGGATGTCGACGGTGCCCTGGTCGGCGGCGCTAGCCTGAAGGCCGACGATTTTTGGGCTATCGGGGCCAGTTGTCCCTAGCTATACCGGCTGGGAAGGACTAAATAGCGGGTCGACCCGGCGCCCCCGGGCAGGACACCAGCATTACTGAGGGCCCGTCATGAGCAACGTCGTGCTTGTCATCCACCTGCTTCTCGCCCTCGCCTTGATCGGCGTCGTGCTGCTCCAGCGCAGCGAGGGCGGCGGTCTGGGTATCGGCGGCGGCGGCGGCGGCGGCGGCGGCATGAGCGGCTTCCTGACCGGCAGCAGCACGAAGACCCTGCTGACCCGCACGACGGCCATCCTGGCCGCCTGCTTCATGGTGACCAGCCTGTTGCTGACTTGGATCGAAGGCCGGTCCACCGAACGGCAATCGATCCTCGATGCGCCGGTGACCGCGCCGGCCGAGCCGGTCCCGGAGATCCCGCAAGGACCCACGGTGCCGGTCGAATAGGCGCGCCATGGCCTGAGCCTCTCCGCGCCGCGGAAGGGAGTCCGATTTTTTTGCCCGAGGCCGTGACGCGGGGCTTGCCCCGCCCGACCGA
The DNA here is from genome assembly GCA_029859805.1 of Rhodospirillales bacterium. GTDB lineage: Bacteria > Pseudomonadota > Alphaproteobacteria > Kiloniellales > JAKSDN01 > CAMYKD01. Next base: position 8,449 of record JAOUCL010000058.1, on the reverse strand, counting down.
TCCATCGATATTGTCCCTCCATGGCGCGATTCATATTCGTCACCGGCGGCGTGGTCTCCTCTCTCGGAAAAGGTCTCACCTCCGCGGCCCTCGGGGCCCTTCTCCAGGCGCGCGGCTTCAAGGTGCGCCTGCGCAAGCTCGACCCCTATCTGAACGTCGACCCGGGCACCATGAGCCCGTACCAGCATGGCGAGGTCTACGTCACCGACGACGGCGCGGAGACCGACCTGGATCTCGGCCACTACGAGCGCTTCACCGGCGTCCCGTCGCGCCGCAGCGACAACGTGACGACCGGCCAGATCTATTCCAAGGTCATCGCGCGCGAGCGGCGCGGCGACTATCTGGGCGCCACCGTGCAGGTCATTCCGCACGTCACCGACGCCATCAAGGAGTTCGTCCGCGCCGACGTGACCGACGAGGACTTCGTGGTCTGCGAGATCGGCGGCACCGTGGGCGACATCGAGGGCCTGCCGTTCCTCGAGGCGATCCGCCAGCTCGGCAACGAGCTGGGCCGGGACGGCGCCATGTTCATCCACCTAACCCTGCTGCCCTACATCGCCTCGGCCGGCGAGCTCAAGACCAAGCCGACCCAGCACTCGGTCAAGGAGCTGCAGAGCCTGGGCATCCAGCCGGACGTCGTCGTCTGCCGCTCGGAGCACGAGATCGCCGAGGACGCAAGGCGCAAGATCGCGCTGTTCTGCAATTTGCGCCGCGAGGCGGTGATCCAGGCGCTCGACGTCGATACGATCTACGCGGTGCCGCGCGCCTACCACGAGGAGGGCCTCGACGGCGAGGTCTGCCGCCATTTCCGGATCGAGTCGCCGGCCCCCGATCTGGCGGCCTGGGACCGGGTCACCAGGTCCATTCAGCAGCCCGACGGCGAGGTCACCATCGGCGTGGTGGGCAAGTACACGACCCTGCTCGACGCCTACAAGTCCCTGGCCGAGGCCTTGACCCACGGCGGCATCGCCAACAACCTGAGCGTCAAGGTGAACTGGCTCGACTCGGAGATCTTCGAGACCGACGGCGCGGCCCAGGAGCTGGAGGGCGTGCACGGGATCCTGGTTCCCGGCGGCTTCGGCGAGCGCGGCGCCGAGGGCAAGATCGCCGCCGCCCGCTTCGCCCGCGAGCGCGAGGTGCCCTACTTCGGCATCTGCTTCGGCATGCAGATGGCGGTGATCGAGGCGGCGCGCAATCTGGCCGGTGTTCCCGGGGCCGGGTCGACCGAGTTCGGCCCCTGCGCCGACCCCGTGGTCGGCCTGCTGACCGAGTGGACGCGCGGCAACCTGGTCGAGCGGCGCGACGACCGCAGTGAATTGGGTGGCACCATGCGCCTCGGCGCCTATCCCTGCGTCGTCGAGCAGGGCAGCCGAATCGCCGAGGTCTATGGCGTCCGCGAGCTGAGCGAGCGCCACCGTCACCGCTACGAGGTCAATATCAACTACCGCAAGGCGCTCGAAGACGCGGGACTGCGGTTTTCCGGCATGTCGCCCGACGGCGAGCTGCCGGAGATCGTCGAGATCCCCGCCCATCCCTGGTATATCGGCGTGCAGTTCCACCCGGAGCTGAAATCGAAACCCTTCGATCCGCACCCCTTGTTCACCTCCTTCATCAAGGCGGCGGTCGAGCAGTCACGGCTGATGTGAGCGATGAGCGAGACCCGTCACGTTCAAATCAACGATCTGACCGTCGGCAACGATCAGCCCTTCGTGCTGATCGCCGGCCCTTGCGCGCTGGAGAGCCGCGCCCACGCTCTTGAGACGGGCCAGGCGCTCACCGAGATGGCGGGCAAGCTCGGGCTCGGCCTGATCTACAAGAGCTCTTTCGACAAGGCCAACCGCACCAGCCTGTCATCGGGCCGCGGCATCGGCATGGCCGAGGGCCTGCCCATCCTGGCCGAGGTGCGCGAAACCTGCGGCTGTCCGGTCTTGACCGACGTGCACGCGCCCGAGCAGTGCGCGCCCGTGGCCGAAGCCGTCGACGTGCTGCAGATCCCCGCCTTCCTGTGCCGCCAGACGGACCTGCTGGTGGCCGCCGCCCGGACCGGCCGGGCGCTCAACGTCAAGAAGGGCCAGTTCCTGGCGCCCTGGGACATGAAGAACGTCGTGCGGAAGATCCGGGACGCAGGCAACGACCGGGTCATGGTCTGCGAACGCGGCGCCTCCTTTGGCTACAACACATTGATTTCGGACATGCGCTCGCTGCCGATCATGGCGGCCGAGACCGGCTGTCCCGTGGTCTTCGACGCGACCCATTCGGTGCAGCAACCGGGCGGGCAGGGGACGACCTCCGGCGGGCAGCGCGAGTTCGTGCCGGTGCTCGCGCGCGCGGCGCTGGCGGTGGGCGTGGCCGCCGTCTTCATGGAAACCCACCAGGACCCGGACAGCGCCCCCTCCGACGGGCCCAACATGGTGCGCCTGAAGGACCTGCCGGCCCTGGTCGAAACCCTGATGGCCTTCGACCGCCTGGCCAAGGCACGGCCGGTCGGCATCGGGTGAGGCCGGCGCGTCAGCTGGCCTTGGCCTTGGGCTTCTTGGCTTTCGGCAGGCCTTCCTTGGGCCAGTTCCGCCCCGCGCAGAGTGCGTGCATGGGCTCCATCATGAGCTCGGCGCGGGCCCTCAGGAAGGCCTGGTAGTCGACCCTGATCTTCTCGGCCCGGTCGTCGGCGTCGTCGATCTTGGCGTAGCTGCCCACTGAAAGCTGCTCGACCGGGACCAGATGGGTGCTCAGCCGATCGCGGATCACCTGGGCGCCGATGTGGCTGCGCTGGGCCCCCAGCCTGAAGAAGGCGGCGGGTTCGCCGCACGACAGGATGCGGTTCGCCTCCCAGCCCAGCAGGGCGCAATTGAGGGCGCAGTAGGTCTCCGAGCCGGGCATCTGGCCGTCGCCGGTCAGCAGCGCGTAGGGAAAGAGGTGATGGCAGTCGCGCAGCCGCACGTGACTGGCCGAAACCGGCTCGCCGCTGATCAGGTCGTGGGCGCCGGCCCTCAAGGCAATGGCCAGAATGCCGCGCGACAGCGTGTCCCGCCGCTTCGGCCAGCCGGCCAGCATCAGCTCCTCCACGGTCGGCAGGGGAAACTCCTTTTCGTCGAAAACGGGGATGCCCCTGTTCTGGCCCGCAAAGGCGTCGCGCAGGCCGAGCAGGTCCTGCAGCGACCGGTTCGACGCCGAGTTTTCGTAGCGCCGGGTCAGAAAGGCGCGCCACAGGTACCTCCGCACGAGCGCCTCGGCCTCGCGCCGCTTGTCATCCAGCTTCGGCATGTCGTCGTGCAAGGCGGCCAGAACCGGGAGCACGACGGTGGTGGGCAGGCGCTCTCCGTCGTAAATGCATTCCGCTTCCAGGAATTCGATCGCCCATTTCAGACCGGCGACCAGGTAGGTCCACTCCTGCGACAGCCGCGACAGGTCGAGCTTCTGGTAATTGGCCTGCGACGGTGCGCTCCCCTCGCGCATGGCGGCAACGCTGAGGATCGCCTCCTCGGGCTCCAGGTAGCGCTCGACCTGCGGCACTTCGTTGGTCAGGTCGTTGGCCAGCTGGTGCAGGGACTGGCCGGTGGTGTGCTCGAACTTGGCGACGATGACGTCGAAGGTCGAGAGCTTCACCGACACGGTATTCAGCTTGATGAACACCTCGAGCGCGACGTCCGCGGGCGTGCTGGCCGGCATCATGAGGAAGGGCAGGTTGAACTGCGTGAAGTGCTCGCGCACCTCCAGGATACTTTCCTCCAGGTCGCGGCTGGCCTTGAGGTTGTTCTCCGTGGCCCGGTCGCACCATTTGCGGATCTGCTTGAAGACGTTGTCGTCCGGCTTCATCAGATGGATCGGAAGATAGCGGCGTTTGAAGACCTCGCGCGGGTCGTCGCACCAGACCGGGTGCTGGATCCCGGCCTTCCACCAGCGCGCCTGGCCATAGATCTGGGGCTTTTCCTGGCCGCCGTGCTCCTCGTCCGGCTTGAAGTAGACGAAGTAGGTGCGGTCCTCGTACAGGCCGTACAGGCTCTTCCAAAGGGCCGTGACGCGTTGCTGCCCGTCGAGCAGATGCTCGCGGCAGCGCTCGGTCGGCTCGGGCGCTCCGGACATCGTGCGGCTGGCGAACTTCTCCTCGCCCTGCACGTCCATGACGAGCGTGGCCCCGGCAGGCAGGCCGTGGAGGACCGTTTCCAGAAGGCCGGTGATTTCGCCCTGTCCCCAGACCTCGTAGCGCTGGAACCGGGGCAAGCGAATCCGGCCCGAGCGAACGAGGTCGAACCATTCGGGCAACAGCCTGTTTTCCGCTTTCATTCAGTCCTCCATCGGATCCTCCCTCTCTACTAGCCCCGGCACTGTTACAAAGCCGTAAAGCTGCAGCGAGGATTTCGCCTTCTGGGGGAAAAAAGCGGTTTCAGGCCTCCGCCAGGAATTCCTGGTACTTGACGGCGATGTCCCCGACCGCGGCGTCGTAGAGCTCCTTGCCGATCTCGGCCGTGGCCAGGCTCGGGTCCGAGCCGATGCGCCCGTCTGGGAACCTGCGCCGGTAGTCCTCGGCATCGTAGAACGTGCCCTTGGGCGCGCGCTTGGGCGACAGCTCGGCCCCGGCGACCCGCGCGCCGTCTTCCGGGTAGCCGTAATAGGTGAGAGAGATCTCCGACGCGGCGGCGTGGCTGCCCTCGGCATCGCCGAAGCGCTCTGCCGAGATCCCCTTGACCGCCTCGCAATCCCACCAGTTCTGCAGCCGGCAGCGCAGGCTCGGCCGGTTGTGGCTGGCGGTGCCCAGGCTGCTCTCGGCATAGATCTCCGAGAAAGCGGCGCTCACCGTGGCGATGTTGCCGCCGTGGCCGTTCAGGAAGAAGAAGCGGTCGAAGCCGTGCCGGGCCAGCGAGTTGACCGTGTCCTGGACCACCGCCATGAGGGTCGAGGGCCTGAACGTGACCGACCCGGCGAAGCCCAGGTGGTGCTGGGCCATGCCCGTGGCAATGGTCGGCGCCACCATGGCCTCCAGGCGCTCGCCGAGGCCCCGGGCGATCAGCTCCGGGCAGAGCGCGTCGGTGCCGATGAAGCCGGTCGGACCGTGCTGCTCGGTCGACCCGATCGGAATGATGATGCCGGTCGAGCCTTCGAGATAGCTCTCGACCTCCTGCCAAGTGCAAAGCTGTAGCTGCATGATCCCCGCCTTTCGTGCACCGCGCCCCCGGTGGCCGGCCGACGCGATGTTGCGTTACGCCGGGAGCGACCGCAAGTGTCTTTGGGGCGGTGGAATTTCGCTTGCGGCCGGCCAGCCGGCAAGCGTGATGCTATGATCCGGCCGGCGAGCGGGTTCGCTTGCGGCAAAGGGCGTTTCGGAGGATCGGTTTGCGCATAATCGACATCAGGGAACGGAGCATTCCGATCTCGCGATATGGCGACCCGTCGGTCGCGCCGGACGGCCCGGCGTTGACCACAAGCATCGTCGCCCTCGTCACCGACGTCCGCCGCAAAGGAGAGCCCGTGGTGGGGTACGGGTTTTCGTCGATTGGCCGCTTCGCGCAAGGCGGCCTGATCCGCGAACGATTTGCGCCGCGGTTGCTCGCCGCCCGGGACGAGGACCTGATGGCCGGAGACGGTGCGACGATCGACCCCTTCCGTGCCTGGGCCTGCCTGATGGCCGGAGAGAAGCCGGGCGGCCACGGCGAGCGATGCGTCGCTGTGGGAACCCTGGACATGGCGCTGTGGGATGCGGCCGCCAAGATCGCGGAGAAGCCCCTCAACCGCTTTCTGGCGGAGATGACCGGCAAGCCAGTGGCGGCCAAAGCCGTCCCGGTCTACGCCGGCGGCGGCTATTACTTCCCCGAAAACGATGCCAACCGCCTGAAAGACGAGATCCTCCGGTTCCTGGACTGGGGATATACCCACGCGAAGATCAAGATCGGCGGGCGGCCCTTGGCACAGGACCTGCAACGAATCGAGAGCGCTCTTTCACTGCTGTCCGACGGGCGGCGATTGGCTGTCGATGCGATGAATGCTTTCGGCCGGGATACCGGCCGCGCGGCGGCAGAGCGTCTGGCCCCGTACCGCCTGCGATGGTTCGAGGACATCTGCGATCCGCTGGATTACGAGACCCAGGCCGAGATAGCCCAGTGCTACGAGCCGCCGATCGCCGCGGGAGAGGCGCTCTTTTCCCTGGCCGATGGGCGCAACCTGCTCCGCTACGGCGGGTTGCGGCCGGGCCATGATGTGCTGGTGTTCGACCCCGTACATTGGGCCTGCCGGAATATCTGCGAATCCTGGACCTAATGGAGGCCAACGGCTGGTCGCGGCGCGACTTCCAACCGCATGGCGGGCACCTGTTCAGTCTTCACATCGCCGCCGCGCTCGGCCTCGGCGGCTGCGAGGCCAACCCGCACAACTTTCAACCCTTCGGCGGATTTGCCGACGACGTTCCGGTGGAAAACGGGCAAACACGCCCACCCGAAGCACCAGGGATCGGGTTCGAGACCCGCGGCGCCCTTATCGACCTTTTCCACGGCCTGGTGAGGGATTAGCTAGTACCTCTTGCGTAGCTTCGGGGCGGCCGGTATCAGTGGCGGGCTTTCTCGGGGCAAATGGAGACGGACCGTCATGACCGCGATCATCGATATCCACGGACGGGAGATACTGGATTCCCGCGGCAATCCGACCGTGGAGGTCGAGGTGCTCCTGGAAAGCGGCGCCCAGGGCCGGGCCGCGGTGCCCTCGGGCGCCTCGACCGGCGCCCACGAGGCAGTCGAGCTGCGCGACGGCGACAAGGGCCGCTATGGCGGCAAGGGCGTGCTCAAGGCGGTCGAGGCGGTCGATCACGAGATCTTCGACACGCTCTCGGGCCTGGACGCGGAAGACCAGGTGCTGATCGACCAGACCATGATCGCGCTGGACGGCACGCCGAACAAGGCGCGCCTGGGCGCCAACGCGATCCTCGGGGTGAGCCTGGCCGTGGCCAAGGCGGCGGCGGAGGAGGCCGGCCTGCCGCTCTACCGCTATCTGGGCGGCGTCCATGCCCGGACCCTGCCGGTGCCGCAGATGAACATCCTGAACGGCGGCGCCCACGCGGACAACCCGATCGACATCCAGGAGTTCATGATCCTGCCGGTCGGCGCCGAGAGCCTGGCCGAGGCGCTGCGCACCGGCGCCGAGGTGTTCCACGCACTGAAATCCCAGCTCGCCGAGGCGGGCCACAACACGAACGTCGGCGACGAGGGCGGCTTCGCGCCCAACCTGGCCTCGAGCGACGAGGCGCTGGGCTTCGTCATGAAGGCGGTCGAGGCCGCGGGCTACAAGCCGGGCGACGACGTGGTGCTGGCGCTCGACTGCGCCGCCAGCGAGTTCTTCAAGGACGGCGCCTACCATCTGGCGGGCGAGGGCACGACCCTCGAGCCCGGCGCCATGGCCGACTACCTGGCCGCGCTCTGCGGCCGCTACCCCATCGTCTCGGTCGAGGACGGCATGGCCGAGGACGACTGGGACGGGTGGGAGGTGCTGACCGCGGCGCTCGGCGATCGGGTGCAAATCGTGGGCGACGACAACTTCGTGACCAATCCGGTACGCCTGGCCGAGGGCATCTCCCGCGGCGTGGCCAACGCGATACTGGTCAAGGTCAACCAGATCGGCACCCTCTCCGAGACCCTCGAGACGGTCGAGATGGCCCACAAAGCCGGCTACCGGGCGGTGATCTCGCACCGCTCCGGCGAGACCGAGGACGCGACCATCGCGGACCTCGCCGTCGCGACCAACTGCGGCCAGATCAAAACCGGCTCGCTCAGCCGCTCCGACCGCCTGGCCAAGTACAACCAGCTGCTCCGCATCGAGCAGGAGCTCGGCCCCGCCGCGCGCTATGCCGGAAGAACGGTGCTGAAGGGCTAGGCTTTTTGCGCGACGGAATCACCCTGCGTCCGGCACGAGACGCCGATGGCGAGGATATCATTGCACTGATCGCCGCAGCCTACGGCGAATATCCTGGATGTATTCTCGACGTCGATGACGAGAGTCCGGAACTGCGCTGCCCGGCAAGCCATTACGGCGCGCTCGGCGGGTCTGCCTGGGTTGCCGAGCAGGACGGGCTGATCGTCGGGACGGCCGCGTGTCAGCCGGTCCCCGGCCCCGGCCTCGAGATCCAGAAGCTCTATGTCGCGGCCATGGCGCGCCGCCGCGGGCTGGCCAGTCGTCTCCTCGCCTTGATCGAGGACGAGGCGCGTCGCCGAAGCGCGGTTTTCATCGAGCTCTGGACCGACACGCGTTTCGAGACGGCCCACCGGCTTTATGAAGCTCTCGGATATCGGCGCGGCGTCGTCGGTCGAACCCTGAACGACCGAAGCGCGAGCCGGGAACATCATTACAGGAAAGATCTCTAAGTGTCCGTCCGGAAAGAAGTTGATTCGTTGGAATCGTTTGTGATTCTGTAGTGGCCGCCGATTCGTTTTTCAGGAGGTGGCCGATGTGGACGCGTGACAACCGTGGTCTC
>JAOUCL010000279.1 GCA_029859805.1 Rhodospirillales bacterium | reverse complement strand
CTCGATCAGATCCGGCACGCCCAGGTTCCAGCGCGCAACGTTGTAGTTGCGGACGCCGTGGTGGTCCAGGCCGAAACGGCTGATGACCGGTCCCTTGTCGGTCACGCGGCATTCTCCCTTGCTGGCCGGGCCGGTCGGCCCCACGGCAGGCCGCGGATCCCCCGCCCTCGCTTCCCGTTGCACCCCAGAGTTACCCCATCCGACCGCCGGACGCCACAGGGGATTCGCGCGTTCCGGCGCAGCGGCCCGTTCGGCGCTCAGGTGTCGCGGTCAGGAGTATGAGGCCAGAGCCCAGATCGACAGGGCGATGCTGGTCAGCATGAGGCCCCAGGTGTAGCCCATCCGCCAGCGCTTGCGGTAGCCCACGGTGCCCAGGGCGCTCGCCCCCAGTAATGCGAGCGCAATCAGGGAAATCAGTCTGGTGGGGCTGGCCGCTAGGTAGGCTGCTCTATAGTCCGGATCGTCGGGCTCCAAACGATAGGCCGCCTCGAAATCCTGCCGGGCGCGGTCCGTTTCGCCCTTCGCCTCGAGGGCGCGGCCGCGGCCGTAGAGGGCGCTGGCGTCTTCGGGGTCGATTCGCAGGGCGGCGCTGTAGTCCTCGATCGCACGCTGGTAATTGTTGTCCATGTGATGGATCCAGCCGCGATCCAGGTAGGCCTCGGCCTTGTCCGGGGCGAGCCGGATGGCGGCGGTATAGTCCTCAATCGCGAGGTCGCGCCGGCCATTCTGTTGATGGGCCGCGGCCCGATAGCGATAGGCCTTCTCGTCCTCGGGGTCGCTTTTCAGAACGCTGTCCAGGTCGGCCATGGCGTGGTCGAGACGGTCCATGGACCTGTAGGCGTCGCCACGCTCCCTGTACAGCGCCGCGTCTTCGGGATCGAGCCTGATCGCGGTGGTGAAGTCCTCCACCGATCTCTCGTAGTCACCGGCATTCCAGTACGCGATGCCGCGGCAGTAGAGGGTGGTGGTATCCTGGGGGCCGTAGCGAAGCGAGGCCGATAGGTCTTGCACCGCGCGGTCGTAATCGCCGCTCTCGTTGAAGACGCGGCCGCGCTCGCTGTAGAGAAAGGCCAAGTGCGCTCGGCTCAGGCCGCGGACCCCGAGGGCCGCGGTAAAGTGGCGGGCCGCCTGGTCAAGGTCATCCTTTTCCAAGGCTTCCGCGCCGCTCTCGTAGAAGGCGTCGGCCATTTTCCTCGCCGACGGTCGCCAGTGGCGCAGGAACAGGCCGCAAGCCGCCAAGAAGGACTCGCCGTGAAATTCGCCGTGGTTCTGTGCCGTGTCGAGGCCGAACAGGGCGCTTGGCCGAATCGCCAGACGGTCGCAGGCCGGCGCCGGCGGCAGGGCGGCCCAAGCCACGGACTGGGCGGCCATAAGAACCGCCAACGAGACTGTAAGCCGACGTATCAAGGGGCCCCGAATGCGCCCAATAGTAGAACACGGCGCGACAGCACAGAAACCTCCGCGAAATCCCATTTTCCGCGGGAAAGTCTGAAAGAGGCGCTAAGAAATCTCCTTAACGGCCGGACCGCGTTAAGGCTCTTTGCCGGCGGCTAGGCGCCGGGCACGCTTGGCAAGGCGGACCAGTTCGACCCGGGCGCCTTCGCCGTCGGCGACCGTCTTGTCGAAGGCCGCACGGGCCAGCACCCCGTCCTGGCCGAGATCGCAGCCTTCCGGGTCGATCCCGACCAGCGCCCAGCCCTCGCCGTCGAGGCCCAGAACCTGCCGGGCGATCAGCTGGACAGCCTCGGCGTGGTCCTGGTTCATATGGCCGAGGATGGCGGTCTCGGCCTGGGCGAGCGGCTCGGCGCCGGCCGTGTCGAACAGCACCTCGTCCGCCCCGATCCAGTGGATCTGGCCGAATCCGGCGACCAGGTGCGCGCGCTCTACGGCGACCCGGTAGAGCTTGAAATCCGTGAAACCGGCATAGGCCTCGGCCCCCGGGTGGCGCGCGACATAGCGGGCCAGGAGGCGGGCCGACGAGGCCGGCTCGATGCGGCCCAGAACGCAGGCGCGCGCGCCGGCCAGGGGGTCGCGCCACCCGGCCGTGCCGTCGAACAGCAGCCCGACCCGTGGATCGGCCGCCATGTTCCGGGTGTGGTCGGCCAGGTCGGACAACAGGAGGAGCGGGCTGGCATCGTGGTCGAGCGCGACCAGCACGAGCGAGGCATAGGGCCAGGCGCTGGCGTCGCGCGCCAGGGCGGTGGCGAGCGCCGCCCGACCCGCCCGGCGCATCAACCGGCGCACGGTCTGACCTGGCTTTTCTCTGGTCCCGTTCATCGCGTCAGGTCTGCCCCGCCGCGCGGCGGCCGTCAATAGCAGGGGGGCGATCCTGCCTTGGGAGTGCCGCAAAAGTGCCACAGTCGGACGCCAGTGTCGCAAGTGTGGAAACCCGGGGGAACTCCGCTTACATTCTTGCTTTGAGGAAGGCGGTTATGCAGCAGACCATCGCCCTGGTCGACGACGACCGGAACATACTGACCTCGGTGTCCATGGCGCTCGAAGCCGAAGGCTTCAAGGTGCGAACCTACGCCGATGGCTCGGAGGCCCTACGCGGCATCTCGAGCAATCCTGTGGACTTGGCCATCCTGGACATCAAGATGCCGCGCATGGACGGCATGGAGCTGCTGACCCATCTGCGCCGCAATTCCAATGTGCCGATCATCTTCCTGACCTCCAAGGACGACGAGGTGGACGAGGTGCTCGGCCTGCGCATGGGTGCCGACGACTACATCACCAAGCCCTTCTCCCAGCGCCTCTTGCTCGAGCGGATCCGCGCCCTGCTGCGGCGCGAGAAGGTGGCCCGGGAGGAGCTGGAGCCCGACGGCACCGAGCAACCGCTGACGCGCGGCCAGCTTATGCTGGACCCGGGGCGTCACCTCTGCACCTGGGGCGGTAAGCCGGTCAACCTGACGGTCACCGAGTTCCTGATCCTGAGGGCCTTGGCCCAGCGTCCGGGTCACGTCAAGAACCGGGACCAGCTGATGGACGCCGCCTACGGCGAGCATATCTACGTGGACGACCGGACCATCGATAGCCACATCAAACGGCTGCGCAAGAAATTCAAGCAAGTTGACGACGACTTCGCCCAGATCGAGACGCTCTATGGTGTCGGCTACCGCTATCGCGACCAATAGCACGTGCCGGACCGCCACTGGCAGGCCGGTCCGCTGAGGGGGGCGGACGAAGACCTTCATGACTGCGGAGATCCAGACCCGGCCCGGCCCGGCCTCGCGGGGGGAGCCTGCGGAGCTCAAGAAGCGAGGCCTGCGGCGGCGCAGCCGGCTCGGCTGGCGCTCGCCCCTGACCCGGCGGATCCTGCTGCTGAACCTCCTAGTCCTGCTGATTCCGGTCCTGGGCCTGATGCACCTTGAACAGTACCGGGATTCCTTGATTGCGGCGGAGTTGGAAGGCCTACGCACCCAAGGCCGAAGCTTTGCGCTCTCCCTTGGCAGCACGGCCGTGGTGGCGAACAACGCAGGCGTGGAACGCCTCCTGCCCGAGCTGACCCGGCACCTCATGCGCCTGCTGCTCACCAATTCCACAACGCGCGCGCGTGCTTTCGCCCTCGACGGCAAGCTGCTCGCAGACAGCTTCGTTCTGATGGGCCCCGGCGGCCAGGTGACGGTGCTGGAGCTGCCGCCGCCGGACGACGGCGCGGTCTCCGGCTGGCTAACCCGGCTCTACGACAGGGCCACCGACTGGCTGCCGGGCCTCGACGACCTGCCGCGCTACCGGGAGGCGGCCGAGCAGTTCGCCACCGACTACACGGAGGTCGAGCGGGCCCTGGCCGGCGAGAGCCCCGGTATGGTTCGGCTGGATCGCGGCGGTCGCTTGGTCCTGTCCGCCGCCGTCCCGGTGCAGCGGTACCGCAAGGTGCTGGGCGCCCTCATGCTGTCCAAGGACGGCACCGATGTCACCGCCGCGGTACGCGACAGGCGCCGCGACATTCTGGTGGTGTTCGGCGTGGCCTCCGCGGTGACCGTGCTGCTTTCGCTATATCTCGCCGGGACCATAGCCCGCCCGATCCGACGCCTGGCCAAGGCGGCCGACCTGGTGCGCTACGGCAAGGGACGGAAGTTCCAGATTCCGGACTTCACCCGGCGGGACGACGAGATCGGCGACCTCTCTGCGGCGCTGCGCGAGATGACCGAGGCGCTCTGGGCGCGGCTGGACGCGATCGAGGGCTTCGCCGCCGATGTGGCGCACGAGATCAAGAACCCGCTGACATCTCTGCGCAGCGCGGTGGAAACCGTGACGCGGCTCGAGGACCCGGCCCAGCAAAAAAAGCTGATGTCGATCATTCTGGACGACGTGCAGCGCCTCGATCGCCTGATCAGCGATATCTCGGATGCTTCACGCCTGGACGCCGAGCTGTCGCGCGCCGAGAGCGAAACCGTCGATCTGGGCGAGTTGTTGCAGGCCTTGGCCGAGGTGGAGCAGGCCACGGCCGGCGACGAGGGCCCGCGGTTCGAACTGGACGTCGCGGGATATCAGCTTCTCAAGGTTTCGGGTCTCGAGGGGCGCCTGGGCCAGGTGTTTCGCAATCTGATCAGAAACGCAGTGTCCTTCTCGCCGCCCGGCGGCACGATTCGTCTTGCCGCGCGGCGGGACAAGGACTGGATCGTGGTCAGCGTCGCGGACGACGGCCCGGGCCTGCCTCCCGAGAAGCTGGAGGCCATATTCGAGCGGTTCTACAGCGAGCGGCCGAAGGGGGAAAAATTCGGCACGCACTCCGGTTTGGGGCTCTCGATCTCGCGCCAGATCGTCCAGGCGCACGGCGGCGCCATCGAGGCGGAGAATCGGTTAGACGGGGAGGGCGGCGTGATCGGCGCACGGTTTGTCGTTCGCCTGCCTGCCGAGTGACCGGCCATGACAGGTCATCTGGTTCACGCGACCTGCATCGCCTTCGTGCCGGAGGACGGACCGGCCGGAAGCGGGTGGGAACGGCCGTTTGGCGTGCTTCTGCGCGGCCCATCGGGGGCGGGCAAGTCCGATCTGGCGCTCAGATCGATCGACCGCGGCTGGCGCCTCGTGGCGGACGATCAGACCGAGCTTCGCCCGGCTGGAGGACGCTTGTCGGCGGCCTCGCCCGGCGCGATCGCCGGACGGATGGAGGTGCGTGGTCTGGGCATCGTGAGTGTGCCGAGCACGCCGGGGGCCACGCTCTGTCTGGTCGTGGATCTGGTTTCCCCGGGCCTCGTCGAGCGCCTGCCGGAGCCCGATTTCCGCAAGCTTCTGGGCGTCCGCTTGCGGCGCCTGGCGCTCGATCCCTTCGAGGTCTCGGCACTGGCCAAGCTGCGCCTTGCTGCGTTCCGTGAATCGGGCGCTATAATGGCGGCGATCCAGCCCGGCGGGAAAGGCGGTTGAGGCGTGCAGCCGAGGGACAAGAAGACGATACCGGGCAAAGCCGGAACGACTGGCGCCGGCGGTGCGGCCGGGGTCGAACCCGAGGCGCGGACGGTTGTTCTGGTGACCGGTATTTCCGGGGCTGGCCGCTCGACGGCCCTCGATATTCTCGAAGATCTGGGCTATGAGGCGATCGACAACCCGCCGTTGGAGTTCCTGGCCGCAATCGTCGGCACACCGAGCGTGCGGCCGATCGCCCTGGGGGTGGATATCCGGACGCGCGATTTCGCCGCCGATCCCTTCCTCGAACAGCTCGACCGGCTTCATGCCGACCCGGCGCTCGCCCCGTGCCTGTTGTTCGTCGACTGCGAAGAGGAAGTCCTGAGCCGTCGCTATACGGAGACCCGGCGCCGGCACCCTCTGGCCCAGGGTCGACCGCTCAAGGACGGCATCGATGCCGAGCGGCGCCTGGTCGTGCCGCTACGCGACCGGGCCGACCTCGTGGTCGATACCACCGGTATGTCACCGGGGGACTTCAGGCGGCTCCTGACCGGACACCTGGATGCCGGCCAAGCGGGCGGCATGGCGATCGTCGTTACCTCCTTTGCCTATCGACAGGGTTTGCCGCGTGCCGCCGATCTGGTCCTCGACGTGCGGTTCCTGAGGAACCCGCACTACGACCCGGCGTTGCGCGATCTGACCGGCCGCGATCCGGAGGTGGCGGCCTTCGTGACCGCGGATCCGGATTTTCAGCCCTTCTTCGACCAGATTACCGCGACACTGCGGCCCCTGTTGCCGCGTTACGAACAGGAAGGCAAGAGCTACCTGACCGTGGCGCTGGGTTGCACCGGCGGGCGTCACCGCTCGGTCATGGTGGCCGAACGGCTGGCACGCTGGCTGCGGGACGAAGGGCGCCGCATTACGTTGGTGCATCGCGATTTGGCGGAGCCGTCGGAACGCGCGTGATTCGGAGCCGGAAACGGCGTACAACATCTGGCCCATAGAAATGGAAAGGCCCATGATCGGATTGGTCCTCGTCACCCATGGCCGACTGGCTCTCGAGTTCATTGACGCGCTGGAGCATATCGTCGGCCCACAGTCCAATGTTGCCGCGATCTGTATCGGCCCCGATGACGACATGGAGGAGCGGCGCAAGGAAATCATCGATAGCGTCAAGGTAGCGGACCAGGGCGAGGGTATCGTGCT
>JAOUCL010000381.1 GCA_029859805.1 Rhodospirillales bacterium | reverse complement strand
GGCGGCCAACTCCCGCCAACCCGCCGGCGTATTGGCCACGCGCAAGCGGCGCCGGAACGGCAGGATGTGGACGTCGAGCCAGTCCCGGCTCACATCAATGCCGACAAAAACCTGAAAAAGTGCCATCTTCATATCCCTTCCTTGCTGGTACGGGCGTCAAACCCTGGCAACCGTTCGGGCCGTGGAAGACTGCGGCTCCGGTCCCTCGCTCACCCGCGGTGGTCCAACAACCAAGGGCGTTACGGGCGCCGGGCCGCGCCGCCGGGGTGGAGCATGCTCCACCCCGGCAACAGAGCCACATCTACCCGATTCCCAAGACACAAGGGGGATTCTCGGTCTTGATTAGGATCTGTCGTCATCCAGACAGACCGGCGTTCCAATCGTCAAATCCTTCGCGACTGCTCGAGCAGGTAGACCCGGATGGCGCTGGACAGGTTGCCCTTGCGGTCGCGGTCGATTTGCTTGACCAGGGCCGCAAGCGACAGGCCCTCGGCGCGGGCCTGGTCCTTCAGGGCCTGCCAGAAGGCCTCCTCCAGGCTGAACGAAGTGCGGTGGCCGGCGACCGTGACCGAACGCTTGCGGACCGCGGCGCCCGGCGGGCCGGCGGCCCCGGCCTCAGGGTTTGGCACGGAGTTCCACCATGCTCTCCGGCTGCACCCAGGCGTCGAACTGCTCGGGCGTCAGCAGGCCGAGCGCTACCGCGGCCGCCTTGAGCGTCGTGGCCTCGGCGTGGGCTTTCTTGGCCGCCCGGGCCGCGTTGTCGTAGCCGATGTGGGGCGTGAGCGCGGTCACCAGCATGAGCGACTGGTTCATCAGTTCCGCGATGCGCGCCTCGTCGGCCTCGAGGCCGGCGACGCAGTTCTCGCGGAAGGAGTCGCAGGCGTCGCCGATTAACCGGGCCGACTGCAGCAGGCCGTAGATCAGCACCGGCTTGAAGACGTTGAGCTCGAGGTGGCCGCTCGCGCCGGCCACGGTGGCCGTCACGTGGTTGCCCATGACCTGGGCGCAGACCATGGTCATGGCCTCGCACTGGGTCGGGTTGACCTTGCCCGGCATGATCGAGGAGCCAGGCTCGTTGGCCGGCAGGCGCAGCTCGCCAAATCCGCATCGCGGGCCCGAGCCGAGCAGCCGGATGTCGTTGGCGATCTTCATGAGCGAGACGGCGACCGTGTTGAGCGCGCCCGAGGCCTCGACCACGGCGTCGTGCGCGGCCAGCGCCTCGAACTTGTTCTCGGCGGTGACGAAGGGCAGGCCGGTGATCTTGGCGACCTCGGCGGCGAAGGCCTCGGCGAAACCCTCGACGGCGTTGAGGCCGGTGCCGACCGCGGTGCCGCCCTGGGCGAGCTGCAGCAGGCGCGGCAGCGCGCCCTCGAGCCGTGCCACGCCATATTCCACCTGCTTGGCGTAGCCCGAGAACTCCTGGCCCAGGGTGAGCGGCGTGGCGTCCATCAGGTGGGTGCGGCCGATCTTGACGATCGCCGCGAAGGCCCTGGCCTTTTTGTCCAGCGCCGCGTGCAGGCGGCCCAGCGCCGGCACGGTCTCGCCGGCGATCTGCCGGACGGCGGCGATGTGCATGGCGGTCGGGAAGCTGTCGTTGGACGACTGGCCCAGGTTGACGTGGTCGTTGGGGTGCACCGGATCCTTGCCGCCGCGCGTGCCCGTCAGGATCTCGTTGGCGCGCCCGGCGATCACCTCGTTGGCATTCATGTTGCTCTGGGTGCCCGAGCCGGTCTGCCAGACGACCAGCGGGAAGTGCTCGGCGAGCGTGCCATCTGCCACCTCCTCGGCGGCCCGGATAATGGCCTTGCCCAGCTTGGCGTCGAGCAGGCCCAGCGCCAGGTTGCTGCGCGCCGCGGCCAGCTTGGCGAGACCCAGCGCGCGTATCAGCGCCGGCGGCATCCTCTCGCCGCCGATCCGGAAGTTCTCCAGCGAGCGCTGGGTCTGCGCGCCCCAGTAGCGGTCCGCCGGAACCGCGATCTCGCCCATGGAGTCGCTTTCGATGCGGGTCTCTGCCTGGTCGGACATGGCCGGGAGGTCTCGTACTGCCGGGACGGTCGCGCCGAATCATAGGCACAAGGCCGCACCGCCGCCAAGGCCCGTGCTTGCTAGCGTTTGGCCGCCTTCGCCCGCCTGGCCGCTTCCAGGGCGAGGCGGGCCCAGGGCAGGAGGTCGTCGGGGTCCTCCAGGCTGCCGTCGGGAGCCTCGCGGTAGGACAGGCTGATCCGCTTGCCCTTGGCCTCGTAGGTGAAGGGCTCGCACTCGGCCGCGGCGAAGCGCGCCTCGGTCTCTTGGTCTGCCTTGAGGTAGAGACGGTCGCCTTCGATCAGCGCGAACATGACGCCGTCCAGATAGAGCCCCCAGCCGCCGAACATGCGCCGCGGCGCCACCGGCCCCAGCACCCGCAGCAGGTCGCAGACGTGGTCGATGAAGACGTCGCGGCGGCTCACGGCGGGGTCCCGAGGGCGCGCAGGAAGGCGGCGACGGCCGCGATCGCCTCGGCCAGGTTCTGCTCGGCCGTCCGGCCCGAGGCCTTGCGCGGCTCCAGCCCGTGGTCGCCGTCCTCGGCCCAGTGCAGGCGGACGGCGGGCGACAGTTTGTAGCCCGCGACCTCGTCAGGCGTGCCGAAGGGATCGCGCGTGCCCTGGACGATCAGGGTCGGAGTCTTGATCGTCTCCAGGTGCGCCGTGCGCGGCCTGTCCGGCTTGCCGGGCGGGTGGAAGGGGTAGCCGAGGCAAACGAGCCCTTGCACGGCGGTCTCGTCGGCCAGCAGGCTGGCCATGCGCCCGCCCAGGGACTTGCCGCCGATCGCCAGATTTTCCGGGCCGAGCGCCGCGATCACCCGGCGCCAGGTCTGCAGCAGGACGGGCTCGCGGTCCGGCGGGCGCTTCCGGCCGTCGCGCCGGCGGGCGGCCATGTAGGGGAACTCGAAGCGCGCGACGCGGAGGCCCTCGGCGGCCAGGCCCTCGGCAAACGCCGCCATGAAGTCCGAGTCCATGGGCACCCCGGCGCCGTGGGCCAGCGCCAGGGTCAGCGGCGCCCCGCTCGCCTCGCTCGCCTCGGCGGTGCCAGGGGCGGAGCCAGGGGCCGGTCCGTCGAGGAGCAAATCAGGCGGCGGCATCATAGTCCAAATATCATAATTCGTTAACCCGGCTGTCCGATGATATCCCATCTCCCCGAAGGTTCGGGGCGAAGAGGTGACATGGACGATCTCAGCAATCGCGACCTGTCGCAAGTGTCCGACGAGGAGCTGACACCGGCCGAACGGCGGGAGCTCAAGCGGCGCCTCGACGCCTTCGTTGCCGTGATGCGCGACAAGGTCTTCAAGCGCGACCTCGCGCCCAGGCCGAAATCCGTCACGAAATGGGATCCGCTCAGCCAGGGCGGCAAGGGCTGACGGCCGGCTATTTCTTGCGGAAGGTGTCCAGCGGGACGATCTCGGCCTCGTCGGCCGCCGCATCCCCGGAAGATTCGTTCGCGCCGGCGGCCTTGGGCGCCTTGCTCCGGGCGGAAGGGCGCGCCGGGCTGTCCTTTTCTCCGCCGGGTTCGGCCGCCTCGACTGGCAGCATCGTAACCTCGGCCGAGGGTTTGTCTTCCTCCCCACCTTCCTCCCCGCCGCGCTCCCCGCCACCTTCGAACTGAAGCCCGAAGCGCACCGAGGGGTCGGCGAAGGCGATCACCGACTCGAAGGGCACGGTCAGGCGCTCGGGCAGGTCGGCGAAGCTGAGCGTTACGGCGAAGCTCTCCTGCCCGACCTCGAGGCCCCAGAACTGCTTCTCCAGCACGATGGTCATCTCGCTCGGGTAGCGCTCGCGCAGGCGGTCCGGGATCTCGACCCCGGGGTGGTCGGTGCGGAAGGTGATGTAGAAATGATGCGCGCCGGGCAGTCCCCGCTCGGCGACCAGGCCGAGCGCGTCGCGCAGGACGCCGCGCAACGCGCGTTCGACCATGACGTCGTATTTGAGGCCGTCGTCGTCGACCATCTGGATGCTGGGCCCCCGCTGCCGTCCTCTTCAGCCCCGCCTGCGGCCCCCTGGCGCCGCCGCAAGGGTTCGGGTGGGGCGCTTCTGTTGCCAGGTGCGCCCCGAACCCCGCCCCGACGTCTGACGGCCGGGGACTTAGGTTAGG
>JAOUCL010000502.1 GCA_029859805.1 Rhodospirillales bacterium | reverse complement strand
GCCGCCCTTAGGCAGCGAGGCGCGCCTCAGCATAGTTGTCATTCGCAACTATAGAACGGCCCGATAACGGCGGTACCATGCCGGGCGCCGAGCAAACCTTTACCACGCGCGTCGATCCTGTTTCGCCCCCATGAGGCTCCCGCTGGGCGCGGGAGGAAACTGGTGGAGGCGCCGGGTACTGCCCCCGGGTCCGCTGCGCTTATTCCGCGTGCCCGTTTAGCACCGTAGTCGGTTTCCCGACACTTCTAATATAGGGGTTTTGGTCCGCGGTTCAAAGTTAATGGTTTCTTACCAGGCGGAGGTGCGAATCAGGATCGGAGCCCGGTCGGCGGGCGGTCGGCCGATTTTGTCCCCATGTTTCACCCAATCCACGCTATCCTTTGCTTTCAGAGGAGCGGCCACCGCCGCTAGTGTGCGCCCATGACACAGTCGAAGACCGGCCTCGGCCGAGAAGACGCCGCCCTCCAGCCCCAGGCGGACGGCGGCGGAACGTCCGCGAGCAAACGCCGGCTCCTGAGCGAGGCCCAGGAGGCCGAGTTGCGCGAGGCGCGCGAGCATCGATCGCAGACCCGTCGGGTCACCGTGCCGGCGCTCGAGGAGATCCTCTACGAGCCGCTGCCGGTGCTCGACCACGGCTTCGTGCGCGTGGTCGACTACATGGGCGACGACTCCTCGATCGTGCAGGCCGCCCGGGTCTCCTACGGCAAGGGCACGAAGAAGGTCAGCCAGGACGCGGGGCTGATCAACTACCTGATGCGCCATCGGCACACCACGCCCTTCGAGATGTGCGAGATCAAGTTCCACGTCAAGCTGCCGATCTTCGTGGCGCGCCAATGGATCCGCCACCGCACCGCCAATGTCAACGAGTACTCGGCGCGCTACTCGATGCTCGACCGCGAGTTCTACATCCCCGCGCCGGAGCATCTGGCGGCACAGTCCGCGGTCAACCAGCAAGGCCGCGGCGCGGTGCTCGAGGGGGCGGAAGCCGAACGGGTCCTGGAAATCCTCAAGACGGATTCGGCCAAGTCCTATGCGCACTACGAGGAGATGCTGAACGAGCGCGCGGACGGTGGCGTGATCGACGAGAGCCGGGCCGGCCTGACCCGCGAGCTGGCGCGCATGAACCTGCCGATCAACGTCTATACCCAGTGGTACTGGAAGTGCGACCTGCACAACCTGCTGCACTTCATCGGCCTGCGCGCCGATCCGCACGCCCAGTACGAGATCCGCGCCTATGCGGACGTTCTGCTGGAGACCGTGAAGCGTTGGGTGCCGCTGGTCTGCGAGGCCTTCGAGAAATACGCCGTGACCGGCACGACGCTCTCCGGTCCCGCGCTCGCGGTGGTCAAGCGGATGCTCGCCGGCGAGGCGGTCGCCCCGGAGGACTCGGGCCTCTCCAAGCGGGAGTGGCGCGAGCTGATGGCCTCTCTGGGCCGCGACGAGTAGGGCCGAGCGCCGCCCTCACTCCGCGTCGCGCAGGCCGGGCCAGTTGCGGTCGGCCTTGGCGATGTTGCCGGGGATGTCCTTTTGCCAGCGCTGCTGGACCGACTTGGAATAGTTGAGATAGAGCTTGCCGTCGACGATGCGCCAGGCCTCAGGGTCGATCGAGGCGGTGTAGCCCTCGCTGACCGCCCAGGCGCAGTAGCCGCCGTACCGCGGGGCGTAGCGCTCGGGCGCCGCGACGAAGGCCTCCCGGTTGGCGGCCGAGGCGAAGCGCCAGGTCGCGCCCCGCCACTCGGCCGTGTGCTCGGCCGCGCCCTCGACCGGCCGGCCCTCGGTGAAGTAGGCGACCGGGTCGTAGCCGCGGATCGCCTTGCCCCAACGGCTGAACACCGGGTCGAGCGCGAGCGCCGGGGCCGCGCCCGCAACGACGGTGGAAGCGGCGAGGCCCACGAGCAGGCCACGCCGGCTGACGGTCATGAAGGTCATGACGGTTCCTTCGAACATGCTTTGCCTGATCCGCGTTGGAGATGGGCCGGTCGACTTGCTCCTGCAAATCAAACCGCCGTCGCGACGGGTCACATTCGCGCGAGGCCTACTGCATGACGATCTTTGGGGCCTGGCGCGCCTCGTCGCCGGCGGCGGCCGAGACCTTGTCCCAGACCCTCTGGGCGATCGCCGTGAAGGCCTTGGCGTGCGGGCTCTCGGGATTGGAGACGACGATCGGCCGGCCGCCGTCGGAGGTCTCGCGGATCTCGATGTCCAGCGGCACCTCGCCCAGAAACTCCATGCCCAGCTTCTCCGCCTCGAGGCGCGCGCCGCCGTGGCTGAAGATGTGCGACACGTGGCCGCAGTTGGGGCAGGCGAAGTAGCTCATGTTCTCGACGATGCCCAAGACCGGCACGTCGACCTTGCGGAACATGTTGAGGCCCTTCCTGGCGTCCAGCAGCGCAATGTCCTGGGGCGTCGAGACGATCACAGCGCCCGAGAGC
>JAOUCL010000278.1 GCA_029859805.1 Rhodospirillales bacterium | reverse complement strand
AGGCCGCCCGGGAGCGCGACGGCGCGCGCTCGGCGGCGGCGGGCCTCGCCGGCGAAGTGTGGGACGCCGGGGGCACGGGGATCGAGGCGCGGATCCAGGCCGCCCAGTTCGTCTCGGCCCACGCCGCCGCGATGGACTGGCAGGCCGAGGCCAACCGCCGCGACCTGCCGCCCCACGCCCGCGCCACCGCCCAGCGCCTGGCCCGCCAGCTCATGGCGCTCACCACCGCCCAGCTCGGCGGCCTCTGCCGCCTCAGGGCCGAGCAGCGCAAGGACCGGGAGCAGGCGATGCGCCTCAACGAGCAGACGGCGCGCCTGGCCGCGCAGGAGACCACCGCCCGTTTCAAGACCGGGGCCGCCGACATGCGAGCCATGATCGCCGGCTTCGAGCGGACCGGCAGAGAGCTGGCCCGGGCCGACCGCGAGGCTCTGGCCGCCCTGGCCGCGGATCCCGCAGCGGACCTCGAGGTCGACGAATACGCCGCGGACTACGCGGACCCGGCCGCAAATGACTCAGCAGCCGATACCGTAGCCGACCATGCCGACGACCCGAACGCCCCGACCGCGGGACCACCGAGAACCGCTAGGCCCGAGCCCGTGGGCGCCGGCGTGCCCGAGCCGCCGCCCGAACCGGCGCCGCCCCTGAACCGCCAGCAGCGCCGCGCGCTCGCGCGCCTGCGGCGGAAGGGGAGGCGGCGCGCGGAGGCGGGGTGAGTCAGGTTCGGGAGCCGGGGTGAGGGGTCGGGGCGCTGGTTCCGGGGAGAGTCCCATTCGGCATGCTGTCACCGGAATTCCCCGGGTTCCGGTTTGGGTTTCCGGAGGCCCCGGCAGAGCTGAAGAAATCTTTGCGAAAGCCGCCTTTCGGTCCGGCACTTCCGGAGTTGGGGGTATTGCTGTCGCAGCCGGTAGCAACTCAGATAGGCTCTTCATAGCCATAACCAGACCTGAAGACGACTATCGGGGCGTCCCAAATCTGCCGGACTCGGGCGGGCGGCTATCCCGCGTCGGACCCGCCGGATCGGCACGCAAGCCGGCCGGCAGCCGCCAGGAGGTCGCCTACGACGTCACCTTCGCCTTCGTGTTCCACGCCTTCCACCCGGACAGCACGCTGCACAGATAGCCTAAGCCGCCGAGCCAAGGCGCGCCTACTGCACCTCCCAGACCGCGTTCACGCCACCGGTGCCGCCGGTCGCCACCTTGGTGAAGCCGCGCATGCGCCAGACCAGCGTGGCCCCCGTCGAGCCGTTGCGCCAGAAGATGTCCGACAGCCCGTCGCCGTCGCTGTCCTGCACCTTCTCGACCACCCAGACCGGAGGCGCGCCGCCCACGCCGGCCGCGGCGACCTTGGTGAAGCCGTCCATCTGCCAGACCAGCGCGGTGCCGGTCGTGGTGTTGCGCCACAGGATGTCGGCCTTGTTATCGCCGTTGAACTCGCCGATGCCGGCCACCTGCCACGCGACGGGCGGCGCGCCGATCGACTGCGCGGCCAGCTTGGTCGCGCCCTCCATCAGCCAGACGACGGCCGTACCGGTACTGGTGTTGTGCCAGAGGACATCTGCATTGCCGTCGCCGTCGAAGTCGCCCGCGACCCGCTCGGCGCCGTCGAAGCGCTGGGCGAAGACGCCATAAGAGCTGCCGTCCTGATTCCAGCTCTCCCACGCCACGACATAGTCGCCGTCGGCGTCCATGGCCACGGCCGGTAACAATTGTTCGCCCGTGGTGAAGCTATTGACCTGGACCTCGGGCCCCTGTGGCACGCCCCCGGCGTCGAAGCGTTGGGCGAAGACGCCATAAGAGCTGCCGTCCTGGCCGGAAAAATCTGTCCACGCCACGACGAAGTCGCCGTCGGCATCCATGGCTACGGCTAGCTCCGATTGATCGCCCGTGGTGAAGCCATTGACCTGGAACTCGGGGCCCTGAGCCACGCCCTCGGCATCGTAGCGCTGGGCAAAGATGCCCCAAGAGCTGCCGTCCTGGCCGAAGCTGGTCCACGCCACGACGAAGTCGCCGTCCGCATCCATGGCCACGGTCGGACCATCTTGATTGCCAGTAGTGAAGCTATTGACCTGGAGCTCGGGCCCCTGAGTCACGCCCGCGGCATCGTAGCGCTGGGCGAAGACGCCGTAGGAGCTGCCGTCCTGGCCGCCATAATCGGTCCACGCCACGATGAAGTCGCCGTCCGCATCCATAGCCACCGCCGGGTCACCTTGAAAGCCTGTGGTGAAGCTATTGACCTGGAACTCCGGCCCCTGAGCCACGCCGGCGGCGCTGAAGCGCTGGGCAAAGACGCCATACAGGCTGCCGTCCTGACCGCTATAGTCGGTCCACGCCACGACGAAGTCGCCGTCCGCGTCCAGAGCGACGGTTGGCAGCAATTGATTGCCGGTAGTGAAGCTATTGACCTGAAACTCGCCTCCCAGGGCGTCGCCGGGCGCGGCCTGGGGCATGCCTGGCTGCGTCAGCATGGTCGTGGCCAGAAGCGCCACGGCGAGCGATGATCTTTTGTGTCCGTGAAGCATGCTTTCCTCCCCTATTGCCTCGCGCCAAGGGAGACTGCATACGTGCGCCGGCTGCCGCTGAATAACGAACAACTGCTCTGCTACGGCTCGGCGCTGACCTCGGCACGAGTTCTCAGTGTTCTTGTCGGCTTGATCAAAACTACCAGGAAATCCATATTCACGTTAGGGATATTTCGATCTCGGTCGATTGGGCACACCCGTGCGAGCAGTCTTGCAACAGCGACACTGCGGCGCGGTGAATCGAAAAGCCTGAATTTCGGTACATCTCTGTTCGTCGAGCGTGGCGAACTGATCGCCGGCAGAGTCCGCTCAGGGTCACGTGCGGTCACAAAACGCGGGCCGTGCGAAGGGCTGGAACCGGAGGTCGAGCAGACATCCGCCGCGGCACCGGCCCCGGCAAATCCCCGCCGGGTCGGCAGTTCAATTTCGAATTCAGGGGACAGTATACTTATCTCACAGATTTCGAATTCACAGGTGGATGGAGATAAATATACTGTCCCCGGAATTCCGGATGGAGATAAATATACTGTCCCCGGAATTCCGTCCCCGGAATTCCCAATCTTCAGGACCAGGACCAGGGTCAGGCCTGCGCAGGACCAGGACCAGGGTCAGGCCTGCATAAATGCATTATCTGGCGTGGCCAGCGTCGAGTGGACATCAGCTGAGCGGCCGGCCTTCGCCAAACCGCTATCGGCCCCAAGTACGCAATCATGCAGGCCCCGCACTCACGCACAGCTGGGTATTCCGCACACGCCTCTTGAATGCCTCTTGAATGCCTTGTCTTCCAGGGTCTGCCCTATTATAGGTAGAGTTATGGTCCCAGAAGATCGCTTGTGTTGCAGCCATGTTGGAAGGTCGTCTGGGAAACATCCGGATCAGACGATAACGTCTCGAAAGATAAGGGAGATTGTCATGCAGGCCATTGCGCAGAAGGTTCTTGGCGTCACCGGCAAGGCGTTGATCATCGTAGCCCTCGTTCAAATAGGACAGTTGGCGATATCGTCGGCACAGGCAGCAAGCTCGTTCTGTCGGTGTTTTACATCGACGATCATCGACGCAACCTTAGCAGAGCTTCAAGGGAGTGGGGTCAAGGCTCTTGAAAACGGCACCGGCGGAGGCTTCGTTTGTGGTGACGATGGGGATGAGGTCTTTCTTCGCTTCAATAACGAAGACCGCAGTGTTAGCATTTCTGTCTTCGGAGAAACCACTTCCGGCAGTCTAGGACCAGGATGTGGCTGGTCGGGTCGCCCCCTCGATACTACGCTGCAGGAAGCCCGCGAATGCCAAGGTCAGATAATAGAAAGTTGGGCTTGGAAGGTTTTAGATTGCCCCACCCTGTGAAGTATAAAGGCTAGACAGCCTAGGCAGTGGAGAACTCCGCTGCCTAGTGCTTGGAAAAACCGAACTCCGGGGACAGTGTATCGATCTCTTTCTGCCGGAATTTTCCGATGACCAGATAAATAAGCTGTCACCGGATCTCGCAGGAGCGGCATGGCCACACCCGACCGCGGGCTGTTGAAGGGCCCGCGGCCGGCCGTGGCCAACTGTCAGGTGATGGACCAGGGTCAGACCAGGGTCAGGCCTGCATGAATGCATTAACTGGCGTGGCCGGCGGCGCGTGGACATCAGCCGAGCGGCCGGCCTTCGCCAAACCACTATAAACCCCAATACCGCAATCTTGCAGGCCCGGCCCTCGCTCAAGGCTGTTCGGGCGCGGCTTCCAATATCATCGATAACAGGGTGCCCATCTGCTGGAAGCTCACGTATTCGGTGGGGTCCCATCGATCCACGAGATGGACGACGACGAGGTCCCGGGCCGGACTCACGATCACGTACTGCCCTCTGTGGCCATGCGCGCGATAGGCGCGTCCGTGGAGGTCGACACCGGGCAGGAACCCGTCGTCGCGTCCCGCCCACCACAGGTCCCCCGTATCCCATCGTCGTCGGTTGATCCGCATGGCCATAGGTTTTCGGCGAGATGTTGGACAGCTGCAATGCCAGGGACAGTGTATCTATCTCTCGCTGCTCGTCGAATCCGATGACGAGTTAGGTAAACTGTCACCGGAATTCCGAGCCGTTTTTGCCGGCGGAGAAAATGGGGACGGTCCCCGTTCTTTCGCGGCGGCGCGTGCCGGCAATCGCTGCGGCGATCATAGCAGCGCAGCGCAGCGTCATGCATCGGCTTATGATACCCTCGGCGGATATGGCCTTTGAGGTATGACGATGTCCGACAATCTCGAAAAGCGGCTGGATGCGGTCTACCAATCGGGGGGCGACCGGGAAAAGCTCGACCGAGCCTATGACGACTGGGCTCGCGACTACGACCAGGATCTCTGGGCGTCCGGCAACCCCTATATAGCCCTGATGGCCGGCATGGCGGGGCGATACATTCGGGACAGAAACGCCAGAATCCTGGACAGTGGCTGCGGCACCGGCAACATGGCACAGGTCTTGCGCCTGATCGGGTACACGAACATCGTCGGTATCGACGCGTCGGACGGTATGCTCGCCGCGGCGCACGCCAAGGGTTGTTACGTCGAACTGCACAAGATGCTGCTCGGCGCCGAGATCGATCTGCCCAGGGAGAGCTTCGATGCCGTGACGGCTGCCGGCGTTCTCACGCATGGCCATGCGCCATCGGACTCCTTGGACGGCTTGCTCGAGATCACCAAACCCGGCGCGCCGATTATTTTTTCGATCTCCAAGATTGCCATGGATGAATGCGGCTTCGGTCAAAAGATCACCGATCTCGAGCGTTCGGGAGTCTGGTTGCTCGAGGAACAGACCGAGCCGTTCCGGACCTATCCGTTTTCGTCACGATACGCGGATTTACGCCATTGGATCAGCGTGTACCGAAAGGCGGGATAGGGCATCAAAGCTAGCGCTGCGGCGCCTCGAGGCTCTGCGGTCGGGATCGTCATCGACCGCCGGCCTTGCACAGACGCGCCGGGGTAATGGCAGGTTTCGGGGGCGCCGCGTGGCAAAGCCGCTCGCGTCAGGCGGCTTGTCCGGCTGGTGCAGGCTCCAACCGAGCGCTCCAACCGAGCGCTCCAACCGAGCGCTTGACATTCGGCCCTCTTGCGTGTTGCCTAGGGTCAAGCGCCGATTTGAAGCTTAGCTTGCGGGCGCTCTAGAAATGCGGCTAAAGCGAGCGGTTCGACCGCCCGGCAAGAGCCGCGGCGGTTTTTTTGTTGGGGCCGGCCGGGTCCGGAGGGCGGCGAGGCGACGATGTCCGATCAAGGCTATGCGGGTGACATAAACCCGTCCGAGACTTGGCAGATCCTGAAAGACGAGCCGGACTCGGTTCTGGTCGACGTGCGTACCGACGCCGAATGGACCTATGTCGGCCTGCCCGACCTCGGCGGCCTGGGCAAGCTGACGGTCTGCGTCGCCTGGCAGGCCTTTCCCCGGATGCAGCTCAACCCGGACTTCCTGGCCGAGCTCGAGGCCAAGGGGGTGCGGCGGGAGCAGACGGTGCTGCTGATCTGCCGCTCCGGCGTGCGCTCGCGCCATGCGGCCCTCGCGCTGACCCGGGCCGGCTACCGCTGCTGCTACAACGTGGCCGAGGGCTTCGAGGGCGACCGCGACGGTGCACATCACCGCGGGCGGCAGGGCGGCTGGAAGGCCAGGGGCCTGCCCTGGGTCCAGAGTTGAGCGCGGCGGGCATTGAAGGGGGGAGGGGAATGAGCGACACGCCTGACGCAACGAGGCCCGGGCCCTGGCGCCGGCAGACCGAACTGGTGCGCGGCGGCACGGCGCGCAGCGCCTTCGGCGAGACCTCCGAGGCGATCTTCATGACCTCGGGCTACGTCTACGACACGGCCGAGCAGGCCGAGGCGGCCTTCAAGGGCGACATCGAGCGCTTCGTCTACTCGCGCTACGCCAACCCGACGGTCTCGATGTTCGAGGAGCGCCTGCGGCTGCTCGAGGGCGCCGAGGCCTGCCGGGCCACGGCCAGCGGCATGGCGGCGGTCTTCGCCGCGCTGATCTGCCAGCTCGAGGCCGGCGACCGGGTCGTCGCGGCGCGCGCCCTCTTCGGGTCCTGCCATTACATCATCGCCGAGATCCTGCCCCGCTTCGAGATCGAGACCGTCTTGATCGACGGCACC
>JAOUCL010000277.1 GCA_029859805.1 Rhodospirillales bacterium | reverse complement strand
CCCCGGTTGTCGTGGATCGTGATCCGCGCGCCGGCGTAGCTGTCGCGGTGGTCGGGGACGCGCTCGGCCTGTTTTTCGCTGGTGAAGCCGATCTTGGCGTGGGTGCCGTCGCAGAACGGCTTGTTGTCCGACCGGCCGCAGCGGCAGAGCGCGAAGGTCTCCTTTACGGCAATCGCCGCGCCGTCGGAGCCGCTCAGGCTCTCCAGGCCCTTGACGATATAGGGCCCGTTCTCCGGGCAGTCGATCGTCGGCCGGTCTTCGGTCGTGTCGCCGTCCATTTCCCCCTCCTTCCGGTTCGCCTGCGCCGAAGGGTTCTCGGCGGCAGGATGCTCGACAGGCCCAACAATAGTCGGAACCGAGAATGGTTCGCATCACTATTATGGCACGCACGCGGTGCGTCGCTTGTCGAACGGACGAGTCCGTGTCAGGGATTGGGGCAACGAGGCGAAAGAAGCAGGGGAGGCCATCATGGGCGAGCGTTTAAAGGACCGGGTCGCGCTTGTGGTGGGCGCCGGGTCGGCGGGCCCCGGCTGGGGCAACGGCAAGGCGGCGGCGGTGCTCTTCGCGCGCGAGGGCGCGCGGGTCTTCTGCGTCGACATCAATCCGGCCGCGGCCGAGGAGACCGCGGGCCTCATCGCCGAGGAGGGCGGCGAGGCCGCGGCGCACCGCGCCGACGTGTCCAAGGCCGGGGAGGTCGCGGCGCTGGTCGCGCGCTGCCTGGAGCTCTACGGCCGCATCGACGTGCTCGACAACAACGTCGGCATCGTCGAGGTCGGCGGCCCGGTCGAGGCCAGCGAGGAGAGCTGGGACCGGGTCATGGCCGTGAACCTCAAGTCCATGTTCCTGACCTGCAAGCACGTC
Source organism: Rhodospirillales bacterium (assembly GCA_029859805.1). Lineage (GTDB taxonomy): Bacteria > Pseudomonadota > Alphaproteobacteria > Kiloniellales > JAKSDN01 > CAMYKD01. Next base: position 5,784 of record JAOUCL010000277.1, on the reverse strand, counting down.
CTGCCGGCGATGGAGCGCCAGGGCGGCGGCGCAATCGTCAACATCGGCTCGGTCGCCGGCATCCGTTGGCTCGGCGTGCCCTACATCTCCTATCACGCCAGCAAGGGTGCGGTGGTGTCCTTCACCCGGGCGGTCGCGCTCGAGTACGCCGCCAAAGGCATCCGGGCGAACGCGATCCTGCCCGGCCTGATGAACACGCCGATGATCGTCGAGCCCCTGAAGGACGCCTATGCCGGCGGCGACGTGGAGAAGATGCTCGAGGTGCGCGCCGCCCAGTGTCCCATGGGCCGCATGGGCGACGCCTGGGACGTGGCCCATGCGGCGCTGTTCCTCGCCTCCGACGAGGCCAGGTACATCACCGGAACCGAGCTCGTCGTCGACGGCGGCATCACGGCCAAGGTGTCGTAAAAGCCGCGGGATCTCGGGGCTACAGGATCGTGATCCGGCCTTCCATGCCATAGGTGTCGTGCAGAAAGACCGAGCACTCGAGCGCGAAGGTGCCGCGCTTCACGGGCACGAAATAGAGCTGCTTTTCGGCGCCCGGTGGGAGCTCGATGGATTCGAGGGTCGGGTTCGCGATCGTGCCCGTGGCGGAGACCAGCTTCTGCACGGCGATCGCCTTGAAGAACCCCTCGGAGACGAAGGTGTGGGTGTTCTTACCGGCGTTGCGCAGGATCAGCCGGTAGGCGCGGCGCACCTGAAAGATCGGATCGGCTGGCGCGAACTTGTACTCCGACACTACGACGGTGACGTCGCGGGTCTTCGACCAGTCGGCTGCCGCAACGAGCGCGGCGGCGTTCTGCACGTAGTCGGGGCCGGGCTGGTCGCGGACGACGTCTCCCGTTCCGGTCGCGCATCCCGCCAGCGCGCCGAGCAGCGCGATAACGATGATCCTGTGGGCCTTGTCCCTCATGGCTGTCTCCTTTTGCAGCCCGTTCGCAAGCCGCCAGCATACACGAGTGCCGCCCGTACCGCCTTTATTTTGATCGGGGCCGGAAAGCGTCAAGCGCCGCCGCGTGCCCGGGCGCGGAAGAAGGTCGGGGCCAGCACGACGATCAGAAAAACACGCAGCAGGTGGTGGGTCGCGACGAAGGCGGCGTCGAGCGACAGCGCGAGCGCGATCAGACTCATCTCGGCCAGACCGCCCGGCGCGTAGGCCAGCACCAGGGCCGGCACCGGCAGGCCGGTCGCGCCGTTCATGGCCAGCGCGAAGCCGACGGCCACGGCGACCAGGATGAAGGTGCTGCCGCCGGCCAGCACCACGGTGCGTCCGATCAGGCCGAGCGCCACGCCGGCGAAGCGGCAGCCGACGGCCGTGCCCACGACTACCTGAGCGGCGGCGACCAGCTCGACCGGCGGCCTGGCCGCGGTCCAGCCGGCGAGGTGCACGCCGGCGCTGAGCACCATGGGGCCGACCACCGCGGCAGCCGGCAGCCTGAGCGCCCGCGCGCCGAGGAAGCCGGCCAGGCCGCAGGCGGCGAGGACCGCCAGGTCGGCCGCCGGAATGTCGCCCAGGCCCGGGCCGGCCGGCGGCCGGGCCGCCGGCTCGTAGCCGGCCAGAAGCTGGAAGGCAAAGGGCAGGCTCAGAACCACCAGCAGGAGGCGCGACGAGTGCACCAGCGAGATCACCCGGGCGTCGCCGCCCAGCGCGCCGCCGACCAGGATCATTTCGGACAGCCCGCCGGGCATGGCCGAGAAGAAGGCCGTCGGCCGGTCGTAGCCGGCGACCCGCTGGAAGTAGAGCATGCTGGCGCCGCCGGCCACCGCAGTGTACCCGACCAGGGCCGAGAGGCTGGCCGCCCAGTCGGCCAGATGTTCCAGGATCGCCGGCGAAAATCCGCTGCCCAGCATGACGCCGAGCAGCGCGATCATGACGCTGCGCAGTCTCGCGGGCAGGGCGATCGGCGCACCGGCCATGGCAGCGGCCGTGGTCGCGGCCAGGGCGCCGATCATCCAGGGCAGCGGCAAGCCGAGCCAAGTCGCCCCCGCGCCGCCCGCCGCACCGATGGCGAGCGCGAGCAGCAATTTGGACAGCCGCCGTATAGGGAGTGCCGTCATGAGTTGGCTCAGAGTATCTCGAGGCGCCCGAGGTCCTCGCGCAGCGTTGTGGCGGAGGTAAAGCGAAGGGCCTCGAGCCCGATCGATCGGGCCGCCGTCACGTTGGCCTGGGAGTCGTCGATGAAGACCGCCTCCGCCGGGTCGATCGAGTAGCGTTGAAACAACAGGTGGAAGATGGCGGGGCTCGGCTTCTTGATCCCTTCCTCTCCGGAGATCACGAGACCGCGGAACCAGCCGAGGAAGTCGAAGCGCGCGCGGGCGTGCGGGAAGGTCTCGGCGGACCAGTTGGAGAGCGCGTAGAGTGGCTGCCCGCGGGCGTTCAACTCGGCCAGGATCGCGACCGTGTCGTCCAGGGCGCCGGCCAGCATCTCCGGCCAGCGCGCGTGGTAGGCTTCGATCATCTCCCGGTGCTCGGGATGCCGCGCGGTCAGTTCCGCGACGCCCGCGGCGAAGGACCGGCCTTCGTCCTGCCGCTGGTTCCATTCCGGGGAACAGATCTCGGCCAGAAACGTTTCCATCGCGGCCTCGTCCCCGAACAGCTTGCGATAGAGATGGCGCGGGTCCCAGTCGATCAGGACGCCGCCCAGGTCGAAGATCACCGGACGGGCCATGAGGGCGCCGCGACCCGGTCGAGCAGGCGGTCCATGAAGCGCTCGCAGAGCGCCAGTTGCTCGAGGCTGACGTACTCGTCGGGCTTGTGCGCCTGCTCGATCGAGCCGGGACCGCAGACCACCGAGGGAATGCCGCTCTCGTGGAACAGCCCGGCCTCGGTGCCGAAGGCGACCTTGCCGGTGACGTTGCCGCCGCTGAGCGCCTTGGCCAGGGACACGACCTCGGCGTCGGGCGGCGTCTCGAGGCCGGGGAAGCAGGCCATCGGCTCCCAGGCGAAGCCGGTCTCGGGATCGATCGCCTTCATGGCCGGCTCGACCTCGCCGTGGGCGTAGGCCTGGACCTCGGCCAGAAGTGCCCCTGGGTCGTCGGCCGGCAGATTGCGGAACTCGAACTCGAAGGCGCAGGCGCCCGGCACGATGTTGAGCTGCGTGCCGCCCTGGATCAGGCCGGTGTGCACCGTGGTATGGGGGATGTCGTAGGCCTCGTCGAAGGGCCCCTCCGCGGCCTTGCGCCCGGCCATTTCGGAAAGGCGGGCGATTACCCGGGCCGCTGCGTCGATCGCATTGACCCCGCGGGGCGCGAGCGAAGAATGCGCCTCCAGCCCACGCACCCGGCAGCGCATGGAGAACTTGCCCTTGTGCGCGGTGATCACCTTCATCTCGGTCGGCTCACCGATGATGCAGGCTGCCGGCTTGACCGGCTGGCGGGCCAGGAAGTCCAACAGCCCGTGCACGCCGACGCAGCCGACCTCCTCGTCGTAGGACAGGCAGAGGTGGATCGGCGTCTCCAGGCCGCGCGCCAGGAAGCGCGGCACGAAGGCAAGCGCCACGGCGATGAAGCCCTTCATATCGCAGCTGCCCCGGCCGTAGAGGCGGCCGTTCTTCTCGACCGCGGTCCAGGGATCGCCGGACCAGTCCTGGCCGTCGACCGGCACCACGTCGGTGTGGCCGGACAGCGCGATGCCGGACCGGTCCGTGGGCCCCAGCGTGGCGTAGAGGTTGGCCTTGCGGCCTTCGTCATCGTGCGTCAGGTGGCAGCCGACGCCGTGTGTCGCCAGGTAGTCCCGGACGTCATGGATCAGCTCCAGGTTCGAGTTGCGGCTGGTCGTGTCGAAGGCGATCAACCGCTCGAGCGTGGCGCGGGTTTCGGGGCTGATCCGGACGGTCTCTGACAAGATTGGTCTCCGGCTGGCGGGTCGACTCGGCGGGGGCTCAGCATGGCAGAGCCGGGACCGCCGCGCCAGCGCGCGTCGCCGTCAGGCCGCTGGCGGCGTCTCGTCCGGCCGCTCCGGCGATCCTTCTTCCAGAAGCCACTCGCGGAACAGGCGGACCTTGGGCTGATCGGCGGCTTCCGGCAAAGAGACCACGGAATAAACGAAGGTCGACGGCATGCTCGGACCGAAGGGCCGCACCAGGTGACCGGCCGCGATGTCGTCGCCGGCAAGCGACTGGCGGCCCAAGGCGACACCCTGGCCGGTAATGGCGGCTTCGATCACCCAGCTGGCATGGCTGAACCCAGGCCCGCGCCCGGCATCGATGCCCTGCGCCCCCGCCGTCTTGAGCCAGAATCGCCAGTCCGGGTCGTCCTCGGTGCCCGCCACCTGGTCGTGGAGCAGCGTGTGAAATTTCAGATCCTGGGGCCGGCGCAGGGGATGCGGTCCCTCCAGCAGCCGGGGGCTACACACCGGGAAGATCTCGTCCCGCATCAGGAGGTCGACGCGGAGGCCCGGATAGCGCCCCTGGCCATAGCGGATCCCGATGTCGACATCGTCGCGCGCGAAGTCGACCAGCTTGTCGCTGGCCGAAACGAGCACGTCGATCTCGGGATGCCGCTCGCGGAAGCTGAACAGGCGGGGCAGGAGCCACTTGGCGCCGAAGGACGGCAGCACGCTGACCTTGAGCGGCCCGGTCCTCTCCGCCGCGCGCAGCCGATCGGTCGCCGCCGCGATGCCGTCCAGCGCCTCGCGCAGCGGCGGCAGGTAGGCCTGGCCGGCATCGGTCAGCATGAGCCGCCGGTTGAAGCGCCGGAACAGCTGGACATCCAGCGCCGCCTCCAGGGCCTTGATCTGGTGGCTGACCGCGGCCTGGGTCACGAAGAGCTCTTCGGCCGCCTTGGTGAAGGACAGGTGGCGGGCCGCGGCCTCGAAGGCGCGGAGCGCGTTGAGCGGTGGCAGACGACGGGCCATGGCATAGCTTTCAAATTAGAAATACTTATTCGAAACATGAGATAACATCGTTTGTCGGCTTGGCCAAGAGGCAATATCTTCTTGGCAAGGAAAGATTCCTGATTCGGAGCCACTCTCACCTATTTTAGGGAAAACCGCGCAAGATTCGGAGTTAGCTGTCCAGCGGGATGCGATACCCTCGGGTCGGAAGACGAAACGGAACAAGCGCAAGATTCGGATAAGGAGAGTTATTATGTCGAATGCACAATGCGAGACCTTCGGAACCTCGGTTGCCGCCCACCGGGGGCTGCGGGGCGGACTCCTGGGCACCCTTCTCCGCGCGGCGGGCGCGGCGGTGGAGACGTTCTACGCCTGGCAGGAGCGGGCGGCCCAGCGCGCCCACCTGGCGGCGCTAGAGGATCATATCCTGAAAGACATCGGGATCGGCCGCGCCGAGGCCGACCGCGAGGCCGCCAAGCCGTTCTGGCGGCCCTGACCCAAGAAAGGGGTCTGACGCCATTTTCTCAGGCCCCTTTTCCTCAGGGCAGGAACTGTTCCCGGATGATGCGTTTTTGCAGGTTGTGCTCCGGATCGAATAGCAGGTGCAGGGACACCCCGGTGTCCTCGTGCACCTCGATCCGGGCCACGTTGCGCACCTCGGTAAAGTCCGCAGTGGCGCTGACCGGCCGCTTATCCGGGTCGAGGATCTCGAAGGCGACCCGCGCCGTGTTGGGCAGCAGCGCGCCGCGCCAGCGCCGCGGCCGGAACGCGCTGATCGGGGTGAGCGCGAGCAGCGGCGCGCCCATAGGCAGGATCGGGCCGTAGGCCGAGACGTTGTAGGCCGTGCTGCCGGCCGGCGTGGCCACCATGATGCCGTCGCAGACCAGCTGCTCCATGCGCACCTCGCCGTCGATGGCGATGCGGATATGGGCGGCCTGGCGGCGCAGGCG
>JAOUCL010000276.1 GCA_029859805.1 Rhodospirillales bacterium | reverse complement strand
CATGTCACGAGAGCACGAATCGAGACGACTGGCGATGATCTCGGTCAATTCGCCGGCCGCTCCGGATCACGGGGCTGAAGCGCGAACCGAGCCCCTGGCCAAGGATCGTTCCCCTCAGTAGCTGAGCCCCAGCGCCTCCTCGGGCGGGGTGTAGCCGAGGTCGTGGGCCTCGGCGACGGCCTTGTAGGTGACCTTGCCGTCCATGACGTTGAGCCCGGCCTTGAGGTGCGGGTCGTCGGCCAGGGCCTGGCGGTAGCCCTTGTCGGCGAGCGCCAGGGTGAAGGGCAGGGTCGCGTTGTTGAGCGCGAAGGTCGAGGTGCGCGCCACGGCCCCCGGCATGTTGGTCACGCAGTAGTGGACGCAGCCCTCCTCGACATAGGTCGGCTCGGCATGGGTCGTGCCGCGCGAGGTCTCGAAGCAGCCGCCCTGGTCGATCGCGATGTCGACCAGCACCGAGCCGGGGCGCATCTGCCTGATCATCTCGCGCGTCACCAGCTTGGGCGCCGCGGCGCCCGGCACCAGGACCGCGCCGATCACCAGGTCGGCGCCCACGACGTGGCGCTCGATCGAATCGACCGTCGAGAAGATGGTGTTCAGCATCGGCCCGAACTGCAGGTCGAGGGCGTAGAGCTGCTCGATCGACTTGTCGATCACCGTGACGTGAGCCTCCATGCCCATGGCCATACGCGCGGCGTTGGTGCCCGAGACGCCGCCGCCGATGATCACGACCTTGGCCGCGGCGACCCCCGGCACGCCGCCCAGCAGCATGCCCGAGCCGCCCTGCTCCTTCTCCAGGCAGTGCGCGCCGACCTGGACCGACATGCGCCCGGCGACTTCGCTCATCGGCGCCAGCAGCGGCAGGCCGCCGCGGGCATTGGTCACCGTCTCGTAGGCGACGGCGATGCAGCCGGAGTCGATGAGGCCGCGGGTCTGCGGCGCGTCGGGCGCCAGGTGCAGATAGGTGAACAGGATCTGCCCCTCGCGCAGCTTGCCGTACTCTGCCGGCTGGGGCTCCTTCACCTTGACGATCATCTCGGCCTTGGCGAAGACCTCGTCGGCCGAGCCCGACACCTCGGCGCCCGCGGCCTCGTAGGCCCGGTCGTCGAAGCCGATGCCGGCCCCCGCCCCGGTCTCGACCAGCACCTGATGGCCATGATGGACCAGCTCGCGCACCGAGGCCGGAACGAGTCCGACGCGGTATTCGTGGGTCTTCACTTCCTTAGGAACGCCAAGCAGCATTTTTCCGCTCCCCCATGGCGATTTCGCGACACCGCAGCCGAAAGCGATCCTGCCACGGCGCCGCCGCGCTTCCAAGGCCTGTCGGCCACCCTTTTGGCCACCGGCGGTCCAGCCCGGCGGTGGGTCACCTGCGCCGCTACAGTCCCAGCGCCTTGTGGGTCGGTATGTACTCGTACCCCAGCGCCTCGGCCACCGGCTTGTTGGTCACCTGGCCGCCGTGCACGTTGAGACCCTCGCGCAGGTGCGGATCGTCGTCGAGCGCCTGCTTGTAGCCCTTGCTGGCCAGGGCCAAGGTGAACGGCAGGGTGACATTGTTGAGCGCGAAGGTCGAGGTGCGGGCCACCGCGCCCGGCATGTTGGCGACGCAGTAATGCACCACGTCGTCGACCACATAGGTCGGGTCGGAATGCGTGGTGGCGCGCGAAGTCTCGAAGCAGCCGCCCTGGTCGATGGCGACGTCGACGACCACGGCCCCAGGCTTCATGCTCTTGACCATCTCGGCGGTCACCAGCTTGGGCGCCGCGGCGCCGGGGATCAGCACGCCGCCGATCACCAAGTCGGCCCCGGCCACCAGGGTCTCGACCGCGCCGCGCGTCGAGAACATGGTGCGCACGTCGGTGCCGAACTGCGTGACCTGGCGGCGCAAGACCTCCGCCGAGCGGTCGACGACCGTCACCGAAGCTCCCAGACCGAGGGCCATCATGGCGGCATTGGTGCCGACGATGCCGCCGCCCAGGATGACCACGTCGGCGGGCGGCACGCCGGGCACGCCGCCGAGCAGCACGCCGCGCCCGCCGTGGGCCTTCTCCAGGCAGCTGGCGCCGGCCTGGATCGACATGCGCCCGGCCACCTCGGACATCGGCGCCAACAGCGGCAAGCCGCCGGTCGGGCCGGTGACCGTCTCGTAGGCGATGCAGACGGCCTCGCTCTCCACCAGGTCCTTGGTCTGCTCCGGATCGGGCGCCAGGTGCAGATAGGTGAAGAGGATCTGGCCGGGGCGCAGCTTCTTGCGCTCGTCCGCCTGCGGCTCCTTCACCTTGATCACCATGTCGGCCCGCTGGAAGACCTCGTCGGGCGTGCCGACGATCGAGGCGCCCGCGGCCTCGTAGTCGGCGTCGGACATGCCGATCCCGTTGCCGGCATTGGTCTCCATGATGACCTGATGACCGTTGTGCACCAACTCGCCGACGCTGGACGGTATCAGACCGACGCGGTATTCGTGGTTCTTGATCTCCTTGGGAACGCCAATCAGCATTGCTTTCCTCCCTCATACGAGGACGGACCGCCCGGCCCGAGCCTGTCGGCGAGTCCAGTGGTGAATGTTCGACGTTGGACACCTGCCCTTGCGCGGCGCGGCCTTTGAGGGCCCGCGGCGCTTCACGCGTCAACCTAGATTCGCCCACATCCGGGCGCTAGAGCCAGATCGCGCTATCCTGTGAGGCCAGCGCGCCGGGGCTAGCTGCGGATCCGCTCGGCCTTGGGGTCATAGAGCGGCCGGAGGCTGGCCCGCGCCGGAAAGCGCTCGCAGGCGACCTCGATCTCGTAGCGGCCCGCGTTGACGAAATCGGCATCGACGCCGTCCGGATGGTTGACGTAGCCCAGGGCGATCGCGGCGCCCAGGTGATGGCCGTAGTTGCCCGAGGTGGTGTAGCCGACGATCTCGCCGTCCCGGTAGATCGGCTCGTTGTGGTAGAGCAGCGGTTCGGAATCCTCCAGGGCGAACTGCACCAGGCGCTTCTTCAGGCCGGCCTCCTTCTGGCGCAGCAGGGCGTCGCGGCCGATGAAGGCCGCGTTCTTGTCGAAGCTGCAGGCGAAGCCCAGGCCGGCCTCGAGCGGCGTGTCCTCGTCGGTGATGTCGTGGCCCCAGTGCCGGAACGCCTTCTCAATGCGGCAGGAATCCAGCACGTGCATGCCGGCCAAGCGGAGGCCGAAAGCGTCCCCCTCGGCCAGAATCGCGTCGAATACCCCGGGGGCGAACTCGCTCGGCACATAGAGCTCCCAGCCCAGCTCGCCGACATAGGTGATCCGGGCCGCCCGGACCCGGGCCATGCCCAGGTCGATCTCCCGGGCCGTGCCGAAGGGGAAGGCCTCGTTGGACAGGTCCGCGTCGCTCAACTTGGAGAGCAGCGCGCGGCTGTTCGGGCCCATGACGCTGAGGACCGCGCTGCCCGAAGTCACGTCGGTGGCGATGCAGTGGGCGTCGTCGGGAATGTTGCGCAGGAGCCAGTTGAAGTCGCGCCCGGCCACCGCCGCGCCGGTCACCACCTGATACGCATCCTCGGCAAACCGCGTGACCGTGAGGTCGGCCTCGATGCCGCCGCGCTCGTTCAGCCACTGGGTATAGACGACCTTGCCGGCCGGCACCGCCACGTCGTTGGCGGAGATCCTTTGCAGTACCGCTTCGGCGTCGCGGCCCTGGACCAGGAACTTGCCGAAGGAAGTCTGGTCGAACAGCGCGACCGCCTCGCGCACGGCCTTGTGCTCCTCGGCGGCATAGGGAAACCAGTTCTGCCGCTTGTAGCTGTATTCGTACTCCGGCTCGACGCCCTCGGGCGCAAACCAGTTGGCACGCTCCCAGCCGGCGACCTCGCCGAAGCAGGCGCCCCGGGCGGCCAGGCGGTCGTGCAGCGGCGAGCGCCGCAAGCCGCGCGAGGTCACGCACTGCCGGTAGGGCCAGTGCATGTCGTAGAGCAGGCCGAGCACCTCGGTCGCCCGGTCGTAGAGGTACTTCGGGTTGCCCTGGAACGGGAACATACGCCGGATATCGACGTCCCACAGGTCCATGGGCGGATGGCCCTCGGCCATCCACTGGGCCAGCACCTTGCCCGCGCCGCCGGCCGACTGGATGCCGACCGAGTTGAAGCCGGCGGCCACGAAGAAGTTCTTCAGCTCCGGCGCCTCGCCCAGCATGTAGCGGTCGTCCGGGGTGAAGCTCTCGGGGCCGTTGAAGAACTTGCGGATGCCGACCTCCTGCAGGGCCGGCACGCGGTTCATGGCGCCTTCCAGCACCGGCATGAAGTGGTCGAAGTCCTCGGGCAGCTCGTCGAAGGCGAAGTCCTCGGGGATGCCGTCCATGCCCCAGGGCTTGGCGTTCGGCTCGAAGGCGCCGAGCAGCAGCTTGCCGGCGTCCTCCTTGTAGTAGGCGCAGCCGTCCTGGTCGCGCAGCACCGGCAGGTCGGGCGACAGCCCGTCCATTTCCTCGGTCAGCACGTAGAAGTGCTCGCAGGCGTGCAGCGGCACGTTAACCCCGCACATCAGGCCGACCTCGCGCGCCCACATGCCGCCGCAGTTGACCACGAACTCCGCCTCGATGTCGCCGCGGTCCGTCGTCACGCCGGTCACCCGGCCATTGGCGCGGTGGATCGCCGTGACCTTGGTGTCCTCGAAAATCAGGGCGCCGCCGGCGCGCGCGCCCTTGGCGAGCGCCACGGTGGTGTCGATCGGGTTGGTCTGGCCGTCCTTGGGCAGCCAGACGCCGCCGACGACGTCCTCGACGTTCAGCAGCGGCCAGCGCTCCTTCATCTCGCCGGGGCTGATGACTTCCACGTCGAGGCCGAAGGTCCTGGCCATGGAGGCGCCGCGCTTCCATTCCTCGAAGCGCTCCTCGGTGGTGGCGACCGAGATGCTGCCGTTCTGCTTGAAGCCCGTGGCCTGGCCGGTCTCCTGTTCGAGGGTGGCGAAGAGCTCGGCCGTGTACTGGGCCAGCCTGGTCATGTTGGCCGTGGCGCGCAGCTGGCCGACCAGACCGGCCGCGTGCCAGGTCGTGCCGCAGGTGAGCTTCCTGCGCTCGAGCAGGACGACATCACGCCAGCCCTGCTTGGTCAGGTGGTAGGTGAGCGAGCATCCGACGATCCCGCCGCCGATGATGACGGCGCGCGTTTCCTTGGGCAGTGATTTGGCCATGACCCCTCTCCCCTTGATGCCCCCGTCGCCCGTCTCCGCATGTACAGGAAATCCCTATGCGCCGACAAGCGCTTTGCTAGGGCGCGGCGAACTTGCTGCCGCCGAACAGGGTCTCGTGCAATGCCGTCCAGGAGGCCCCGTCCGGGGCGAGAAGCAGGGCCGGCGACGGCCGCCGGGCCGGGTCGTAGGGCGCGCCGTCCAGCGTGCGCCCCGTGCCGCCCGCCTCGCGGTGGATCAGAACGCCGGGCGCATGGTCCCAGGGCATCATCTTGGTGAACAGCGAGAATTGGGTCTCGGCGCGGGCCAGGCGCAGGTACTCGTGCCCGGCGCAGCGCAGCGTCTTGACGGTCTGCACGAGGTGGCGGCGGGAGCGGATGTGACTGGTCATTTCGGGTGTCGAGAACATGCCGCTGTGCAGCGTGCCCTGGAGCGAAGCAACCGGTCCGCCAGCGGCGACCGTGAGGCGCGCGCCGTCCAGCCAGGCGCCTTCCCCTGCCATGGCCACGGCGGTTGCCGGCGTCGTCGGATCGTGGATCCAGGCACCGATCGTTTCGCCCTGCCGCACCAGCGCCGTCATGACCGCGAAGCAGGCCACGCCCCCGGCGAAGTTGCCGGTTCCGTCGATCGGGTCGATGACCCAGACCGGCGCCTCGCCGCCGAGCGCGTCCAATATGCCGGGATCCTCGGCCACGGCCTCCTCGCCGACCACCAGCGAGCCCGGCAGAAGGTCGAGCAGCCGGCGGCTGATCTGCTGCTCCGCGGCGACGTCGGCCACGGTCACCAGCTCGCCCGAGTCCTTGCGCTGCACCTCGTGTTGCTCGAGCGCCCGGAAGCGCGGCAGGACTTCCGTCGCCGCGGCTTCGGCCAGTATCTCGGTGACTGTGTCGGGATCGGGCAGCATGGCCCGTGAGCTTTAGCCGCGGTCCGGCCAAACAGCAAGGGCCGCGGTCAAAACCGCGGCCCTTTGTCCCTTTGGCTGGGTGGGGAACTTAGAAGCCCATGCCGCCCATGCCGCCCATGCCGCCCATGTCCGGCGCGCCGCCCGGCATGCCATCCTTCTTCTCCGGCTTCTCGGCGACCATGGCCTCGGTGGTGATCAGCAGGCCCGCCACCGAGGCGGCGTCCTGCAGGGCCGTGCGCACCACCTTTGTCGGATCGATGATGCCCGCCTTGACCATGTCGACGTATTCGCCCTGCTGGGCGTCGAAGCCGAGTTTGGCGTCGTCGCTCTCGAGCAGCTTGCCGGCCACGACCGCGCCGTCGACGCCGGCGTTCTCGGCGATTTGGCGCACCGGGGCCTGCAGCGCCCGGCGCACGATGTCGACGCCGACCTTCTGGTCGTCGTTGGCCGGTTTCAGGCCGTCGATGACCTTCGCGGCATAGAGCAGGGCCACGCCGCCGCCCGGCAGGATGCCCTCCTCGACCGCGGCGCGGGTCGCGTGCATGGCGTCCTCGACCCGGTCCTTGCGCTCCTTCACCTCGATCTCGGTGGCGCCGCCGACCCGGATCACCGCCACGCC
>JAOUCL010000275.1 GCA_029859805.1 Rhodospirillales bacterium | reverse complement strand
GCCCCGATGCGCCCCACCCGCAGGGCCGGGCGCTTTTGGCCGCCAGCCGCGTTGCGCGCTGCTTGTTGTACCCGCACAACCGCGCAGCGCGCGCCTCGCTGGCGGCCAAAATCGCCTCGGTGAAATGCGTCATTATCTATGACCTTTGGTATTAGTTGGTTCAGCGGCGCGGATTCGCCGGGTGTAATCTGTTGATCCCGGGCTAATTCCTGGGGCCGTCAGATTGGGCGTCACGTGAATCTTTCACACGCCCGCACTTTGCTTCGGGACGGGTCGGCGGGTAGAATTCGTCCCTGAACCAAGGCCAGATCTTGTGGTCGAACAGCCCCTTCGTCCAGTCGATCACGGCACGCACCCTTGCCGTATCCTGTATGTCTGGGTGACACACCAGCCGAATCTCCGAATAGGTCCTCAGGTCGAGGTCCAGCGGCACGATCCCATCGACGCATTCGCAGGCATATGTCGGCAACATCCCGATCCCAAGCCCGGACTGTATCGCGCTAATCAAAGACGAGCTGGAATTGGTCATGTAGGTAACGAGGTTCGCAGCGCGTGCCAGGCCGAACCAATCGCTCCATTCCCCTTCCTCTTGATAATGGACGCGATGATCCAATAGCCGGTGCAGCAAGAGCTCCTCCGGCCGGCGCGGTCTGCCATGCTGCTCCAGATACCCTGGTGACGCCCAGGGCACGAAATGGAAGGTCCCCAGCTTCGCTGCGATCAGGTCCCCCGCTTCGGGCATTCGAGACTGGATGGACAGATCGCTTTCCATCTTCAGCACGTCGGCCGGTTCTATCGAGCACTGGAACTCGATCGAGATTCCCGGATGTTTCGTTAGCAGTTCCCCAAGGCGCGGCGTCATCCAGTAGGTCGCCAGCCCGTCGGTCACGGAGATCCGCACCGGGCCTTCCAAACGTTTGTCCGAGCCGATGACGCTCCGGTGGATTTCGCGAACCGCGCTCTCGATGTGGCGCGCGGCATCGAGGATGCTCTCGCCGCGGGTGGTCAGCGCCACGCCGCTCGGCAGACGGTCGAACAGCCGGACCCCGAGCCTCTGCTCCAGGCTTTCGATTCTGCGGCTGATCGTGGGCTGGGTCATGCCCAATTGGCCGGCGGCCTTGGAGAAGCTGCCCGCTTCGCTGGTTGCGAGAAAGAACCGGAAGTCGTCCCAGCTCGGGAACGGTTCAGGTGTCATAGGGTCTTGCATAGGCCCGTATACCCCATATACGCGATTCCAGGGTCCCTCGGAAAACATACCATATGTAAAATAACTGTCAAAATCGGTTTTTTGTAAATTATTGCTTGCTAAGGGAAAACGGAAAGATGGGTTCCTGGAATGGTAGCGGGCGGCGCAAGGCGGACTGCACCAAAGCCTGGAATCCGAAAGATTTCCTGCCGCCACGCGACGGCGTGACCCCGGACGACCGGTGGCATTGCGCGCCTCTTCTTGGCTGGCCGAAGCGGCGTCCCCCGATCCGCTCCCGGCTCGGCTCCGATAAGAACGGAGAAGCCGAATGGTTGAGATCAATCACTCGTAGTATTGGCCGAAATAACGGAGGCGAGACATGGAGTCGTTAACACAAGAGATCTTCGGTGACATTGTATTGGCTTCGCCGGTCACGAGCTACGGGTTGATCGTGGCGCTGGCGAGCAGCACGGTGCTCAACCTGGTGGTCGCCAAGCTCTACACGTTCACGCACGGCGGCTATTCCTACTCGAAGTCCTTCCTGCAGACGATCGTGCTGGTGGGTATCACCGTGACGCTGATCATGGTGATCATCGGCTCCGACATCGCGCGGGCCTTCGCCCTGGTCGGCGCGATGTCGATCGTCCGCTTCCGCACGCCGGTCAAGGACGCCCGCGACCTGGTGTTCGTCTTCGCGGCGATCGCGGTCGGCATGGCCTGCGGCACGCAGTTCCACGTGTTCGCGGGCATTTTCGTGATCTTCCTGGCGGCGCTGCTGCTCGGCTTCCACTATGGCGGCTTCGGCGAGCTGGCGCACAAGGGCTATGTCCTGAAGGTCCGCATCAACGGCTCGGACAAGGACCGTCTGGCCGAGCTCTGGGCCGAGATGTGCACGCGCTTCTCGGTGGTCTCGATCAGCCGCTCGAACGGCGACGAGATCGAGGACGTGATCTACGAGGTCGAACTTAAGAAGGGCGTGGCCTACAAGGAGCTGCTCGACCGTCTGGCAACTGTCGTGCAGCCCTTCTCGGTCAACGTCCTGGTGGGCGAAGGCAACGTGAATGTCTGACCCCCCTCGCGCGGGCTCCCGGTCGCCACGCCGACGGCGACCCTGGGGCCCGCGCGGGCCGATCCCATGACCCGGCGAAGCTGTCCCGGCAGACGCGAGACCAGACGTCCGGCCGGCCTGCGGGCGCAGGGGAGACTCTGGCGTCCGTGCTCCTCAAGGCGCGTTTCTGGGAGCGGTTTGCGACCGAGCCGCTCAACGGCCGCCAGATCAAGGTGCTCAACCGGATGTTGGATGGCTTCGAGGGCAAGCTGACCTCGTCCAAATGGGCGAAGCTCGCCATCTGCTCGCAGGATACGGCCTAGCGTGACATTCTGGACCTGATGGACCGGGGCGTTCTCGAGAAGAACCCGGGCCGCGGCCGAAGCACCAGCAACGGTCTTGTCGATGTTCGAACGGCGTGTGTAAGCGAAGACGGCCGGGGCTGCCAGCATTGCGGGCCTTCGCCCTGCCCCTCTGCCACGAAGATACGCCCGCGCTCCGGCCGATTGCTAGTGGCTGGCAGGTGGCCTGCCACCTTGTCGAGTAAAGGGCCGGGCCGGTAGCTGGAGTCGAGAGGGCCTTTGGTATTAAGCTGACCTATGACTTGGCATTCCCGATCAATGGTCCTGAGTGATAGTTTGTGCATCAGTTGGCGATGGCACGAAAATGGCGTAAACCCGTCGGCGAAGAGAAAACGATCAGGGCAATGGATTGTCAGCAATGAAATTGTCGACCGCAGAGTAGAAAGCTGCGATATCGCTGGCTTCGTCTATGTGCTGCGGGCGGTAACTCATCCATTGCCAATTCCCGGATCCAGCGCGCAGGTAACGCCCTGGGGGCTCCTTGGCATCGGCAATATTGATCCATAGCCCATAACCGTTGGCTGGCAGCGTCAAATCACCGCCGTCATTGTCCTGGATTACGGATTCGATGCGCTCGAAACGATTTGACCGTGCTATCTGCCGTTCGATCATCGCGTAGATGTTGTATTGATATCGGCTCAAGAACGCCAGTTGCTCATCCGAGATTTTCGCATTGGCGGAGAGCAAGAAGGCCCTAATGTCTTCCTGTGACGGAATGATCTAGGTAACAGAGCGGCCAATCGGTCTGTCAAGCGGCTTCACCAGCTCGAGACTTCGATCGAGAAGAAACGCTTCGTGTCCAAGCGCTTCTTCCGAGGTCGCGAATTTTCGGTCGGCAGCCTCGAATGCTCCGTCCTGCGAGTTCTGGCAGCCGATCAGCAAGTAGACGACGCAGGCGGGGAGCAGAAAAATCAAACGCAAAGGCCGATCCCCAAGACGTTCAGTCTACGTTATGAGCGGTCAGGAATACGGATTTTTCGAGTGCCGTGAAGAACTGTTGATAGGGCTCGGGGTCTTCTACCGGCGTTATGTTGTACTGCGCATTGGCCCGGACCAGGAGCTGGGTCTGGCCTCGGGGACGAACCGTCACCGACATTCGCAGTTGGTAGCCGTCGAGCTTTGTGCCGCTGACCGATCCTAGCGTGGCGTCCGCCTTGTCGATCACAAATGAGAGGTCTTGCATCGTCGCGATAACGGTTCGAAGCATCAATTGACGATTGGTGGTGTCGAAAGCCCGTGTCTGAATCTGCCGCAGCGCGACCTGGCTTTCGGTCGTCGCCAGGGCTTGCTTGCGAGAGTCCATTTGACAACCGGCACTCACGAAACCCAGCAAGACCACAAGCATGCATTGTATTGCCGTTCTAGCGTTCATGGCTCACAGCTCCTGCGCCTCGAGGAAGACCGCCTTGGAGAGCTTGTCGAAGAACTCCTGATACATCTCGGACTCATCCAGAGGCTCGGTCCTCGAGATTCGACCCTGCGTATCCCAGACTATGCGTTGCATTGTCAACCGGACCGCGTAACCGTTTCGCTCCTCGATCTTTCGGGTGATTACCGAGGCGCGGATTTTCTGCTCGTCGTCCCAGGGCGTTTGCACCCCGAATAAAGCAGCCATCACGATTGAGAGAGCTACTTGTCCGGCCTCAGTCGCGTCGCGTTTTTTGGATCCGACGATGACACCCAGATCGACCTCACTCTCGTCCAAAGTGAAGCCCAGATCCTGCAGTAAAGCGGCTGAAGCAGAAAGAACTTGAGCTTCGTCCTCGGTTTCGAAGACGCGTGTCTGCGCTTGGCGTCGCTCCAGCGAATCTGGCGAAAGTTGGAGGGCTTCCTTCGGGATCGTCTGTTGACATGCCCCGACCAAGATAGCACCAACGATTAGGGCCGCCAGACGCAACAATCCAACGGAAATTCCTGCGGTGCGATCAGAAGGTCGATGTATGGTAGGCAAAGTCACGAACCAGCCCCTGTCCGTCAAACTTTATGACGACCGTAAGTGTCTTTTGCGTCGTAGCCGCCGCCCCGGCGCCGGCACTGTACCCGGTACTGCCCGCCCCACCGATCAGGCCGTCACCAACCAGCGCTCCCCCGAGGATCAGGGCGGACACGCCACCGGAGCTTGTTGAATAGGCGCGCGTCGTCGAGATTCGGTCATAGACCCAGACCTCTCGCCGCTTCTCGTCCGTCGTGACAATATTCGGCGAGCCGAGAACGCTTGCCACCTGGCCGCCGGACATCCCGACGCGAATTTCTCGTTGGACGGTTCCGACGGTCAATCGGTTTGCATCCGCGTTCGCGGCTTCGACATCCGCCGCGTGCTCCTGTGCGCTTTGACAGCCCGCCATGGAGATGCCGGCACTGAACGCCCCAGCGAGCAGGAAACCCCTAACCATTTCAAGCTCCTCCGCTTCTACGCCCCGCCCGATGCGAAGTTCGACCGCTGCCACATTGCATCAGATTAACCAATCGCCTCCCACGGGGACAACCAGGATGCCCGATGCAACGGAATGTCAATATGAACAGTACGGTATTTCTCAATACTTTCCAACATTGATTATCCCCTTGCCCCGAGAGCCCGTTTATCTCGTAGGTTGCGGCAAGGCATGCGCCGCCAGCACGCGCACCGGAAGCGCACGCCCTGGTTTTGTGGTCAATCTGGGAGGGGCTACCGCATGTCCCGAATGCGGTATGCGGGGCGCTGATTCACAGACCGTAAACCTTCAACCGGGTTTGTGGGAGCCAAGTATAGTTCTCAAAGCCGTTCGGGCTATGGTGCGGGCGGTGGGACTCGAACCCACACGAGCCGAAGCTCAAGGGATTTTAAGTCCCTTGCGTCTACCAGTTCCGCCACGCCCGCGAGGCGCCGGGAGGTCCGGCCACCCCGTCCTTTTGCCCCAGGCGCCGCGCGGGCGCAACCGCGAGCTTGCGAGCGGGGCTCAGATCAACTCGGGATCGGTCGGGACCTCGACCCTCACGTCCGAGACCGTGGCTTCGCATCGGCCGCCGCCTCGACCAGGACGTAGACCCCGTCCTTGCGGACCTCGATCGGGAAGGTCTCGACGTCGGCCTCGTGGGTGCCCTTGCCGTCAGCCGGGCGAAAGCCCCGGCCGTGCCGGGGGCAGCAGAGATAGCCCTCTGCGTCGACCCTGCCCTCGCCCAGCGACCCGCCATCCTGCGGACAGTCGTTGGCCAGGGCGAAATAGCCGCCGTCGACGCGGAACAGCGCCAGACTCCGCCCCCCAGCGGCGGCGACCCTGGGCTGCCGCTCGCCCAGCACGCCGCGTTCCACGACCTTGTGCCAGTGTGCGCTATCCGAATCTGCGTCGCTCGCCTGCAAGGTCCTGTGCGTGCCGTCGCAGAACGGCCGCTTGGCCGACTGCCGGCAGCCGCAGACGAAGAGCGTCTGGTCCTCGTCGAAGGCGACCACCTGCGGCGTGACGTCGGTCGCCTTGTGCGAGCCGTCGCAGAAGGGGCCGTTCTTCGACAGCCCGCACATGCAGAACGCCTTCTTGTCGCCTGCGGATACCTCGATCTTGAAGGGGAAATCCCGCCATCCGCTGCTCATCTGCCGTCTTCCTCCCGGCCCGTCACTCGGCCTTGAAACCGGCATGCCAATGGCTGCCGTCGCAGAACGGCTTGTTCTTGGAGGCGCCGCAGCGGCAGAGGGTGTAGTGCTCGCGCGATGTGCCTTCGCCCCAGGCTTGGCCTTTCAGGTCGACACCGCCGGTGACGCGGTAGGGACCGTCCCTGGTCACCTGGATTGCCGGCGGCTGGTCCAGATCCCGGTGCTCGGCGCCGCCGAGCGTATAGGCGAGCGCGCCGGAGGGGCAGCGCCCGATCGTCTCTATGATCGCCTCGACCTCGGCGCCGTCGGGGTTGATCCAGGGCTCCTGGTTCATGCGCCAGACCGCGGCCAGCCGCTCGGTGCAGACCCCGGCATGGGCGCAGAGGCCCCGGTTGTCGTGGATCGTGATCCGCGCGCCGGCGTAGCTGTCGCGGTGGTCGGGGACGCGCTCGGCCTGTTTTTCGCTGGTGAAGCCGATCTTGGCGTGGGTGCCGTCGCAGAACGGCTTGTT
>JAOUCL010000057.1 GCA_029859805.1 Rhodospirillales bacterium | reverse complement strand
GGCGAGGAGCGGATGATCGGGTAGTAGACCGACAGGTCGCCGCGTCGCAGGGTCAGCACCAGGGCGATGCCGTAGAGCGAGAGCCCGGCCGCCGAGATCAGGGGAAACGGCCAGGCCCGGCCGATCGACAGGTCCTCGCCGACCACGAGCGCGTGGCCGCCGCCAAACGCGGTGGTCAGCAGGAGCAGGGAGAAGAACACCAACTCGGGGGCCTCGTCGCGCTTGGCCAGCGCGTTCCAGATCGGATGCATCGTCGCCGAGACGAGCACTAGAAGGGCGACGGTAGGCTCCATAAAGGGCGGCTCTCCCTTGCGGCCCGCCCTGCTTGCCCCAGGGCGGGGCCGGCGTCCAGCGATTAATCCGAAGTTCCCCGGGGGGCCGGGCCTTGTCGGTTTGTTTACACTTGGGTGCGAGCCTCGCCCCGGGCGGGCAAGGCGCCAGGGGGCCCCGCAGGAACGGCCGATGAACGTGCTTCTGATCGAGGACGACGAAGAGACCGCCAGGGGCATAGAGCTGATGCTCCTCGCGCTTGGCCACCAGCACAACTGGGTGTCGCGCGGCGAGGCCGGCGCGGCCTTGGCCTTGCGCGGGACCTACGACCTGGTTCTGCTCGACGTCATGCTGCCGGGCATCGACGGCTACGAGGTGCTCCAGCAGATCCGCGCGGCCGGGCTGGACACGCCGGTCATCCTGCAATCGGGCCTGGTCGAAAGGGACGAGGCGGTCAAGGGCCTCAGCCTGGGCGTCGTCGACTACCTGATCAAGCCCTATGGCAAAAAGGAGCTGGCCGCCCGCATCGACGCCGCGCGGGAGCGCGCCCGGCTGGTCACGGCGCCGCCCGCCGACCCGCCCGCCGACCCGTCCAGCGACGCGCCCCGGGAGGAGGCGCCGCCGGCCCCGCCGGTGCCCGAGCGCCGGCGCGGGGCCCGGGGCAACGTCATCAAGGCCGGCCGGGTCGTCTACCGGGCGGCGACCTGCACCATGGACTGCGTCGTCCTCAATCTGTCCGACCAGGGCGCCGCGCTGCAGCCCGAAGACGCGCTGCGCTGTCCCGACGTCTTCACCCTGAAGATCCAGCACGGCCCGAGCTATCGCTGCCATGTCTGCTGGCGCTACCGCAGCAAGCTGGGCGTGCGTTTTTTGGAGTGAGGCGGCGAGCGCCAGGGTGCGGCGGCGCCGCGCGCATGGCGATCGGCTACCGCGGCGCGTCGGTCGGCCGGTCCTCCGTCCAGTCGTAGAGGCCGCGATCCCTTTCATCGACCGCCTTCTTCCAGCCGACCGCCTCGGCCCGCTCTTTGAAATTGATGCCTTCCGGGGAGTGGCGGGCGATGCCGTCCAGCAGCGTGGCGAGGCGTTGGGTGTTGGCCAGGCCCATCGCCTCGATGGCCTGGTTGATCACCATCTTCTGCATCATCAGCTGGTTCACGGGAACCGACGCCATGCGCTCGGCCAGTGCCTCGACCTCGGCGTCGAGCGCATCGGACGGAACCGCTTTCAGGACCAGCCCAAGGCGTTCGGCCTCGAGGCCGTCGATCTTGTCGCCGGTGAAGAGCATGCGCTTGGCCTTTTCCGGCCCGAGCCGGTAGACCCACATTGCCGTGGTCGGACAGCCCCAGACCCGCGCGGGCATGTAGCCGATCGTCGCATCCTCGGCCATGACGATCATGTCGGCGCAGAGCGCGATATCCGAGCCGCCGGCGACCGCATGGCCCTGCACCTTGCAGATCACCGGCTTGTGCGAGCGCCACAACGACATGAAATGATCGGTGTTGCGGGCCATGAAGGCGAAGTCCTTCATCGGGTCCCAGGGCATGTCCTGCGTCGCCTGGCCGGTCCCTTCGCCCCCTGCGTAGTAGGTCAGATCGTACCCCGCGCAGAACGCGGGACCCTTGCCGGAGAGCACGATCACATGAATGCCGGGGTCCCCGTTGGCGGCGGCGACCGCGCCCGACAGAAGGGCCGGAACCTCGTCGTCGATCGCGTTCATGACCTCCGGCCGGTTCAGCGTGATCCGGCCGATCCGGCCCGTCTTCTCAAAGAGCACTTTCGACATTCCGGATATCTCCCTTGGCTTTATGGCTGGAGCTGCCCGCGCCCTGGACTTTCGCCAGGCGCTTCCTGGTGGCGAATCGCGGGACGTCAGGCTGCTTCCGCCTAATGCTGGGGCGCGCGCACCACGATCGCGGTGATGGTCTCCTCGCCGAGCGCCTTGCAGGCTTCCAGGCGGTGCACGCCGTTGACCAGGACGAAGCGCTCGCCGTCGCGCCGCACGCTGATGGGCGTCTGCAGGCCGACCTCGAGAATGTTTTCGGCGAGCGCGTCGACGGCCGCCGGGTCCAGGTCGCGCCGGTGCTTGGCCGGCACATAGACCTCTTCGATCCTGATCGTGACGTCGTCCATCGCGGACCCCTCCGTAGCGAGCTCAAGTCTAGCAAGGCCGGCCGGCGCGCGGAACGGCAAAGCGCCAGGGCCATTGCTCGAACGGCACAAAGCCTTCCCCCTCGACGGGGGAAGGTTTGGATGGGGGTGGTCAAGACCGCTCGCACCGCGCTCGGAAGTGTCATTGCGATCGAATGGGCCTGTCCCCCCTCCTCGGTCCTCCCCCGCAAGGGGGGAGGAGGAACGTTGCCCGTCCAAAGCGATTGCCCTGCCGTCTGCGCCGGCTTCACGGGGCGGAGCGGAACCGGTTAGAGTGATCCATGCCGATCACCGATCCCTGGTTCTACCTCGCCGCCGTGCCCGCCGTGCTGCTGGCCGGGATCTCCAAGGGCGGGTTCGGCGGCGGCCTCGGGGTCATGGCGGTGCCGCTCATGGCGCTCTTCGTATCGCCGGTCCAGGCCGCGGCGATCATGCTGCCGATCCTCTGCCTGATGGACATCTTCGGGCT
The DNA here is from genome assembly GCA_029859805.1 of Rhodospirillales bacterium. Lineage (GTDB taxonomy): Bacteria > Pseudomonadota > Alphaproteobacteria > Kiloniellales > JAKSDN01 > CAMYKD01. The sequence goes on along the minus strand of JAOUCL010000057.1, from coordinate 17,963 downwards.
GCGCGCCTACCGCAACACCTGGGACCGGCGCAACATCGCGATCATGGTGCCCGGCGCACTGGTCGGGATCCTGATCGGCACCCTGACCTTCCGCTACCTCAACGACGGCATGATACGGCTGCTGATCGGCACGATCGCCATCGGCTTCACCTTGCACCATTTCGCCCGGCGCGTCTCGCTCCGCCCGGCCCGGCCGAGCCGGCTGGTCGGCGGCCTGGCCTCGGCGCTGGCCGGCTTCACCAGCTTCGTCGCGCACGCGGGCGGCCCGCCGGTGCAGTTCTTTCTGCTGCCGCAGCGCATGGACAAGACACTCTATGTCGGGACTACGGTCGTGTTCTTCTTCGTGATCAACTACGTCAAGCTGGTGCCCTACGGCTGGCTCGGCCAGTTCTCGCCCGACAACCTGCTGACCGCGCTGATCCTGGCGCCGCTGGCGCCGCTTGGCATCTGGCTCGGCGTGCGGCTACACGGGCCGGTCGGCCACGAGCTGTTCTATCGCCTCTGCTACGGCATGCTGCTCGTGACCGGGGTCAAGCTGCTGTGGGACGGCCTTTGGCCCCTGCTGACTTAGGCCGTGGTGGAACCCCCCGCGACGGCCGCGGCCGCCGCGCCGGCCTGCGCAGGCTCGCTCGCCGGGGTGCTCGGCGCCGCGTGGACCTCGACCTTGCGGCGCGCGAACTCGATGCCGTTGGCCTCGAAGGCGGCCTTGATGCGCTTGTAGGCCTCGCGGCGCAGGATGAACTGTTCGCGCGGCAGGCACATGAACTTGACGCGGATGATCATGGCCGAATCGTCAATCTCGACGACGCCCTGGGACTTCAGCGGCTCGATCAGCCTGGGCCCCAGGTCCGCATCCGCCATCATCTCGGCGCCGACCTGCTTCATCAGCTTCTTGACCTTGTCGATGTCGGTGTCGAAGGGCACCCGGAAGGACATCTTGTAGATCACCCAGTCGCGATTGTGGTTGGTGATCGAGCGCAGCTCGCCGAAAGGGATCGTGTGCACCGGGCCGCGGTGGTGGCGCAGGCGCAGCGAGCGCAGCGAAATGGCCTCGACCTCCCCGCGCAGGTCGCCCATCTCGACGTATTCGCCGACCCTGAACGCGTCCTCGATCAGAAAGAAGATGCCCGACATGACGTCGCGGACCAGGGTCTGGGCGCCGAAGCCGATGGCGATGCCGACCACCCCGGCGCCGGCCAAGAGCGGACCGATGTTGACGCCCAGCGCCGAGAGCAGCAGCATCACGGTCATCACCACCAGCACGACGACGAAGAACTTGCGGGCGAGCGGCAGCAGGGTTTTCATGCGGGCGTTCGGCTCGACCAGCACGCCGTTCACCTCGCGCGGCACCAGCCGCCGGTCGATCCCGACCTTGATCAGCTGCCAGCCGACGTACGCGAGCAGCAGGGCGACGGCGACGTCGAAGCTGGCCTCGACCAGCGCGCCCTGCGCCTGGGCGCCCATCTCGCCGGACAGGTTGACGCCCCAAAGCTGCAGCACGACGGCGCCGAGCCCGAGCACTAGGACGACGCGCAGGCCGCGCCGCATCACGCCGGCGGTGTTCGGCCCCGGCGCTCCAGCCTCGGCTCCGGTCTCCGCTCCGCCGCCGTCCAGCATGTCCTGCAGGATGCGGCCGAAGGCGCGGTCGAGCACGGGGAACAGCATGATGACGCCGACCGAGGCGGTGGCCGCCCAGATCGTCGAGGGGCCGCGCGCCAGCATGCTCATCGCCCAGAGCAGCCAGATCACGGCGACGTAGAGAATGGCGAAGACGTGCCAGGTGGCCGCGAACTGGACGCGCAGCGGCGTCAGTCCATCCGCATCCTCGGCTTCGGCCGGCGCCTCCTCGCCTCGGACCGCCGCGGAACCGGCGCCGAGGATCGCCGCGGCCACCGCCTTGCGGGCCTGCAGGATCATGACGATCAGCAGGACGATCATGATCGTGCCGGTGATCAGGACAATCATCAGGTGCGCCTCGAGCGCCATGCCGGTCAGGATCAACAGGCCGGCGGTCAGCCAGGAGAAGACCGCGACGCCGGCCAGCAGCACCGACCAGCGGAAGAGGAAGCGCGCCGCCCCGTCCCCCAGCGGTGCCAGGCGCAGGGCGGGCGTGTAGGGCGCCAGCAGGAAGCGCGACACCAGGGCCGCGCCGTGGGTGATCAGAGCGCCGGTCAGGTAGGTGATCACGAATGTGCGGTCGGGCCCTTCGTGGTCGAACAGCAGGACCGCCAGCCCGAAGGCGACGACGGTGAAGGCGCCGATCGCCAGCAGGTCGAAAACGCTGCGGAAGGCCGCACCGCAGAGCCGGTCGAACAGGCTCTCGCCGGCCTGGGCCTCGATGCGCCCGCGTACCGGCGCGGCGAGGCGGCGCACGCCCCAGTAGGCAGCCGTGCCGAGCGCCAGGAGGCCGAGCAGCATGGCGGTCTGCAGCAGGAAGCCGGCCAGGCCCCCGCCGCCGGAGACCTTGTCGATGCTTGTCGTAAGCGCGCCGGGCACGAGGGAGAAGCCCATGGCGACCTGGGCGCCGCGCCGGCGCAGGGTGTCCGCCAGGCGCTCCAGGCCGAGGCGGACTCGCAGCAGGAGCACTCCCAGGCCGCCGTTGCCGCTCTGCTCGCCCGCGGCCTGGCGCTCGGCGCGCCCGCGCAGCTCGCCGGACAAGAGCTGGCGCACCTGGGCGTCGGTCAGCCCGGCCAGGATGCCGTCGACCTGCTCGGGCGTGAGCGTCTCGGGAAGCTCCAGCGGCGCGGCGGCGGAATCGCTCTCGGCCGCGCTCGCCGCCGTCGGCGCGCCCAGGCAGAGCGCGAGCAGCGCGGAACAGGCCAGCCGCCGCCAGAAGCTGCTCTTTGTCATGAGAGTCCCCGCTTCGCCTCTTCGCCAAGGCCCACTGGCGGGAGATGTTAGACGAAAGCGAAGGGTCCCGCACTACTGTCCTTGGCCTCGGGCCGCCGGCCGCCTTCAAATCCGGCGCTTCAGGTCATGCGTGGTGCCGTCGACGCCGCCGCTGCGCCAGGTACGGGTCAGCTTGCATTTCGGGCAGATGCGGTTGTGCGGCCCATCGGACCTGAAGGTCTCGCGGCACATCAGGCACCTGCGCGGTTCGCTCCTGCGGCCTCTCGGGCCAGGTTTGGGATCGTCCTGCATGTTTCGGCCTCCGCCTCCCAGAGACCCCGGAAACGCGACCAAACCATGGCGGGATGAGGGTGTTATGGTGTCAGGCGCGGCCGCTCAGCCCTCACCGGCCAGCCGGCGGTAGCCGCCGCGGAAGAACGCCAGGGGGGCGCCGCCCCCGTCGGACGCGATGCCCAGCACCTCGCCGACCAGGATCACGTGGTCGCCGGCCGGGTGACGGGCGTGGACCCGGCATTCGAAGGCGGCCAAGGCGTGTTTCAGGATCGGGCAGCCGGTCCGCCAGGTCACGGTGTCGAGCCCCTGCCAGCAGCCGCCCTCGATCCGGGCGAAGTCGTCGGACAGATGCGCCTGGTCCTCGCGCAGCACGTTGACCGCGAAATGCCCGGCCGCCTGGAAGGCCCCGAACCAGACCGAGGCGCGGTCCAGGCAGAAGGAGACCAGCGGCGGCGCCAGCGAGACGGAGGTGAAGGAGTTGGCCGTCATGGCGAGCCTCGCGCCGTCCGGCCCCAGTGCGGTCACGACGGCGACGCCGGTCGGATAGCAGCCCAGGGCCTGGCGGAATTCGCCCGATTCGAAAGACATTGGAAGGCGTCCTCTCGTAGTTCGTCCGACGGCCGGACCCGGCCCGGTGTGGCCAAATAGACTCGTCCCCACAACCGGGTTAGAATTGTCGGCAATACCTCCCGTCAGGGGCGAATCTGCCCCTGGAGGTGGGGTGGGGCCAGGCACGGCCGAAGCCCCCGGGACATAACACGTCGTCAACGACAACGGTATTCAGACGAGGAGGAGGAACAGGTGACAATTCGCATTATCGTCAAGTCCTGCATCGCGGCCGCGATGCTGGCCGTGCTGCCGGTTTCGGCCGGCGCGGCGGTCGACCTGCCCTGCCAGGCGGTCAAGCTGATCGTGCCCTGGAAGCCGGGCGGCGGCACGGACATCATCTTCCGCGAGGTGGCGCTCGAGGCCCAGAAGCACCTGGGCAAGGACATCGTCATCCAGAACATCGCGGGGCAGAGCGGCTCCAAGGGCGCCAAGGTGGCCAAGGAGGCCCGGCCCGACGGCTGTACCATCTTCGCCGGCCACGATTCCCTGCAGACGACCTATGTGACCGGCAAGACCGACTTCAACTACTTCGCCTACGAGCCCATCGTGCTGCTCACCTTCACCCCCGCCATCGTCGGCGCCAGCGGCAAGGTCGATTGGAACAACATGGCCGAGATGGTCGCCTACGCCAAGGCGCACCCGGGCGAGGTGCTGATCGGGGCGACGCTCAATTCGACCAGCCACTTCCTGGCGGCTGCGGTCGAGGACGCCGCCGGCATCAAGCTAAAGATCGTCAGCTACGAAGGCACCGCCGAGCGCAAGACCGCCATGATGGGCGGCCACGTCCAGCTCGGCGAGCTGAACATCACGGCGGCCCAGAAGCTGTTCAAGACGGGCGATCTCAAGGGCCTCGGCATCGCCACCGAACAGCGCGATCCTCGTCTACCGGACCTGCCGACCCTTAGGGAGCAGGGCTACGACATCGTCACCGGGATCAGCCGCGGCGTCTTCGCGCCCAAGGGCACGCCGCAGGAGATCCTCGACATGTACGAGGCGGCCTTCGCTAAGTCCATGCAGAACCCCGAGCTCACGAAGAGCCTGGAAGGCAAGGGTACGGTCCCGACCTTCAAGAGCCGCGCCGACTTCGTGCCCTTCCTGACGAAGAGCGCCGAGGAGATCGAGGGCCTGGCCAAGAAGATCGGCATCTTCAAGGGCAAAAAAGCCTCTTAAGGTCAAGGAGGCAATTGAAATCGGGCGCGCGGGGAGAGGGCTCTCCGCGCGCCCGTCGAGCGGCGAGGTCCGGCATGCGCATACGTTCCGATACCGGGATCGGAGTGGTCCTGCTCGTGTTCTGCGGGATCATGTTCCTGCAGACCCAGGAGATACCGGAGCCCCTGTTCGGGTCGGCGGGCGCCGCGTTCTTTCCGACCGTCCTTCTGGTGCTTCTGACGCCGCTCTCCGCGGCGCTGTTCCTGCACGGCCTGATCGGCGACCTGCGCGCGCGGGGGGCGCCGGCCGGCGCTCCGGCCCGGCGGAGTTTCGGCGCGTGGTTCGCCGACTACCGGAACGTGATCGTCTCGTTCCTGCTGTTCTTTCTGTTTGTGGCCCTGCTGGAGCCGATCGGATACATGCTCTCCGGCTTTCTGTTCCTCTTCGCCATGCAGGCGTTCCTGGGGCCCCGGAGCTGGCGGAAGATGATCCAGCACGCCCTGGTCTCGGCCGGTGTCGTCCTCTTTCTCTGGGTGATGTTCCGCTGGGTCCTGGTCGTCCTTCTGCCGGAAGGCGATATCTTCTATTGAGCGGTTGGTAGACGCGGCACGGGGGTAGCGGCGCGCGATGTTGGAAAACGTACTCGGGGCCTTCGTTCAGGTCTTCCAGTTCAAGCTTCTCGCCTTGATCACGGTCGGCACCTTGGCCGGCATCGTGGCCGGGGCCATTCCCGGCTTCACGATCACCATGGCGATCGTGCTGACCCTGCCGTTTACCTTCGGCATGAGCCCGGTCGAGGGGCTCTCGACCATGCTGGGGGTCTTCGTCGGCGGTTTCTCGGGCGGGCTCATCTCGGGCACGCTCCTGGGCATTCCGGGCACGCCCTCGTCGGTCGCGACCACCTTCGACGGCTTTCCGCTGGCGCGGCGGGGCCATCCCGGGCTCGCGCTCGGCGTGGGCGTGTGGTCCTCCTTCTTCGGCGGTCTGATCGGGGCTGTGCTGCTCATGAGCTTCGCGCCGCCGCTTGCCCTGATCGGGCTGTGGTTCGGCCCCTGGGAGTATTTCGCGCTGATCGTCTTCGCGCTCACCATCATCGCCAGCTTGTCGGGCGAATCCCTGCTCAAGGGCGGCATCGCCGGCGTGCTCGGGCTGCTGTTGGCGATGGTCGGCGAGGACGCGATCACCGCCACCTCGCGCTTCTCCTTCGGCATCGACGACCTCAACCAGGGCTTCTCGATCCTGCCGGTGCTGATCGGGCTCTTCGCCTTCAGCCAGCTGCTGAGCGACGTGGAGCGCAAGGAGGGGGCACAGAGCGCGCTCATCGAGGCCAAGGCCGAGACCATCAAGATCGAGCACTGGGAGGCGATCCGGACGATCTTCCGCCAGCCGCTCAACCTGATCCGCTCGTCGCTGATCGGGGTCTTCATCGGCGCCCTGCCGGCCGCCGGCGGCACGATCTCCAACGTGCTCAGCTACGACCAGTCGAAGAAGGCCTCGAAGCATCCCGAAAAGTACGGCACCGGCATCCCCGACGGCGTGATCGCCTCCGAGGCGGCCAACAACGGCACGGCCGGCGGCGCGCTGATCACCATGATGGCGCTGGGTATTCCCGGCGACATCGTGACCGCGATCATGCTGGGCGCGCTCTTGATCCACAACGTGGTGCCGGGCCCGACCTTCATCACCGAGGAGCCGATGCTCGCCTACGGCATCTTCATGGCCTTCTTCGTCGCCCACTTCGTCATGATCGCGCTGCAGGCCGTGGGCCTCAGGGTCTTCCTGAAGATCACGAAGATTCCCAAGTACGTGCTGGCCTCGACCATCCTGTTCTTCTGTGCGATCGGCGTCTTCGCGCTCAACAACATCGTGTTCGACATCTGGGTGCTGTTCGGCTTCGGCGTGCTGGGCTATGTGATGAAGAAGTTCGGCTTCCCGCTGGCGCCCATGATCATCGGCGTGGTGCTGGGCACGATCGCCGAGCTGAACCTGAACCGGGCCTATATGAGCAACCCGGACCCCTGGGTCTTCTTCACCCGGCCGATCTCGCTGTTCTTCCTGATCCTGGCCGCGATCTCGCTGGTCTTCCCGTTCAGCCAGCGCCACGGGGCCGCCCCCTGGGTGCGCTTCTTCCTGCCCGTCGGCCTGGTTGCCGTCTCGGCGCCCTTCTGGATCACCGTGGGCTGGCCGATGGCGGGCGGCGCGCTCTTCGTCGCCGCGGGCCTCTTCGTCCTCTGGCGCCGCCTGCGCGCCCCGGGCGCCGCGCTGGGCGCGGTGACACGGACCACGATCGGGAACGGAGAATAGCCCGCCGTGGCCGGCGCGCGCGAGGCCTTGTCCGTCGCCGTCGGCGGTCTTGGCGCCATCGGCCTGCCGGTGGCGCGGCGTCTGGACGCGGGCATCGACGGCCTGCGGCTGGTCGCCGTGGCCGCGCGGGACCGCGACAAGGCGCAGGGCAAGATGGCGGGCTTCGCGACGCCGGTGCCGGTGGTCGATCTTGAGGAACTGGCCGAGCGCGCCAAGGTCGTCGTCGAATGCGCCCCGGCCGCGGTCTTTGCCGCTCTGGCCGAGTCCGCGATCGACAAAGGCCGCGTCTTCGTGCCGGTCAGCGTCGGCGCCCTGCTGCCGCGCCTGGACCTGGTCGAGCGGGCGAAGGAGACCGGCGCGCGCATCGTCGTGCCGAGCGGCGCCCTGCTCGGCCTGGACGCCGTGCGCGCCGCGGCGGAAGGGACGATCGAAAGCGTCACGCTGGTCACCCGCAAGCCGCCGGGCGGCCTCGCGGGCGCGCCCTATCTGGTGGAGCGCGGCATCGGGCTCGACGGCCTGACGGCGCCGCTCAAGGTCTTCGACGGTAATGCCCGCGAGGGCGCCCGGGGCTTCCCGGCCAACGTCAACGTCGCCGCGGCGCTCAGCCTCGCCGGCATCGGCCCCGACGAGACACGCCTGGAGATCTGGGCCGATCCGGCCGTGACCCGCAACACCCATACGATCGAGGTCGAGGCCGACAGCGCCCGCTTTCGAATGACCATCGAGAACGTGCCCTCGGAGGAGAACCCGCGCACCGGCCGCATCACCCCCTTGAGCGTGATCGCGACGCTCCGTCGCCTGACCGCGCCGCTCGTGGCCGGAACATAGCTGCGCCCAGCAGGGAGCCGGTGACAACCCTGGGTTAGGCGGCTTTCCCGCAGACCCCGGCTATGAACCTCACGTGCTGCTCGGTTTGGCCGAAGTCCATCGCGGTCCTGCGCCGGAAGACGACCCGCACCTTATCCGTCTCCGCCTGCGCCACCGTGATCTCATGGTCGGCGATGGCGGAGTAGGGCGGCGGCGAGACGATCAGATCGGCCGTCTTGGCCTCGTCGTCGTAGAGCGTACGCAAGGCCGCCCTTTGCGGCGTGCCGCGCTCTACGCAGGCGGCAAAGGGTTTGTACTGCCCGCGGTACTCGCCGACCCAGTACGGCTCGGCCCGACCCGCATTCTGCGCGCCTGCGCACCCGGCCAGCGTGGCCACCAGAACTGCCGCCCATACCCTCATGCCCGCGAGGTTCGCACATCTTCGTGCGTGGGTAAATGGCGAATGCCTGTCAAGCTCTTTTTTGGGCCGTCATTTCGATTATACTGTCATTCATCGAGATCAGCGACTGAATTCCTAAGATATTTTGGGATTTTATTATCGAGCGGGATGTGCTATTCGATCTTGGCGTGTGTGGGGGTAGCGTTCTTGACGACAATGATGGAAAGGGAGAAGGAAAGATGAGACGATTAATTCTGGCTTTGGCCTGTTGTGCCCTCTCGACTGGGGCGTGGGCGCAGACTCAGACCAGCGTGCCCAAGGAGATCACCGGCTACAAGACGATCCTGGTGAGCTTCTCCGAGGGCGCGAAGAAGTGCAACCTCGAGGACCCGGCGGCCTATTCTGCGCGTCTGACCGACAAGCTCGGCGAGATCGGCATACAGCAGAGCGACCAGAGCCTCCTGGTCGCCACCTTGGGCGTTTCCGGCAAGAAGTTCGGCGTGAACTGCGTGTCCATGGTCGAGCTCAGGTTCAACGCCGCCCTGGGCAAGGAGAATATCGTCACCGACAACCAGAACGTCCGTCAGGTGGTCGACAAGCTGGGCGTGTTCCCGATCACCCTCTACTCGAACGGCATGTTCGGGGTCCAGCCGCAGGCCGAGCCGTCGGCGGGCGGAGAGAGCACGGAGTCCAAGAAAGCCATCATCGGGATGATTGACGACCTGGTGACGAGGTTGAAAGAGAAGCGCCAGTGACGGCTTGACCGGTCAGGCGCCGAACGCCTGACCGGCGACCTCGATCTCATTGTCTGCTCCAGGTTCGTCCCGGGTGGCCGGGCGAACCTGGATGCAGCTGTGCGGTGGGCGCAGATGGGGCAAGGGGGCCATTCGAATGATCCGACGGAGACTGTGCCGCGGCCCGGTGACTGCCGATGTGTCCGCGCGAATTCGATGTACCGTCATATTGCTCGGCCTGATATCGGCTCTTTTGGCCGCGGGCGGGGCGCGGGCCGGCGGCCTCTATCTCAACGAGTTCGCGACGCCGAGCATGGGGGCTGCGGGAGCTGGAGCCGAGGCCGTCGCGAACGACGCCTCGACAAACTTCGCCTTTCATAATCCTGCCGGCATGACGCGGCTCGATGGCCATCACGTGGCGCTGGGCGCCGGGCTTCTGATAGGGCAAACCGAGTTCGATACCGATTCCGACACGCCCTTTGCTGGCGGCAATGGCGGTGATCAAGCGGGCTTGGCACCGCTCCTGGGAAGCCACGGCGTATTGAGCGTCACCGACGACCTGAAACTCGGTATGAGCGTGTTTTCGATTTCCGGCGCAGCTCTCGATCCCGACAACAGCTGGGCCGGGCGCTATTCGGTTCAGGAGATCGAGCTTCTGACCTTGACCGCCAATCCCAGCGTCGCTTACCGGGTGAACGATTGGCTGTCGCTCGGTGCCGGGGCCATGGTGATGTACGCGGATCTCACCTACAAGCTGGCCGCGCCCCCCGTCAACCCTCCAGTCGGCGGAGCGGGCAAGGTAAAGGTCGACGGCGATGACTTCGCATTTGGCTACAACTTCGGGGCGCTACTCGAGCTGAGCCCGCAAACGCGGGTCGGTGTCATCTATGCCTCGAAGATTGAACCGAAATTCTCCGGTGACCTGGACATCAATACAGGCGGGGGTCCCGCCTTCTCCACCAGTTCGGATCTCGAGTTTACCTTTCCTCAGCTGGTGCGGGTCGGTGCCTACCATGAGCTCAACGACCAATGGGCGCTGCTCGGCACCGTCGGCTGGGAAGACTGGAGCAATATGGACAAGTTACTGGTCTCGACACAAGCAGGCAGTGCCGACATCCCCACGGAGTGGAAAGACACCTACCATTTCAGCGGTGGCGTCCATTATCGCCCGACGGAAGACTGGCTGCTGCAGGCCGGCATCACCTATGACACGTCACCCGTCTCAGACGGCAACAGGACGGCCTACCTGCCGATGGACCGGCAGATCCGGTATGCCATCGGCGCTCAGTACCAGTGGAGCGAACGCGTGAACGTCGGCGGGGCCTTCGAGTATATCGACCTGGGCGAGGCGAGAATCGATGATTCGGCCATCCTGAAGGGCGAATACGAGGACAACCGCATCCTCATGATCGCGTTCAATGTGAATTACAAGTTCTGACCAAGGCAAGCATGGCCGCTTGATCCTGTCCGATGCCGTCGGCAGCCCTTCCGCTCGCGCGGCACCGCCGACCGATGGGAGCCAAACGTCACTTCAATTCTGAGAGCAAAACAACGATCGGAGGAGAGAGCCTTGAAGCGCAAAACAGAACTCGGCGTGGCCGCACTGATGGCGGCCTTTCTGTTCACCATGGGGCAGGCCGGACCGGCGTCGGCCCAGCAGCCTCAGCATTTCCACCCGAAGGGCAAGCTGCCCTCGAAATACACGATCGAGAAGCAGCGGGAGCTGCGCGCCACGCTGCCTTTTTCCGAAGAGAAGGATTTCGAGGAGCAGAAGAACGGCTTCATAGCCGCGCCCGCCTATAAGCAGATCATGGCCGAAGCCGGGCATGTCGCCTGGGATATGGGAAAGTACGAGTTCCTTCTCCTGGGCAAGGATTTCGACAGTATCCATCCGTCGCTGCAGCGCCAGGCCGTGTTGAACATGAACTACGGCCTCTACGAGGTGATTCCCGGCATCTACCAGGTACGCGGTTTCGACCTGGCCAACATCAGCTTCATTCAGGGCGATACCGGCTGGATCGTCTTCGACCCGCTGACCGCCAAGGAGACCGCCAAGGCCGCGCTCGATTTCATCAACGAGCGACTGGGCGAACGGCCCGTCGTCGCCGTCGTCTACTCGCATTCGCACGCCGACCACTTCGGCGGTGTCAGGGGCGTTGTTGACGAGGCGGAGGTGCGCAGCGGCAAGGTGAAGGTCATCGCTCCGGTCGGGTTCATGGATCATGCGATCGCGGAGAACGTCTATGCCGGAAACGCGATGAGCCGTCGCTTGTTTTATCAATACGGCGTTCTGCTTCCGGCCGGCCCCTACGGGCACGTCGATCAGTCGATCGGCAAGAACACGGCGGCCGGAAACCTCGGCCTGATCGCCCCGAACGTGATCATCGAAGAGCCGATCGAGGAGCTGACCATCGACGGCGTGCGCATGATCTTCCAGAACACGCCGGGCACCGAAGCGCCGGCGGAGATGAATACCTATTTCCCGGACCTGAAGGCGTTCTGGGCGGCGGAGAACATCACCGGGACGATCCACAACATCTACACGCTGCGCGGCGCCCTGGTACGTGACGCGCTTGCCTGGTCGAAGTACATCAACGAGGCGCTCTACCGGTTTGGCCAGGAGGCCGAGGTGATGTTTGCCTCCCACAGCTGGCCGCGCTGGGGCAGCGCCCGCGTCCAGGAGGTGATGCGCGGTCAGCGCGACATGTATGCCCACCTGAACAACCAGGTGCTGCACCTGGCCAACCAGGGCGTGACCGTCAACGAGATCCACAATGTTTATGAGGTGCCGGAAAGCCTGCAGCAGGAGTGGTACGCGCGCGGCTATCACGGCTCGTTCGAGCATAACAGCCGCGGCGTGATCAACCGTTACCTCGGCTATTGGGATGGAAATCCGATGACCCTGATCCCACTCTCGCCGAAAGACTCCGCGCCGCTCTACGTCGAGATGATGGGCGGCGCGCAAAGCATCCTGGCAAAGGGCAAGGAGCTCCACGGCCAGGGCAAGTACCGCCATGCCCAGGAGATCCTGAACAAGCTGGTCTATGCCGAGCCGCAGAACCAGGTCGCCAAGGATATGCTCGCGGATACCTTCGAGCAGATCGGGTACCAGCAGGAGAGCCCCAGCGTGCGCAACAGCTTCCTGGCCGCCGCACTGGAACTGCGGTCCGGCATACCCGAGGGTGCGTCGCCGAAAACGGGCGGGCCGGACCTCATCAGAGCCATGACGACCGAGCTGTTCCTGGACTTTCTCGGCATCCGCATGGATAGCCGAAAGGCCGAAGGCATGACGTTCAAGATAAACCTGATCACGCCGGACAACAGCGAAAAGTTCGTGGTCGAGATGAGCAACGCGACCCTTACCAACATCAAGGATCACGAGGCTGCTGACGCAGATCTGACCATAACCGTTGATCGCTCGGATCTTGAGACCGTCATGATGGGCGCCGCCACGTTCGACGAGCAGATCGAGGCCGGCAAGGCCAAGCTCGACGGCAACCGGGAGGTATACGAGCAGCTCAAATCCACGCTCGTCCATTTCGAGCTGGGTTTCGAGATGATGCCTGGTACCAAGACGCCCGACGTCGAGGCGACGGAAATGAACCCCTTCGAGCAGGAGCCACCGGCGCGTACCGACGGAGGATGAGCAAGGCCGACAAATAGCCGAAGAGAGATGGACGACCGCGTCCGCGTCGTGCTCGAGATCTATGTCGGCGATCTCGAAACCTTCGCCGACCTGATCCCCGAGGACTGGCTGAAGGACCGGGGCACGGCGCTTGCCCCGCAGGAGGAGCGCCTGCGCCGCTTCGCGCGCGAGACCTTCCAGATCCTCACCGGGACGGGCGAGCGCCTGCCGGCCACCCTCGAGTTGGTGGAGCCGCGCTTGCGCCAGGACCGCTTCTCGCCCTATGCCGGCATGGTCAATCCGATCACCGGTCAACCGTTGCCTTGTCGACGCTGCTGGCGGTCGTGGTGGTCTTCGCGCTCTCCCTGCGGCTGCGTGAGAAGGAGCTTGTCACGATCTTCCGCCTTGGCTGCAGCCGCCGCGCCATCGCCGGCTTCGTCGCGGCCGAGATCGTCCTGATCGCCGCGGCGAGCGTCGTGTTGTGCGGCGCTCTCTTGGTCGGCGCCGCGGCTTACCAGGACGCGCTGGTGGAGCTGATCGTCAGCTAGGTGCGACGGGCGCGGCCCGTCCGTCAGTCGCTTTTGAGCCACTCCCAGGCCTCGGATTCTTCCTCGGGCTCGTAGAAGCGCGCCTCGCACTCCATGATCTCGTCGAGCTTTCTCGCCTCTTCCTGCATTTTGGGGGTGCCGATGATCGCCATGCGCTCGAAACTGCCGCGGTGCTGGATGCGGGCGTGAAGGAGGTGGGACTCGACCTCCGGCGCCAAATCCTCGATGCCCCGCCAATCGAGCAGGAGGCGGCTCGGCTTGACCCGGGCGAAGGCCTCCTCCACCTCAGGCATGTGCGTCTCGAAGACCGCGGGCGTTATCGTCCCGGTGTACTTCAGGCAGAGGATGCGATCGCCATCCTCGAAATGCATTTCGAACATCGCCGCCCATCTCCCCTTTTTTTGTCTGCTTCCGCCGCCGTACTTGGTCCCGCGGTCGAGTCTCCGGTTTCCGTACTATAGGCCATGGCGGGCGGCCGAACAGCGGCAAGTGGCAAGGAATCTGCCGTTGCCGCGGAATCCCGGTGAAAAATCCGCTCTAATCGTCGGTCTCGAGCGCGTAGACCGAAGGCGTGGTCTTGGGCACGGGCACGAACTCGACGCGCTCGCCGGCCGCGGCGATGGGCCGCACCAACATGCGCGCCAGCAGGAACAGCGCGAACAGCCCCAGGATCACCGCCATGGCGAGAAACAGGCCGCCCGGCCCGAAGCGCTCCATCGCCGGGCCGATGGCAAGCGGCCCGGTCACTGCCCCGGCGGCATAGACCAGCAACAGGCCGCTTGAGGTCTCGACCAGGCGCTCGTTCGGGGCGTAGTCGTTGGCGTGCGCCAGGCAGAGCGCGTAGAGCGGCACCATGAAGGCGCCGTGCAGGCAGGCCAGGGCGAAGGCGAGCGCCGTGCTGTCGGGTGCCAGGAAGGCCAGCGCCAGGCCGGTACCGACCGTGCCCAGCGAGCAGCCGGCCATCACCCAGCGGCGGTCCACGTGGTCCGAAAGGCGGCCGAGCGGCCACTGCGAGAGCGTGCCGCCGGCGACGAAGGCGCCCATGAACAGCGCGATCTCGGCGACCGGCAGCGCGCGGCCCTGGGCGAAGACCGGCCCGAGGGTCCAGAACGCGCCCTCGACCATGCCGACCGCCAGGCAGCCGACGAAGCCGGCGGGGGAATAGCGGAAGAGCCGGGCGATCCTGAGCTCAGCCGTGGCGATCGGCTTGGGCGCGGCGGTGTCTGTCAGCGACAGCGGCACCAGCGACAGGCCGACCAGCATGGCTACCAGCGAGAACAGCAGCCAGCCCGTCGGCTCGTCGATGTTAACCATGAGCTGGCCGCCCATGGTCACCACGTTGGAAACGATGATGTAGACCGACAGCACGCCGCCGCGCACCTCGTTACTCGACTGGTCGTTCAGCCAGGACTCGACCACCATGTAGAGAACGGCGAGACACAGCCCGGTGAAGCCGCGCAGGATCGACCAGGCGAGCGGATTGACGGCGATGGGAAATACCAGCATGGCCGCCGCTGCGAGCGCGGCGAAGCCGGCGAAGCAGCGGATGTGGCCGACCTTCTTCACCGCCGCCGGTCCGACCAGGCAACCCACGGCGAAACCGGCGAAGTAGATCGCGCCCATCAGGCCGATCGCGCTGGTCGAGAAGGCCTCGAGCTGTGCGCGGATCGGCAGCAGCGTTTGCAGCAGGCCGTTGCCGAGGAACAGCGCCCCGGTGCCGATCAGAAGCGTGGCGATCGAGCGCGCTGCCGACGACACCTGGATCCCCCCTTGAAGGAACGCGCGGACGCTCGACGGCGCCCTTCAGCGGTCAGGGTATCATCTCGCCCGGGCGCGCGCTGCCGATTTCGCCGCGACAGCGCTCCGCACGATCGGCAGTCCGACCCCGCTCACCAGCGGCCGTTGCCGGGCCGCATGGCCTTCCTCGGCAAGCTCAGCCGGCACGGCTGTTCCGCGCCGCCCCTTCCGACAGTCCCCGGCCCGGGCCTTCCCGCGAGGGCGGGCCCGGGCACGGGGTCTCCGGTTCGCTCTACTCCGGCAGGGTGCTGATCACGTAGAGCGCCTGCAGAAGGCCGGTCGGCTTCGCCTCCTTGCCGAACGAGCTTCTGAACAGTGTCTCGATCGCGCCCGAGCGGTAGACACGGCTCAGCGTGCGGTCGACGGCCAGCCGGAAGCCGCTGTCGCCGAGCGGCAAAGCCAAGGCGTAGGGCTCGAACGTGAAGTGCTGTTCGGAAATGCGAAGGATGTCCCTGGACTTGCTTCCTGCCGCGAGGAAGATGAGGATCGCGCGATCTCCGAAGTACGCCGAGACCGCGCCTTTCTCCAGCTGCTCCAGACCGTCCTGGTGGTCGGCGACGGTGACAACCTCGGCGTCGACCGAAAGCTTGGTCAGCGTATTGCGCAGCGCCTCCTCGGTGGTCGTGCCGCCGCGCACGCCGACCTTGTGACCGCTCAGCGCCTTCATGCCATCGGGGCCGTCAGCGCGCAGCAGAACACTCGCGCCGCTGATGAAGGTCGGCAGCGAGAAGTCGACCAGCTCGCGCCGCGAGAGCGTCGCCGTGGTGGCGCCGCAGAGGATGTCAATACGGCCGTCCTTGATGGCCTTGAAACGGCCCTCGGTCGTCACCGGGACATAGTCGACCGAAAGCTTCTCGAGGCCCAGGTCCGCTTTCAGCCTGGTCGCGATCGTCCGGCACAGATCGACCGAGTACCCGACGGCCTCGCCAATCTCCGACTTGTAGGAAAACGGGGCCGCGTCTTCCCTATAGCCCACCTTCAGCACGCCGGTCTGGCGCAACTTGTCCAGCGTGCCCGCCGCGGCCGCGGGGGCTTGTAACACCATCAAAGCCATAAGGCTGTACAATAGAAACCGCATGAGGTCTTCCCTTCCTGTTGGGTGCTAGGAGCCGGTGAAGCTGTAGAAGCGATCAGCGACCTGCCGCAGTCCAAGGCTCCAATATGACAGTTCTAGAGCCCGGCGGGTGGTGTTGAAATAACTTTCTCTCTCCGCCCGCCGAGACACGGCGACACCGCGTCGTGTGCGGCCTTCGAGGGCCAGGCGGATTGCCGGGGGGACCGGAATGGGCCATCATGGATTTACAGAACGGCTCACTTGGAAAATCCCGGTCGAGACGGCGGCCCCGAACCGACCCGCTCGGCCGAATCAAAGGGGGGAGACTCTAGGAAATGAACAGGACATCTTTGCCGTCGTCACTGCCGGGCGCGCTGGCGGTCGCTCTGGTCTGTTTTGCCGCCGGCGCGCTCACGGTCACGCCGGCCCGGGCCCTGCACGAGTGCGGCACGCCGCACGAAGGCAAGTCCGAGCACAGCGTCGGCTGCAACAAGCTGGACGAGGTCGATTTCTTCTACGGCGACGCGCGGCCCGACGCGCCCGAGCTCGCCCGGCGCGGCCCCTACGCCATCGGCGTGCGCACGCTCGAGGCCGTCAACCCGGACCAGATCGACATCCTGAGCTACACCCCGGAAAACCCCAATCCGCTTTACGACCGGCCGCTGACGCTCGAGGTCTGGTACCCGGCCGCCCTGCGTCCGGGCGAGCGCCAGGTGACCACCTACGACGACGCGCTGGGCAGCGGCCCCGGCAATCCCGACCGGCCGATCACGCCCTTCACCTTCGCCGGCCGGGCCGCGCGCGGCGCCGCGCCCGACGCGAGCGACGGCCCCTATCCCCTTGTCATCGTCTCGCACGGCTATCCCGGGTCGCGCGTCCTGATGACCTACCTGACCGAGAACCTGGCCTCCAAGGGCTACATCGTGGTCTCGATCGACCACACCGAATCGACCCATGCCGACAAGGTCGGGTTCGGCAGCACGCTGCTCAACCGTACGCTGGACATCCATTTCGTGCTGAACCTGATCGCCGAGCTGGGCTTTGCCGACGACCCCGGCTTCCTGGCCGGCATGGTCGACGATGGGAATACCGCCCTGGTCGGCTACTCGATGGGAGGCTACGGCGCCTTGAACGCCGCCGGCGCCGGATTCGCGCCTGTTTCTCTCCTGGACTTCTTCGTGCCCGGCGGCCACGCGGAGCGCCTGAAGGCCGGCAACCCGGAGTATCTCGCGCTGCTCGATCCGCGCGTCAAGGCGGTCGTGGCCCTGGCGCCCTGGGGCGGCACCTTTGGGCTCTGGGAGCCCGCCGGCCTCGCCGGCCTCGAGGTGCCGAGCCTGTTCATCGTCGGCGACCAGGACCGGACCGCGCCCTATGACGGGGTCAAGTGGCTGTTCGACGGCGTGGCCAACTCCGACCGCTACCTGCTCACCTACCTGAGCGCCATCCACGAGGTCGCGGTCAACCCGCCGCCGCCGATCTCGACGCTGAACTACGCCGAGTACCTGCACTATCAGGAGCCGGCCTGGGACAACCGCAAGATCAACAACGTCAACCAGCACTTCGTGACGGCCTTCCTGGGCATCCACCTGAAGGGCGAGGGCGACGTCTTCGCGCCCTACCTGAATCTGTTGGAGCCGAACTCCAACGACAGCCCCCGCGTCGACACCAGCGACCCACGCTACTGGAAGGGCTTCCCCGCCTATGCGGCGATCGGCATGGTGCTGGAGCACGTGGCGCCGTTGCCGTTGCCGTAGGGCTTCGGCGAACCATGCACTACAGCTGCTTGGATAGCCCGGTCGGGCGCCTGCTGTTG
>JAOUCL010000274.1 GCA_029859805.1 Rhodospirillales bacterium | reverse complement strand
GGTCTGAAATCGCCAAAAGGATTGGCTTAGGGCGCTGGGAGAGACCCACTAGCCGCCAGAAGAAGGCAACCCCGCGGAAACGCGCGGCCTAGGCGCGTGCCGGGTTTGACGAGCCTCGGGGGGGGGCGAGCTTCGGCCCTCTCTCTATCCGTGCGCTGTCTGGTGGCCGCTCGCTCCTTGGCAGGGCGCCAAGTCACGAATTTGCAGTTCATTATTGCGCAATTCGACCGCTCGCGGTCGCGCAGCTGGTTCTTCACCACTTCGAAGATTGCGTTCCGCAGAATCCGGCTGTCGCGTGGATGTCAGTCCGATCTGGTGTCGGGCGACGGGGCGCGCCCTTGCCTGCGGCGTGATCCTTTGGAATAAAATGCGATTCAGGTTTTTAAAAACCTCAATAAATTTATGATCCGCAAAAATATATGGCACACCGATCGCCGGAATTTATTTTCGAAATATTGATTTTTTGTTATCGGTTTTATTTACTAGACTGGCACTGACGGGGGAGGAGGACAACTTCCCTCAAAAATAAGGAAACGCATATGAATATCCCCAAATGGTCCAAGCCCGTGTTCTACGGCGCCGTTGTCGGTACCGCCGCACTCACAATCAATGGCTTTTCATGGGGTGGATGGGTGACCGACAGCAAAGCCAAGGAATTGGCGGCAAACGCGGTCGTCACCGCCTTGGTGCCGATCTGCATCGAGCAATCCAACCGGGACCCGCAATTCGCCGAGCAGATTCGCCGCCTGAAGAACACCCAGTCGTATATGCGGCGAGACATGGTGATGGAAGTCGGCTGGGCAACGATGCCCGGGGCAAGCGAACCCAATCGCCAGGTCGCGTCCGCGTGCGGCAAGAAGCTGGTTGAAGACTGAAACGAATGTCCACCGAAGTTCTATGACACCGGAACGCAACGAGCGGATCTTGAATTTGGCCCACGAACTGGAGGACCCTCGGTCTTGATCGACGAGAGATCGTAGTAGGTCAGAAAACTCCATTCTTCTTGAGCATCCGTCATAAAGCCGATCAAAGCAAGAGGGCGGCGAAGACAGGGAAGGCTGTGGCCGAGGAGGCGTTTCGAGCGCCTTTGCCACCGCTTGAGCGATCCGCGCAGGTCGCGCTCAGCATGGTCCGGGCGGTCGTGCAAAATAGAGGCTTTTCAGCGCCAGACCTCAAGTGGTTCGTTTTCTGGTGGTCAGCCAGGCCAGCATCAGAACGCCGGCCGCGGCGGAAGCAACCGACCCGGTGAGAATTCCGACTTTGGCAGCGTCTAGCATTGCTGGGGCGTAGGCCAAGCCTGCGATGAACAACGACATCGTGAATCCAATTCCGGTCAAGAGACTACCGGCTGCCAGTAAGGGCCAACTCAAGCCAAGCGCCTGGGTCGCGAGGCCGAGGCGAACAACGAGCCAACTGAAGGCCAGGACACCGACGGGCTTGCCGAAAACCAACCCCGCAAAAATCGCCACGGAGACCGGCTGTCCGAAGTCAGCGCCGGAGATCGCGACTCCGGCATTGGCCAGCGCGAAGACCGGCATGATCGCGAAGGCCACCCATGGGTGCAGCATCATTTCCAGCCGTTCCACGGGTGACAGAGCCTCCGTTGCCGCGGCGCCGGCTCGCCGGAGATCCCGGCGTTCGGTAGTATCCCCGCTCCAGCGATCGCCGATCGGATAGGAAAGCACGCGACCGAGTATTGCGCGCAGACGTTCGTCGCTGACCCACCCGCGCGTCGGCGTCATCAGACCCAAAAGGACGCCCGCGATTGTTGGATGGATCCCGGAGGCGTCGAAGCACAACCAGATCATTCCGCCGAGCAGAAAGAAAACCGGGACGCTTCTGATCCCGATGCGGGCAGTTCCTGCGACGATGGCAAGGCTAAGCAGCCCCAGAGCGAACGCACCCCAATGCAGGGCGTCGCCATAGCCGATGGCCACGACCAGGATCGCTCCCACGTCATCGAAGATTGCCAGGGACAAGAGAAACAGGCGGAGAGTGGGCGGGATGCGGGGGCCGAAGAGTGCGAGGCACCCTATGACGAAAGCCGTATCAGTGGCCATTACGGTGCCCCAGCCATGTATCCCCGGTCGGCCGGTCATGAGCGCTAGATAGAGGGACGCGGGCACGAGCATGCCGCCAAGCGCACCTGCGAACGACAGCGCCGCCATGCGCAGGCTCCGCAACTCACCCAGGACGAACTCGCGTTTGAGCTCAAGGGCAACCACAAAGAAGAAGAGCGTCATCAAGGCATCGTTGATCCAATGCCGCAACGAACGGGTGAAGTCCGAGGAGCCGAAATGGAGGCCGATCGGCGTCTCCCAGAACGCCAGGAACGGTGTGGACCATGCCGAGTTCGATAGGATCAGGGCGGCGAGTGTCGCAAGCAGCAAGATAACGCCCGCCGCGGCCTCGATCTTGAGGAACCGCGCAAAGGGTTTGGTGAACCGGTCGGCCATCTCGGGCGGGAGGCCTGCGTTATCGTGATCCATCGCGTCAGCGGTTTCCTTCGTTTCGGCCAACGTCGAGCCGCAAGGTTTCACGCTCCCGTTCGACTCTTTCTTACGCTTTGTGGTCTGGGCGATCGAGCATGGGTTGCTTCCTATAAGGAGGCAACACGGACCTTCGCGCCGAATTAGGTGCGGACGCCCGGTTGGAAACCAACCTGTACCACATGGTAGAAACCTCTGCGACGGGCTGGGGCCGGAGGGAGCCGTAGGCGACCGGAAGGCCGCGGCCCGTCGGGCGAAGACGGTGGAGGACGGTGTAGCGTAGGCGCTGTATGGCCGACGCTCGTTGTAGTGTCCTCGCCAAGTCTCGATCGTGAGCCTGGCGTCGGCTAAGTTGGTAAATTACTGCTCGTTGAGGCAGGTAACCGGTTCAGAAGCCTCCGGGCGGCAGCCGGATCGTGGGCGCGGCACCGGGCAGCCGCCGCGGCTCTCATAGCCAGCAAGTCCAAACTGTCCCTATCGAGGCCGCCTTGAATCGGCAAAGGCCGGATTGCAGCTTGAGTTAGGTATCGGGGTGTGGGTTTGACCACTCATGCCGCCGCATCGAATGGCCGCACGGTGTCCTGGGAAAACAGAGCAAGAATCTCGATAGGTAGGTTCCGGTGGTTGCGGGCCCCCGCAACCAACGGCACTGTAATAGTCCAGTAACCCCAATGAGTTGCGGGACTTTTGGTGCCAGTCTTATTGTCGTTCTAACGAAATCAGGCCCTTAGCCAACAGTTTCGAATTGCCCCCGCAAGGCAGTCAAAACGATTCCGATTGGAATCAGAATAGGAGGGACGAACCAAGCCATCATTGCACGCTTCCTCTGTCGAGAAATTCCTCTTCGATCGCGCCACAGCAACTGTGCCGGGCTCTGTGGAAGAGAATCACCTTATTTGCTTCGCCTTTCCTTCGGCGTCGGCGATCTCACGCTGCCGGTGTTTGCAGTCCTGCTCTACCTTTTCCAACGTTCGAAGCGGCTGCTGCAGATAGGCGCTGACTCCGGCGTCGACCCGCCTCACGAGTTCTTCTTCAGTCATCGGACGCGACCCTTTCGAAAGTTCGGGGCTTCCCGCAGCAGTGTGGGCGGCACGCATGGGTATCACCCTTTGCCACATTGACCGCGCTTGATCTCGGGGCCGGTCCATCGCTCAGTTGTCCGAGAAGATGATGCTGCCGAATCGATCAGCTCTCATCTGCGAGCTCACTCTTACGCTGATGCTAGTCGGCGCTGCGCCATGCCGCTCGCTCAGGTGGGCCAGGCGACCGACGAGATCCTCGAGAGTGGCGGACTGTGGCAGTCCGAAGGAGATTGCGTTGGGCCCGAACACGGCCATCACCTGATTCTGCGTCGGGCGCTCGGTACGAAGGCGTTGCATGGCATTTCCCTTCTCGGTCCTTTCGATCCCTGCCGAATGGTTCGATTGCAAGGCGGAACTTGCCATCGTCAGCGGCAACGGAATCTTTTGGTAGGGCTGAACTTGTAGCCGATCGAAATGCTACCCGATGTTCACAATTGCACACAGGATGTCGTCTGTGCGCCTCGATTCCGACGGCAACTTCGAGGAGAATTAGGTGAAAGCGTGCAACGCGCGCACGTGGCAACGATCCGCCCGACCTAATCGTGGACGATTACGTTGATGAGCGACGAGTGGACCTTCAATCCGCCGTTGTATTCGATGAAGCCGAGCTTTCGGAACTTGTTCATGAAAAAGTTGACCCGGGACCGCGTCGTACCCACCCTTGATGCCAAGATATCCTGATTGATCTGGGGAATGACGGGTTCCATCTTCCCGTCCTTGCCAAAGTGGGCGAGCAGCATGAGAACGCGAGCGAGCCGCTTCTCACTGGAATTGAAGAGCTGATCGACCAAGTCCGCTTCAATCTGGATGTTGCGAGACAGCAGGAATGACATGAACAGCTGAGAGAATGTTGGGTCGTCCCGAAGTTGGCGTATCATCGTGTCCTTTTCAATCCTGACGATGACACACTCTGCCATCGCATCAGCGGTCGCCAAGTGCAAAGGCTGACCGGCCAAACATCCTTCGCCAAGAAACTCACCAGGCTCCAGGATCGCGATGACTCCTTCTTTGCCGAGTTCCGATACAACGGTGATCTTGACCTTGCCCTTCTGAATGTAAAAGACCGCATCGGCAGCGTCCCCCTGTCGGAAGATAGGCTGCGCCTTTTGGTATCTCACGATGGACCGCCCGGTCCCGACTGATGCGAGGAAAGACTGGGAATCGAAGCGCTGAAACGTCTTGCTTGGCATAGTCTGCCCTCCACATGGTGGCCAAGCCGCCAAATATTGTGGTCGCGACGAAATATGTTCGTCAAGCTGAATAGGCAGTAAACTCATGAACGGGCTTTCCATCGATAGGATGTTGTGAATCAAGCTCCTGAACCAAGGAGCTTGTCATGGCACGATACGATCTCACGGATTTTGACTGGTCTGTTATCGAGCCGCTGCTTCCACGGAAGTCTTGCGGGGTTCCCCGGGCGGATGATCGCCGGGTTCTGAACGGCGTCTTCTGGGTCCTGCGCTCTGGCGCGCCTTGGGTTGATTTTCCGGGCCGCTACGGACCTCACACAACCTGCTACAACCGCTTTCGCCGCTGGACCAAAGCCGGGATATGGGACCGGATTATGGACGCCATTACAGAGGCTTTTGACGGCGACATTCAGATGATCGATGGTACGAGCTTGCGCGTGCATCACTCGGCTGCGACTTTAAAGAAAGCCACCCAGATCGTTGTATGGGCCGAAGCCGAGGCGGCGTTTCGACCGCCTTTGCCACCACTTGAGCGATCCGCGCAGGCGGCTCTTGGCACGGTCTAGTGGGTCGAGCAACATGCCGGCGTTGCCGGGGAAGAACTCAAGCGGTCCGTTTTCTGGAGGTCAGCCAGATCAGCATCAGAAGGCCGGCTGCCGCCGAGACGACAGACGCGGTTAGAATCCCGATTTTGGCGGCGTCCAGCATTGTCGGGGTATAGGCCAAGCCTGCAATGAACAGCGACATCGTGAAGCCGATCCCGGTCAAGAGACCGCCGGCCGCCAGGAGAGACCAGTTCAAGTCAAGCGGTCTGGTCGCGAGGCCGAGGCGCACAGCGAGTCCACTCAAGGTGAGGACCCCGATCGGCTTGCCGAAAACCAAGCCCGCAAAAATCGCCACGGCGACAGGCTGTCCGATGTCGGCGCCGGAGATCCTGACTCCGGCATTGGCCAGCGCGAAGATCGGCATGATCGCGAATCCCACCCAAGGGTGCAGCATCATTTCCAGCCGTTCCTCGGGGGAGAGAGCCTCCGTTGCCGCAATAGCGGCTCGCCGGAGGTCACCGCGATCAGTCGTATCTCCGCTCCAATGGTCGCCTCTCGGATAGGAAAGCACACGCGCGAGAATGGAGTGCAAACGCTGGTCGCTGACCCATCCGTGCGTCGACGTCATGAAGCCCAGAACGACGCCCGTGAGCGTCGGATGAATGCCCGATGCGTCGAAGCAAAACCAGATCGCTCCTCCAAGCAGGAAATAAATCGGAGCGCTTCTGATCCCGATGCGCGCGGCTCCTGCGATGGCGGCAAGGCCAAGCACCACGAGAGCGAGGGCTGTCCAGTTCAGGGCGTCGCCATAGCCGACGACAGCCACAACCAGGATCGCTCCCACGTCATCGAAGATTGCTAAAGACAAGAGAAACAGGCGAAGGCTCGGCGGGATGCGGGAGCCGAGGAGTGCGAGGCATCCGATGACGAAAGCCGTGTCAGTGGCTACCACGGTTCCCCAGCCATGCATCCCCGGTTGGCCGGTCATGAGCGCAAGATAGAGGGCCGTGGGGACGAGCATGCCGCCAAGCGCACCGGCAAACGACAGCGCCGCCACGCGCAGGCTCCGCAACTCACCCAGGACAAGCGCACGCTTGAGCTCCAGGGCAACCACAAAGAAGAAAAACGTCATCAACCCATCGTTGATCCAATGTCGCAACGAACGGGTGAAATCCAACGAGCCGAAATGGAGGCCGATCGGCGTCTCCCAGAACGCCAAAAACGGCGTGGACCATGCCGAGTTCGATAGGATCAAGGCAGCGAATGTCGCAAGGAGCAACATGCCACCAGTCGCGGCCTTGATCTTGAGAAGCCGCGCAAAGGGTTTGGTGAACCGGTCGGCCATCTCGGGCGGGAGGCCTGCGTTATCGTGATCCATCGCGTCAGCGGTTTCCTTCGTTTCGGCCAACGTCG
>JAOUCL010000056.1 GCA_029859805.1 Rhodospirillales bacterium | reverse complement strand
CCTCGCGGCCAGCCGAGCGTACCCGGCAAAGTTTACGTTTACGTCAACGTAAATACCCCTTTAGGGCGGTGGCTGTCAATGCCAGGCCTGGACGGCCCGGCGGCCAGCCACGGCCTGTGGCGCATCCCTTGGGGTGCCGCTCCGAACGAGGGCCGGCGCGGCACCCCCTCGGCCGTGCTAGGCGATGAACTCGGTCCAGGGCATCGGGGTCGATTTGAGGCGCGCCGCCACGTCGGGGCCGCTGTCCGTCTGCAGGCGGCCCACGGCCTGCCTGACGGCGGGTCCGATCACCGCGGTATCGGCGTCCTCGGGAAACTCGCGCCAGACCATGTACTCGACCATGGCGGTGCGGCCCTGGCGGATCGGCAGCACGTTGAACGGCAGCGATTCCAGCACGAAGGCCTGGAACGTGACCTCGTTGGCGGCCGGCGCGCTGGGCTCGACCCGCCAGCGCTCGTAGAGCACGTTGACCAGCGCCGTCTCGTGGCACTTGCCGAGCGCCTTGCCCCCGACCTCGGCCTTGTCCCAGCCCATCTCGTAGGCCGCCCGGGCGGCAGACCTCAGCCGCTCGGCAGAGCCCACGGCATCCGAAAATCCCGATGCCGGCCCGCCGACCCCTTCGGATCCGCGCGCGATATTCGTTACCTGCCGGGCCTCGCCCTTGCGGACGCGGGTTCCCCCGAAGGCGCCCGCCGCAACAAGCCCGATCACAATTACCAGCCCCCCAGCCAGCACCAGACCGATTTCCATTTCCTAGCCCCTCTACCTGATCTTCGAGCCCATACCCCCTTGTAGTAGACCCTGGACATAACCTCGCCGTACATCGGCGAAAGCCATTACGATTACTATGATTATTATACTATAAACGCCCGGTTTTTGCATCTTTTTTTCCGTTCGCGCGGCTCTTTTCGCACGGAATCCCGCGCCCGACGTTAACCGCAGGTCGAAATCGGCGCTTGACAGACGACCCTCCTGTGGTGTTGCCTGGGGCCAAGCGCCGATTTGAAGCTTAGCTTGCGGGCGCTCTAGAAATGCGGCTAAAGCGAGCGGTTCGACCGCCCGGCAAAGCTGCGGCGGTTTTTTTGTTCGGCGCGGTCCGGCCGAAAAACGGACCCCCGGGATTTGATTGGGGCAGCTTGCACCGGGTCACCAAAAGCTAAAGCGCCACTCCTTGTGGGCCCCGCGGTTGTAAGCAACTGGTGCCGGGAGAGTCCACATGGTGACCGTTCCTTCAGACCCCCTCCCCGACTGGTCCGACGGCGTGCTCTGGCGCGCCGCGCTCGACCGCTGGCTGTCCGCCGCGCCGCAGTCCGCGGCCCGCTCCAAATCCCAACCAAGCGACCAGACGGAGGACCCGAAATGCCCGTGACCACCCAGAACCCCGAAACCCTCGTGCTGCACGCCGGCTACCGCAAGGAGGACGGCACCGGCGCGGTCGCCGTGCCGATCTATCAGACCACCTCCTATCAGTTCGAGCACAGCGAGCACGCGGCCAACCTCTTCGCGCTCAAGGAGCTCGGCAACATCTACACGCGGATCATGAACCCGACCACCGCCGTGCTCGAGGAGCGCATCACGGCGCTCGACGGCGGCGCGGCAGCGCTCGCGGTCAGCTCCGGCCAGGCGGCCTCGGCGATCGCGATCCAGAACATCGCCCGGGCCGGCGACAACATCGTCTCCTCGACCGACCTCTACGGCGGCACCTGGAACCTCTTCGCGAACACCTTCGACACCTTCGGCATCGAGGTCCGCTTCGTCGATCCCGCCGATCCGGAGAACTTCCGCCGGGCGGCCGACCAGCGCACCCGCGCCTTCTACGCCGAGACCCTGCCGAACCCGAAGCTCACCGTCTTCCCGATCGCCGAGGTGGCCGGGATCGGCCGCGATCTCGGCATTCCGCTGATCGTCGACAACACGGCGGCGCCGATCATCTGCCGGCCGCTCGACCACGGCGCCAACATCGTGGTCTATTCCACCACCAAGTACATCGGCGGCCACGGCACCTCGATCGGCGGGCTGATCGTCGACGGCGGCAACTTCGACTGGGAGGCCCACCCCGAGCGGTTTCCGCTCCTGACCCAGCCGGACCCGAGCTACCACGGCGCGGTCTGGACCGAGGCGGCCAAGCCCCTGGGGCCGATCGCCTACATCCTGAAGGCCCGGGTCACCCTGCAGCGCGACCTCGGCTATGCCTTGAGCCCCTTCAATGCCTTCCTGTTCATCCAGGGCCTCGAGACCCTCCCCTTGCGGATCCGCGAGCACTGCCGCAACGCCGAGGCGGTCACCCGCTATCTGACGGCCCACCAGGACGTCACGAAAGTCATTCACCCAAGCCTCTTCGAGGGCGAGCAGAAGCGAAGGGCCGAGACCTACCTGAACGGCCGATACGGCGGCCTGGTCGGCTTCGAGCTGAAGGGCGGCAAGGCGGCGGGGCGGCGCTTCATCGACGCGCTGAAGCTGTTCTACCACGTGGCCAACATCGGCGACGCCCGCTCGCTGGCGATCCATCCGGCGACCACGACCCACTCGCAGCTGTCGCCCGACGAGCAGCTCGCCACCGGGGTTTCCGAGGGCTACGTGCGGCTCTCGGTCGGCATCGAGCACATCGACGACATCCTGGCCGATCTGGACCAGGCGCTGGAGGCCGCCGGCGCAACCCGGCAGGCCGCTTGATTAACAATTACGGACAGAAGGAGGGAGAAGACCATGACCCAGAGCTACAAGACCGTATTCAACGGCACCCAGGAGGCCCTGCGCGCCGAGCCCGGCCAGGCGCTGGCCACCTTCACCGCGGAAAGCCGCCAGGCCGGGGGGCTGCGCAGCGAGGTGCAAACCCGCCGGTTCAAGCTTACCGTGGACGAGCCCGAGGCGCTCGGCGGCACCGACCAGGGCCCCAACCCGGTCGAGCTCGTGCTGGCGGCCCTGGCGAGCTGCCAGGAAATCACTTACAGGCTCTACGCCGACAGCCTGGGCATCCCGCTCGATTCGGTCTCGGTCAAGGTCGACGGCGACCTCGACTTGCGCGGCTTCTTCTCGGTCGACGAGGCGGTTCGTCCGGGCTTCCAGGCGATCCGGGCGGAGGTGACCCTGGACAGCCCGGCCAGCGAGGCCGAGCTCGACCGCCTCAAGGCCACGGTGGACCGCTTCTGCCCAGTGCTCGACATCCTGGGCAACAGGACCCCGGTGAGCCTGACCTTCGCCGAGGCGGACCGCGCAGAGCCGCAGGCCGCGGAATAGGGGTGCGGGGCCGGGGTGCGGCATCGCCCCCGGCCCCGCACCGATTTAGGAGAGTAATCCGGTGCCTTCGCCCTATATTAAGGCGCTATGTTAAGTCGGTGACAATCGGGGAAGCCGAAACGTGCCCATAAAGATCCCCAACGATCTGCCCGCCCGACGCATCCTCGAGGAGGAAGGCGTCATGGTCATCAAGGAGTCCGACGCGATGCGTCAGGACATCCGCCCGCTCCGGCTCGCGCTGCTGAACCTGATGCCGAACAAGATCCGGACCGAGGCCCAGATCGCCCGGCTGATCGGCAGCACGCCGCTGCAGGTCGAGATGACCCTGCTGCAGACCGGCTCCTACCGGCCCCGGAACACGCCCAAGAAGCACCTGATCGACTTCTACAAGACCTGGGACGAGGTCCGTCACGAGAAGTTCGACGGGCTGATCGTCACCGGCGCGCCGATCGAAACCATGCCCTTCGAAAAGGTCGACTACTGGCGGGAGCTGACCGCCATCTTCGACTGGGCGCAGGAGAACGTCTTCAGGGGGTTCTATATCTGCTGGGGGGCGCAGGCCGCGCTCCACCACTTCCACGGCGTGCCCAAGCACGAGCTCGAGCGCAAGATGTTCGGCGTCTTCAGCCACCGCTTGACGGGATTGAGGTCGAGCCTGCTGATCGGCTTCAACGACGAATTCTCGATCCCGGTCTCGCGCCACACCGAGGTGCGCCGGGAAGAGATCCCGGACAAGCCCGGCCTCAACATGCTCGCCGAATCGCCGGTCTCCGGCGTCTGCCTGATGGAGGACATCCCGCACCGGGCGGTCTACATGTTCAATCACCTGGAATACGACGCCGACACGCTGAAGGGCGAGTACGACCGCGATCTCGACGCGGGCGCCGAGATCCAGCTGCCGAAGAACTATTTCCCCGGCGACGACCCGGAACAGGCGCCGGTCAACTACTGGCGGGCCTATGCCCACCTGCTGCTGTGGAACTGGATCAACGAGATGTACCAGCACACCCCCTACGACATCTCGCAGATCGGCCGCGAGGGCGCGCCGACCCTGGCCGAGGCCGGCTGAGCGCCTCGGAACCGGCCGTCCCGGCGGCGCCGGAACCGGGCATGGCGGTGCTTGTTGCCGGGGGCCGCTGGGCCTAAACTGCCGGCTGCCGGAGAGAACCGAGGCCCGCAGACCCATGGCAACACCGAAAACCAAGGAAAACGCCTTCCTGCGCCGACTGCCGGAGCGGCCGGCCGCGCGCGCGCCCGAGGCGCTGGGCGCCTATCCGCAGGTGCGCATGCGGCGCAACCGGACCGACGCCTGGAGCCGGCGCCTGGTGGCCGAGGCGCGCCTCGCCGCCGACGACCTGGTCTGGCCGGTCTTCGTCCAGGAGGCCCCGGGCGAAAGCGCGGTCGCGGCCATGCCCGGGGTCGTGCGTTACGGCCTCGACGCGCTGGTCGAGGCGGCCGGGCGGGCGGCGGAACTGGGCATCCCGGCGCTTGCGCTGTTCCCCTACTACGCCGACAATTCGCTCAAGACCGTGGACTGCGCCGAGGCGGCGAACCCGGAGAACCTGGTGTGCCGGGCGGTCCGCCTGCTCAAGGAGAACCTGCCCGATCTCGGCGTGTTCTGCGACGTGGCGCTCGACCCCTACAACAGCCTGGGCCACGACGGCCTGGTCGCCGACGGCCGCATCCTCAACGACGAGACGGTCGAGATGCTGGTCCGCCAGTCGCTGGCCCAGGCCGCGGCCGGCTGCGACGTCGTGGCGCCCTCGGATATGATGGACGGGCGCATCGGCGCGATCCGCGAAGGCCTCGACCAGGCCGGCTTCCAGGACGTCAAGATCTGCGCCTACTCGGCCAAGTACGCCTCCGCCTTCTACGGGCCGTTCCGCGAGGCGGTGGGCTCAGGCGGCGCGCTCACCGGCGACAAGAAGACCTACCAGATGGACTCGGCAAACACCGACGAGGCCTTGCGCGAGGTGGCGCTCGACCTGCAGGAGGGCGCCGACATGGTCATGGTCAAGCCGGGCCTGCCCTATCTGGACATCGTCCGGCGCGTCAAGGACGCCTTCGCCGTGCCCACGCTCGTCTATCACGTCAGCGGCGAGTACGCGATGCTCAAGGCCGCGGCCCAGCAGGGCTGGCTCGACAACGACAAGGTGGTGATGGAGAGCCTACTGGCCTTCAGGCGCGCCGGGGCCGACGCAATCCTGACCTACGCCGCGCCCGAGGCCGCCGCGCTCCTCAAGGCGGGGTGACCCGGCTTGACCGGCCGATGCCTCCGCGGCCAGCCTGCCCGGCCTGCTGCACCCTTCTCCTGCTGAGTCTGGCGGCGCTGGCGCTCGGCGCCTGCGAGCGGGTCGACATCGAGCAGGTGCGGGACTGCGAACGGGTGATCCCCGCGCTCGAGGACCCGGGACGCAGGATCGAGTATCTGCGCGGGGAGCGCGACCCCGCCGCAAAGAACGCGGTCGTCGTCCATTACCGTGTTCATGGCAGGCCGGAAGGGCCGGAGACGCACTGGGTCTCCTGCCGCTTCGGCGGCGGCGGCCTGGATGCCGAACGGCGCAGGCTGACGGCGGTGGCGACCGACCGGAAGGGCGTGCTCAGCGAGGTACAGCTGCAGATCCTGCGGCGCTTCTGGCTGGGGTCGCTGGAGGCCCAGGCCGGCGCGCGCGAGGCGGCGGCTCCGGACGAGGCCACGGCCGTCGGCTCCCCGCTCTATCTTCTGCAGACCGTCATCAATGCGCTCGTCATATGCAGCGTCTACGGCCTGCTCGCCGTCGCCTATACCCTGGTCTACGCCATCATCGGCAGGATCAACCTGGCCTTCGGCGAGCTGTCGATGATCGCCGCCTTCACGGCCTGGCTGGCGATCGTGCTCTTCGCCGCGGCCGGCGGCCTTGCGCTGCCGATGGCGCTCCTGGCCGCCCTGCTGCTGGCCGTCGCCGCCACGGCCGTGCACGGCTGGGCGATCCAGCGCGTCGTGTTCCGCCCCCTGCGCGGCAGCGGCTCGCAGGCGGCGCTGATCGCCACCATCGGCCTGGCGATCTTCCTGCAGGAATCCGTGCGCCTGACCCGGGGCGCGGGCGACCGCTGGCTGCACCCGGTGTTCAGCGAGAGCTACCCGATCGCCGAGGCCGCCGGCTTTCCGGTCGCCATAAACGCGGCGCAGATCGTCGTCGTCGTGCTGGTCGCCGGGCTCTACGCCGCCCACTGGGGCCTGGTCGCGCGCAGCAGGTTCGGCCTCGCCTGGCGGTCCTGCGCCCAGGACGGCGGCATGGCGGCGCTCTGCGGCATCAACGTCGACCGGACCGCGGGGTTGACCTTCGCGCTGGGCGGCGCCTATGCCGCGGTCGCCGGCTTCGTCGTCGCGCTCTACTACGGCGGGGTGAGCTTCCACATGGGCGCGCTGCTCGGCTTCAAGGCGCTGACCGCGGCCGTGGTCGGCGGCATCGGCTCGCTCCCCGGCGCCATGCTGGGCGGCATCCTGATCGGCCTGCTCGAGACCTTCTGGTCGGCCTACCTGACGATCGCCTACAAGGACGTGGCCGTCTTCGCGCTGCTCGCCGTCGTCCTGGCCCTGCGCCCCGAGGGACTGCTCGGCAAAGGGCGTTTCCCAGGCGGCTAAAAACCGCTATCTCATAGGACGAGAGAACGCAGCGGGAAGAACCATGCCCAAATCCAGGAAACGGCAGAAGACGGGGTCCCAGGCCGGAAAGGTCGGTTGGGGCGGCAAGGCGACGCCCGGTACGCGCTGGCTCAACGCCGCGATCGCGGTCGTGGCGCTGGCCGCGCTGGTGGCCGGCGGCGTCTACTGGGTCAACGCCTCGAAGGTCGAGAGCGCCTTCGAGGTCCTGGCGGCGCAGGGCCGCGACCGGCTCGACGCCGTGGAGACAAAGCAGAACAAGGGCCGCCGGCACCTTAACGCGGGCGAGCGCTATAACTACGGGGAGAGCTTCCCGACCTCCGGCCCGCACGCGCAGACCGGGGCACCAGCCGGCTTCCACGAGACGGCGCCGCACCCGACCCTCTTGGTGCACGCGCTCGAGCACGGCAACATCGTGATCTACTACGACCGGCCAAGCGAAGATGTCGTCGAGACTCTGGAGGATTGGGCCGGTCTCTACACGGGCCAGTGGGACGGCCTGCTCGCGGTCCCCATGTCCGGCCTGGGCGAGAGCCTGATGCTGACGGCCTGGACCAAGCAGCTGCGCCTGGACGAGTTCGACCCGCCGCTCGCCGCCGCCTTCATCGACGCCTACCGCGGCCGCGGCCCGGAACACCCGGTACGCTAGCTCTGACCGGCTTCCTCTCGGTGGCCTTGCTCTGGCGGCGGCGAAAATTCGGGCCTTGGCCGACGACCGGTGTGAGCTGGGCGTTCATCTGTGTCGTGGCGCTTGCTCTCGGACGGGTGCTTCCGCTTTCGCCTGACCCCACTGGTTTACATGTGGGAGTTATCGAGATTTCGGAGGGCGGCCTGGCTGGGTATGTCTACGTGTTCCTGCAAAACGCGTTCGGGCATATCCGACCGCGAAGACCGTATGGCCGAAATCTGCTATGGGCGGCCGTCCGCTGTCAGAATAGCTTCCGAGCCCGTGACCACATCGAGCAATTCCGACGTGATCGCTTCTTGGCGCAGAACATTCTCCCGGCGGCGCAAATCTTCCAGTTTGTCACCGATACTGTGATCTGCGGTCTCCATTACGCGAAGCCGGGCACCGTTCTCGCTGGCCAAGGATTCCGTGACGGCCCGTGTTATCTCGGCGAAGAGATATTCGCTCGCAAGGCGCTGCAAGAGCGCATCCGGTGTCAGATGATGCAGAGGCGGACTCCGCCGCTCTGATCCGACCAAGAGGGCGGGATCCAGGGGCAGAATGCTCCTGGCCTCCGTTTCGAAGCTTCCGCCTCTTCGATAGCTGCCGAACACGACATCCGCCGCCGAAATGGCAGCCAAATACTCGGCGACCTGGCGCGTGACGGCCAAGACGCCGCCGACACGCGTTGCCATGGGGAAACTGCGGTCGACATCGAGACCCCTTTCCGCCGCCAATATCGTCCCCCGGCGCCCGATGATCATGAGTTTCTGTCCTGCCTTTCGCTCCGCCGCGGCACGGTCGAGCAAGCGCTCGTTGAAGGCGCCGGCAAAACCGTGCTCCGAGCAGACGACGATCAACACACGGGCGTCGGACGGTTCGGAAGAAAAGCCCAATCCGTCGGTCTCCGGAAGCAGTGCCGCCCCTTCGGCGATGGCGTCCTCAACGACTTCGACGTATCTGCGTATCCCCGCCAGCGCGCTCTGCGCCTCCTGTACGTGCGAGGCGGCAAGAGCACGCAAGGCCCGGAAAAGGTCGCGCAGCTCGTGCAGACTGGAGATTCGCGCCTGCAGGCGCGGCAGCTGCTCCATCTCAGCTGTCCTCCCGCGAACCCGGCGCAATCTCGGCCAAGAAGGCATCGATGACGGCGACAAGATCCTGTCGGTCCTCGTCGGAGAGTTCACCGATACTCTCGATCCGGGCGATGGCTCGGGGGCAATGTTCCGACAGCCGATCACCTAGGCCGCTTTTGAACCGCTCGACGAGATCAAGCGGAACCGCATCGAGCTTTCCTTCCTCGGTCGCAAGAAGCAAAGCCAACTGCTCAGCAAGAGGAACCGGCCGGTGCTCCGGTTGAACCAAAATGGCGCGGATGCGCCGTCCGTGCTCGATTGTGCGCCTCGTTCGCTCGTCGACCATCGCCCCAAATCGCGTGAAGACCTCAAGCTCGAGGAACTGGGCATATTCGAGCTTGAGGGTCTCGGCGACATGTTTCATGGCCGGGGCCTGCGTCTGGCCACCGACGCGCGAAACACTCATGCCAACGTTTACGGCCGGTTTTTGCCCTTCATAGAACAGCTTGGGCTCGAGATAAATCTGACCATCGGTGATCGAGATGAGGTTGGTCGGAATGTATGCAGTCAGGTTTCCTGCCTGGGTTTCGGCAATAGGAAGCGCCGTCAGCGACCCGCCGCCAAGCCGGTCTGATAATTCCGCGGCCCGCTCCAGAAGGCGGGCGTGGAGATAGAACACATCACCCGGGTAGGCCTCTCGGCCCGGCGGCTTGCGGAGCAACAGCGAAAGCTCCCGATAGACGATGGCGTGCTTGGTCAGATCGTCGATAACAAGGAGAGCGTCCTGTCCTAGGTCCCGAAAGTACTCCGCCATGGTGCAGGCCGCATAGGGCGTGATCCATTGTGCCCCGGGCGGAGCACCCGACTCGCCGACCACAAAGACGCACCGATCGAATGCTCCCTGTTGTTGAACGGCCTCGATCACTTGTTTGACCGCGGAAGACTTCTGGCCGATAGCGGCGTAAACGCAGATCACATCCGACGATCTTTGATTGATGATGGTGTCCACCGCGATAGCAGTCTTGCCTGTCTTGCGGTCCCCGATAATGAGCTCGCGCTGACCGCGGCCGAGCGGGATCATGGCGTCGATCACGGTGAGGCCTGTCATCAGCGGTTGCGTCACCAGGTCTCGATCAACAATGGCCGGGGCCGGCCGCTCGATCGGGTCTCTGCGACCGGCAGCGATCGGCGGGCCGTCGTCCAGCGGTGCGCCTGTCGAATCCACTATGCGACCGAGCAGCCCATCGCCCACCGGCACGCGGATGATCTCGCCGGTCCCCTGGACCCGGCTCCCGGCGACGACCTTTTCCCCGCTGCCGAGCAGGACACAACCGACCGACTCCTCCCCCACGCGTAGTGCGAGCCCCAGCGTGCCGTCTTCGAACCGCAGGAGTTCATCCAGGCGGGTCCGTGGCAAGCCGGAGAGCGTGGCGACACCGTCGCCGACACGCTCGACAACACCCACATGCTCGAAGGTAGGTGCGGCATCCATGGCCCGCAGGCGCTGCCGAGCCGCAGGTAGCCAATTCGCTATATCTTCACGGAGCGGCTTCATCGCCTTGCAGCAGGTCCTTGGCTTTTTGCAACTGATCTGCCCAGGTGAGCTTCAGCACGGCGTGGGGAAAGCGAAGCTCGGCCCCGCCCAATATCTCGGGATCGGTGGCGAAGTCGGTCTTGTCCCGATGACCGAGGCAGGTGCTTAACCGATCGCTCCACTGTTCCCGCTCCTCGGGAGTCAGAGGAGCCGCCGTTACAACCGCCAGACGGGCACCATCGGCCCCAAGGTCCTTTTGCAGGCGCTCCCGCTCATCGGCCGGCATGTCATTCAATTGTGTCTCGAGCCGCTCAAGGAAAATGCTATTGGACACGTGTGATTGGGCCTTCCGCAGGAGATCCGAAGCAAGCTCCACCGCCAGCGCAGCCACCTGTTCACGGACCTCTGCCAGGGCGGCCGCACGTTCCTTGGCGATCGACTCGCGGGCCGCCTCCAACAGCTCGTCAGCCTTGCCCTTTGCCTCCCCTAAGACATTTTGACGGTCGGCTTCCAACTCCTCGTGGGCCTTCTTAAGTATCTCTTGGCGTTCTTGGGTCAACCCGGCCCGGCCCGCCTCAAAGCGCTGCCGCGCGGCCTCGGCCTCGCTCTTCTGCTCGTCCGCATCGGCGAACGCCTGCTCGGCAAGCTGCTTTCGCTTCCCGATGACCTCTTTGACGGGCCGATAGAGAAATCGCCAAAGCAGCCAAACGAGAACGAGGAAGTTGATGGCCTGCAGTGCGAGCGTCCACCAATCGATCTGCATCGTTAGCCAACAAACGGATTCGCATAGAGCAGCAGCAGCGCAATCACCAGACAGTAGATCGCCATGGTCTCGATCATCGCAAGCCCGACGAAGAGTGTTCGCGACAGGGGCCCGGCCGATTCCGGCTGGCGGGCGATCGCATCCATCGCCGCCGCAAGCGCGCGTCCTTCGCTGAAGGCCGGCCCGATGGCCCCGAAGGAAACGGCGACGACCGCACCAATGATGCTCAGCGTCTCAAGGTACAATTCCATGACTCCTTTCTTATTCCGCTTCGACGTTACCCACGGCCGCACCGATATAGACCGCCGCCAGGACCGTGAAGATGTAGGCCTGGATAATGCCGATCAGAAT
Organism: Rhodospirillales bacterium; assembly: GCA_029859805.1. Taxonomy (GTDB): domain Bacteria; phylum Pseudomonadota; class Alphaproteobacteria; order Kiloniellales; family JAKSDN01; genus CAMYKD01. The sequence goes on along the minus strand of JAOUCL010000056.1, from coordinate 9,670 downwards.
GCCCAAAAGCATGAACGGAATCGGCAAGAACAGGCCGGCCATAAAAACAACGATAGCGATCACGAACGCATGACTCATCATGTTGCCGAAGAGGCGCACCATGAGCGAGAAGGTGCGCGTGAACTCGGACAGCACATTGAGCGGAAGAAGCAGCAGGTTCGGCCTCGTGTAACGTCTCGCATATTCAGCCAAGCCGCGGGATCGGATTCCAAAATAGTGGACAGACGAAAAGACGATTGCCGCAAGCGCCGCCGGGGTTTCGATATGCGCGGTCGGGGGTTTCATGCCGGGCACGACCGCTGATAGATTGGCGAGAACCAGGAAGATGAACAGGGTGCCAAGCAGAGGCAGATAGGGCCAGGGATCTCGCCGGATGATCTCGGAGACTTGCTTCTCAAGCGTCTCGACCACAATCTCGAGCACGGTCTGAAGGGCATTCCCATGAATGCTGGCCCGACGCAGGCCCAGCCAAGACACTGCGGTCAGGACCGCCATGATAGCCCAGGTCGTCAGCACCGGACGACTGATCGGAACCGGTCCCAGGTGAAACAGTATGTCCGGGACGAGCGGGTTGGCTTCCATGGTCACTCCGATCCTATCCGGCGCTGGAAGGCCATCCGCGCGATCAGAAAGCCCAACAAGGCGAGCAAGAGCGGGCCCGCGCCCTGCTGGGCGATGAGCCAAAACCCAGAAATGCCCGCGGCGAAGCGCAGGAAGTAGAGCGGCATGAAACGGATCGCCGCCGCCTGTGACGCATGCAGGCGGACCGTCCGCAAGAGCAAGGCAAAATAAACCGCACCAAGCACCATTCCAGCCGTGAGGTACAAGGCGGCTTCAGTTGGGCCTATGAAACTCATTCCTTGGTAACCCTTTGCCAGGCGAGATAGGAGCCGATCGCGATCCCCAAGAAGATCAGGGCGCCGCTAAAGAAGATGCCCGTGTCGAAGAGGCCGTCGAGCCAGCGTCCGACCAGCACGCCGAGCAAAGTCGGCGTCACGATCAACCAGCCAAGCGCCCCAACCATCGACAGGTTCTGCCATAGCGACCGTTCGCCCTCCTTCTTCCATCGCTCGCTCCGTCTTTCGCGTAAGCGGACGGCCCGACGCATCTTCTTGTGCCCCTGGTTGTTCGGCGAGATGCTCATGTCACTTCACCCTCACCGGGCGGACCGCCCCTCGCCGTTGAGGCGCCAATCGTTGGCGGGGGACCCCGCGGGATCGGCTGTCGTCCCGACTGGAGATACCGCTGGAGCTGCCGAATGGCCGCGAGGTGCAGCCGCGTCACGGAAACCCGGGACTCTTTCTCCGCATGCGCCTCTTCGCGGAACCGCTCCAGCACGGCTTGCCCAAGTTCGCCGAGCGTGTCCTCTGCCACGGCTTCTCGTGTCGCGACCTCGACGCTGTTCCCGTCGCGGACGCTCAGCAAGCCGCCGCGTACGGCCACGTGGTGCTCCTCGTCCTTATGGTTGCGCCAAGTGATCACCGACACTGCCAGCACGCTTATGAAATCCGCATGCCCCGGCAGAATGCCGAAGCTGCCGGTCTCGTCTTCGGCGCGGACATGACGGACGTCTTCGGCGTTCACGATAACCGAGAGGGGCGTGGTCACGAGCAGTCTCATGCGGCGTCCGACCCCGAGGTCTCTTCCTTGGCGCGCGCCTCGTCGAGCGTCCCGACCATGTAGAGCGAGCTCTCGGCCCAATCGTCGGCCCGACCATCCAAGATTGCCCGGCAACCACTCAGCGCGTCTTGAAGGGAAACCGAGGCTCCTTTCAGGCCGGTGAATTGCGAGATAACGACGAATGGTTGGGTCAGGAAACGGATGAGCCTGCGTGCCCGGCCAACCGCTGTCCGGTCAATGGCACTCAGTTCCTCCATGCCGAGGAGCGAGATAATCTCCTGCAGCTCACGGTAGTGCTCGATGAGGCGCCGGATCTCTTCCGCAGTCTCGTAATGCTCTTCCCCCACGACACGCGGATCGAGCATGACAGACGTGGACGCAAGCGGGTCGATTGCCGGATAGAGCCCTTGGCTCGCCATGTCGCGGCTGAGGACGATTGAGGAATCAATGTGTGTGAAGGTCTGCGCGACGGCCGGATCCGTGAAGTCATCCGCCGGCACGTAGACCGCCTGAACCGAAGTAACGGCGACCTCTCTGACAGAGGCGATCCGTTCTTCGAGTTCCGCGATCTCCGTCGCCAAGGTCGGCTGGTAGCCCACCCGGGACGGGAGCCGCCCGAGCAAACCCGACACCTCGCCGCCGGCCTGGACGAAGCGGAATACGTTGTCGATCAACAATAGGACGTCCTGATGCATGACGTCGCGGAAATGCTCGGCGACCGTGAGGGCGGTCATCCCAACACGCCAGCGCGCACCCGGCGGCTCGTTCATCTGGCCAAACACCAGCGCCGTTCGATTGAGCACGCCGGTCCTTCGAAGCTCGAGCCATAGTTCGTGACCTTCGCGCGACCGCTCACCAATGCCGGCGAAGACCGAGATCCCGGCGTACTTCTCGACCGTCGTTCGTATGAGTTCCATGATGAGCACGGTCTTGCCGACGCCTGCGCCACCGAACATGGCGGCCTTGCCGCCGCGAGCCAGGGGAGCGAGCAGGTCGACGACCTTGACGCCGGTCATGAACAGGTCACCACCTGAACGCTGCTCGCTCAGCTTAGGCGGCTTGCGGTGTATCGGTTGGCGCGGCACCTCGGGGCCAAATTCGGGGCCATGATCGATCGGGTCCCCGACGACGTTGATCAATCGCCCGAGAACCGGCGGTCCAACCGGAACCTCGATTGGCCCGCCCATATCCCGGACGGTTACCCCACTTCGAAGCCCGGCCGTCTCCTGCATCGCTACGCCGCGGACCGTGCCGGGATCAAGGTGTTGTTGAACCTCTACGATCAGGCGATGCGGACCATCCCACTGAACTTCGAGAGCGTCGTTAATCTGCGGCAGCGCGCCAGCCGAAAATGCGATGTCCACCACCGAACCGCTGACCGAGGTCACGCATCCGAGCCGGCGGCGGCTGGCGTCTCCGTCGTTATCGCGATCGGTATGCCGAATGGGGGACTTCATCACCGCTCAGTGCGTCATCAAGTGTCCGAGGTGGGTATGCACCATCGCATGCAGCGTCGTGCCACCAAAGACCATAATACTACGCTTACACTTGAGATCAGTTCGAGTCTTGATGACAACCTAGCGAAGTGACCGGCCGAAAAGAACCAGACTCTCAGTCTTCATTGCGTCATCCACACCCACCGGGCCCGGGCGCCCCAAGATCCGGAACGTCCCGTTTCGAATGTCGCGCCTTTCAACAGGCTCCAACGTCACGCCAGGACGTGGTCGAAGAACCGTCCGATGCAGCGGTCGTGCCAGGCGGCGCTGGCGCCGCGGCCGTGGAAGCCGACGTGGCCGCCGGCGGCGGGCAGCAGCGGCACCAGCCTGGGGTTGGCGCGCCAGTCGACCGCGTCGTAGGCGGCGGCCGGGATCCAGGGGTCGTCGCGGGCATGGACGACCAGGGTCGGCACCGCGACGGCGGCGAGGAAGCGCCCGGCGCTGCAGCGCCGGTAGTAGTCCTCGGCGTCGGCAAAGCCGCCAGCGGGCGCAACGAAGCCGTCGTCGAATTCGTAGACCGAACGGGCCTGCGCGACGGCCCTCCGCTCGGCCGGGCTCAAGGCCGCGCCGGCGAGCGTCTCGGCCTTCATGCGGGCGAGCAGGTAGCGGTGATAGGGCGCGTTGCGCGGCGCCATCAGCCGGAGCTGCGCGGCCTTGGGGTCGATCGGCGCCGAGACCGCCGCGGCGGCGCGCAGCGGAAAATCGCCGCCGTGCTCGGCCAGGAACTTGAGCAGCATGTTGGCGCCCAGCGAATAGCCGACCAGCAGCAGACCGTCGGCGAAGAGGTCGGGCGCCAGCCGCTCCAGGCCGGCGAGAGCATCACGCAGGTCCCCGCTGCGGCCGGCGTGGTAGCGCAAGCGGCAGAGCGGGCCGGAGGGACCGGCGCCGCGCAGGTTGAGGCGCAGCACCGGATATCCGCGCCCGAGCAGATGACCGGCCGAGGCGCGGATATAGCTCGAGTCCTCGCAGCCGGTGAGCCCGTGGATCAACACGGCGAGTGGCCGGCCGTCCGGCGCTTCGGGGCGATGGAGCATGGCGGCCAGGCGGTCGCCGCTGCCGTCGGCCAGCGCCAGCTTCAGCCGCCGACCCGGCCAGGCGGCCAGGTCCGCCGGCCGGGCGCGCAGATAGTTGCGCAGTGTCTGCAGGTCGCCGCCCAGCCAGGGCAGGCGCGGCCGGAACGGCGGGAACTCCGTCACGGCAGAACTCGAAACAGACGATCCCGCGTAGTTCACTCCACGACCTGCAATTTTGTCCTGAACAGCTGTCTCATGGTCGGGGCTAGGTGCGCCACGCACAGAACCGCACCGCTTTCTACGGCTCCTCCACCTCGACAACGAATGTATAGCCCGCGTTGCGCACCGTCTTGATCATGCGCGGGGATTTCGGATCGGCCTCGATCTTCTGACGGAGTTGGGCGACCAGCACGTCGATGCTGCGATCGTATGGGGTCCAGCGCCGATCGGCTACGGCGCTCAACAACTCGTCCCGATCGAGCACTTCCCCGGCCCGGCCAACCAGAACGGCAAGCAGCTTGTACTCGGCGTTCGTCAGACGCACGCGTTCGCGCTGCGGCGAGGTCAACTCCCGCGCCCCGAAATCGAGCCGCCACCCGGCGAATTTCGCGGTCTTCCTGTCCTCCGACTTGGGCGCGTGCCGCGCGGCCCGGCGGCGGCGCAGCACGCTGCGCACCCGGGCCAGCAAGACACGCAGATCGAAGGGTTTCGGCACGTAATCGTCGGCCCCGGTCTCCAATCCCACCACCTGATCCGACGTTTCGACCTTGGTGGTCAACATGATGATGCCGACGTCGGACACCCGCCTCAGCGAGCGGGCGATCTCGAACCCGTCTTCGCCCGGAAGAATTACGTCCAGGATCACGAGATCGACCGGCTCGTCGGCCATCCGCCGGCGCATCTCGGCACCGCTGGCGGCCGTGTTGACAGAAAATCCTTCGTCGCTCAGAAACCGCTCGAGCAGAGAGCAGATCATCGGGTCGTCGTCGACCACCAGGATGTGCGGCACCGTCGTCATGGCGTCCTTTTGCCGATGCTGGCGCTACTTAGATTACAGCACATTATCTGCTGACGCATGCGCGCATTTCAACCACGGCTTGCCTATCTGCAGCGCGCTGGTCTTCGGGGTGCCCGCGGGCGCGGCCGGTCGCGCCGACCTGGCCGCCTTCAGTCCACTGCGATCTCGGCGTCCTCGTCGGCCGGCTCGTGCTCCGGGAAGGTCGGATACAGGCCCAGTTGGCGTCCGAGCTGTTGCACCAGGGCGAGCACGCTGTCGATGTGCGGCGTCTCGACGTCGACCATGCGGCCCATCTCCTGAACCACGGTCAAGAGCGCGTCGATCTCCAGCTGGCGACCGCGTTCCAGGTCCTGGAGCATCGAGGTGCGGTGCGCGCCGACCTTGGCCGCGCCGTTGATGCGCCGCTCGACGTCGACCCGGAAGTGGACGCCGAGGCGCACGGCGATGCGCTGCGCCTCCATCATCATTTCGCGTGCCAGGGTGCGGGTGCCGGGATCGGTCGCCACCACGTCGAGGGTCTCGCGCGTGAGCGCGCTGATCGGGTTGAAGCAGAGGTTGCCCCAGAGCTTCAGCCAGATCTCGTTGCGGATGTGCGGCAGGATCGGCGCCTTGATGCCGGCGCTCTCCAGCGCCCTGCTCAAGCGCTGGCACCGCTCGGACGTGCTGCCGTCCGGCTCGCCCAGGGCGAACTTGTTGCCATAAGTGTGCTTGATGACGCCGGGTTCGACGATCTCGGTCGCCGGATAGACGACGCAGCCGATCGCGCGTTCGGGCCCGATCGCGTTCCACTGCCGGTCGTCCGGGTCCACGCTGGCCAGGCGCAGGTCTTTGTACTGGCCCTGCAACCCGTGGAAGTACCACCAGGGCACGCCGTTCTGGCAGGTCACGACCGCCGTTTCCGGCCCGAGCAGCGGCATCATCTGCTCCGCCGCCTCCCAGGCCTGATGGGTCTTCAGGGCGATGATCACATGGTCCTGCGGGCCGAGCTCCGCCGGGTCGTCGGTGCATGGCAGGCGCGCGACACGCTCCTCGCCGCCGATCAGCAGCTTGAGGCCGTTCTCGCGCATGGCCGCCAGATGGGCGCCGCGCGCGATCAGCGACACCTCGATGCCGTCGGCCCGCGACAGCTCCGCGCCGAGGTAGCCGCCGATGGCCCCCGCCCCATAGATGCAGACCTTCATGTCTCCTCCCTTCAAGAGCGCGCGCGCCCGGCGACGGAAAGCCGGTCGCCCGTATCGTCTTCAAGTTGCCCCGGCGCCGATCTCCGACCGGACCGACCCGCTTCGGGCAACGCTAGCATCGGGCCGGTGCCGCCGGTAGCCATTTCGCCAAGTCGCCGACCGGCCGACATAGTGACAGAGCCGCCCGATTGTCAGCATCGAGGATATCTTCTTGCGGCCGCCGGCTCAAAGCCGCGGCGAGCGGGCCGGCCTGTCGCCTTGCCCGTCGACGGACCTCTGGACGGATACCTCGGCCGTCTCCGGGCGGTCGAAGCCGATCGTGTCGCGAACGAGGTACAGCGGGCGTTGCTTCACCTCGATGAACACGCGGCCCAGGTATTCCCCGATGATACCGAGGCCGATCATGTTGAGGCCGCTGAAGAACAGCAGAATGACCATGATCGACGCATAGCCGGGCACGTCGACACCCAGGACCAGCGTGCGCACGGCGATCAGGACCGCATAGCCGAGGGCAAGGACCGCGATGATCGCCCCGAAATAGGTCCAGATGCGCAGCGGCAGGGTGCTGAAGGAGAAGATCCCGTCGAGCGCGAAGTTCCACAGCTTCCAGAAACTCCACTTGCTCGACCCGGCGACCCGGCCCGGGCGGTCGAACACGATGCTGGCCTGCTTGAAGCCGACCCAGGCGAAGATGCCCTTCATGAAACGGTTGCGCTCGGGCATCGCCTTCAGGGCATCGATGACGCGCCGGTCCATGATCCGGTAGTCGCCGGCGTTGGCCGGAATGGGCACGTCGCTCATGCGCCCGATGGCGCGGTAGAAGAGGTTTGCGCTGAGGCGTTTTACGAGGGAATCACCCTGGCGGTCGCGCCTGACGGCGATCACCATGTCGTTGCCCTCGCGCCACTTGGCGACCAGATCGGGAATCAGTTCGGGCGGGTCCTGCAGGTCGGCATCCAGCGGAATGATCGCGTCGCCCTCGGCATGGTCGATGCCGGCGGTCATCGCCAGATCCTTGCCGAAATTCCGTGCCAGATCGACGATCTTGATGCGCCGGTCACGCGCGCGCGCCGACCTGAGCCGCTCCAGCGTACGATCGGTGCTGCCGTCGTTGACGCAGACGATCTCGTAATCGCAGCCGACCTGCTGCACCGCCGGCAGCACGTGGCTCATGAACTCGTCGATGCTGTCCTCCTCGTTGTGCATCGGCACGACGAGGCTGAGCAGGAAGCGCTTGCCATGGGCTTGCGGTTGATCAGGCATTCTCCAAAAGTCCCAGGAATCGATGCCTTCGAACCTACGGAGCTTCCGCCAAGAGCCAATCCCGGACAAGCGCGATCTGGCGCTCGTCCATCAGGGCCGGCGCATGGCCGCAGCCGGGGATCTCGACCACCTCGGCGCGGGGAGCGCGCGCCGCCATCTCAGCGGCCGTCTCGGAGAGCAGCAGGTCCGAGTCCGCGCCGCGCAGCACCAACACCGGGATCTCGATCGCCTCCCAGACCGGCCACAGGTCTACGTCCTTCAGCTCCTCGTCCTGGAAGGGCGCGGCGATCGCCGGATCGTAGGCGAGCCGGTAGCCCGCCCCGTCGGGCACCACGCTGTGTTCTGTCAGGCGGCGCCACTGCGGGTCGGTGAGCGCTCCGAAAGGCGCGTGCACCTCGCGGAAGTAGGCCTCGGCCGCGTCCAGGCCGGCGAAGCGCGGGTCGCGGCCGACGTAGTCGCCGATCCGCCGGAGCGCCGCCACCGGGATGAAGGGGCCGACGTCGTTGACCACCAGGCGGCGGAGCGGCGTGTTCGGCTGGGCCGCCATCATCATGCCGATCAGCCCGCCCATCGAGGTGCCGATCCAGTCGAGCCACGGCACGTCGAGGCGGGCGATCAGGGCGTTCATGTCCGCGAGGTACTGCGGATAGCCGTAGCCGGCGGGATCGGACAGCCGGTCGCTCCGGCCGCGCCCCACCACGTCGGGGCAGGCGACCTTGAGGCCCTGCTCGGCGAGCGCGCCGGCGAGCACGTCGAAATCCCGGCCGTTGCGCGTCAGGCCATGGACGCAGAGCGCCGCGTGGCCGGCCTGCGGCCTGCCCCATTCGGTGTAGGCCAGGCGATGGAAGCCGCCTTTCGAGAGGCCGAGACAGCTCCCGCTGCGCGGGTCCGCGGCCGTCATGTCGCCGCCGCCGGCGGCAGGTCGTGTACCTCGACGAAGGTCTCGGGATAGAAGCCGTTGAACCGCGTCGAGAGCGCGTTGGAGTAGGCGCCCAGCTGATCGATCTCGATCCAGTCGCCTTCGCGCGCGTCGTCGGGCAGCATGAAGGTCTTGGGCAGCACGTCCAGGGAGTCGCAGGTCGGGCCGTTGAGCGTGAAGGCGCGGGTCTCGGCAGCCGGCGGGCCGTCCAGGCGGATCAGGCGCGCCGGCAGCTCGATGCCGACCTGGGACGGCTCCGACAGGCTGCCGTAGATTCCGTCGTTGATGTAGAGCTGATCGCCCTTGCGCAGCTGGATCTGGGTGAGCAGCGAGCAGCCCGGCGCGGCCAGCACCCGGCCGGGCTCAGCGAAGACCTCGACCGCCGGCTTCAGCTTGATGTCCTTCAGGCCGGCGCGGATCTGGTCGATGTAGTCCTCGAGCGGCGGCATGGGCCTGTTGCGGTACTCGGCGGGAAAGCCGCCGCCGACGTCGACGCAGGCCGGGTCCTGCCCAACCACCTCGATGACATCGCCGACCACGTTGAGCGCCGCGCGGTAGGCCTTGGGGTTGGGGCACTGCGAGCCGACGTGGAAGGCCAGGCCGGTGCGGCAGCCGCGCCGGTCGGCCTCGCGCAGCAGCTCGGCGGCGGCGTCCGGCGGCGCGCCGAACTTGTCGGCCAGATGATAGAGCGTGCCCTCGTCGGGCGGCGTCGCCAGGCGCACCACGATCACCACGCCCTCGCCGCCGGTCTCGTCCAGCACCTTCGCCAGCTCGTTCTCGTGGTCGACCACGAAGTGACGGATGCCGTAGACCTTGTACGCGCTCTTGATCACCGCCCGGGCCTTGACCGGGTGCATGAAATACGCCTTGGCCTCCTCGAAGGACTCGCAGACCTGCGCGATCTCGGGCAGCGAGGCGGTGTCGAAGTGCCGGATACCGCCGCGGTAGAGCGCCTCGAGCACGAGATCGTGCGGATTGCACTTGACCGCGTAGAGCACCGTGCCGGGAAACTGGCTGATGAAGCGCCGGGCGTTCCGCTCCAGGATCTCCGGGCGCAGGCAGTAGACCGGATAGCTCGGCCGCAGCGCGGCGACCACCGAGCGGACATCGGAAAAACCTTGGCCATTGTCGGTCACGCGCGGCACCCTCCGGCCCGTGAG
>JAOUCL010000550.1 GCA_029859805.1 Rhodospirillales bacterium | reverse complement strand
GGCCAGGTGCCGGCGGTCAGGAACGCCTTCACCATGGAAGGCATCTCGGCTGAACCCCTGCTGACCGACGCCGCCAAGTTCGACCGTCTCGCGGGCACGGGCCAGTTCGAGATCTCCGTTTCCACCCAAGGCAAGAGCGAGCGCGCCATGGTCGAGGCGCTGAACGGCAAGGGCGCCGTCAAGTTCGTCGACGGGGCTATCAAGGGCGTCAACCTGGCGGCCATGGTGCGCAACGTCAAATCGGCCTTTGTCCCCGGCGGCGCGGGCGATACCCAGAAAACCGACTTCGCCGAGCTCTCCGGCACGTTCCGGATCGAAAATGGGATCCTGCGCAATGACGACCTGAAGCTGCTCAATCCGCTGATCCGGCTGGCCGGCGCCGGCACCTCGGACCTGCCGAAGCGGAGGGTCGACTACCGGGTCGAACCCAAGGTCGTGGGGTCGCTGAAAGGCCAGGGGGCCGAGGACGAGGCCAAGGGCCTGATGGTTCCAGTCACCGTCAAGGGGCCGTGGCACGACCTGAAGTACCGCCCGGATCTGGCCGGGCTGGTCGGCGGCGTGGCAAAGGACCCGGCCAAGGCCCTCGAGGGCGCCAAGGAAACGCTCAAGGGCCTGACCAAGCCGCCGGAGGAAGGCGGCGAGACCGCTGTGCCGGACCCGAAGAAGGCGCTGAAGAAGCTGTTCGGGAACTGAGGCGCCGGGAACACCCGGCCCACCCGCCGACCGCTATAGCGGGGCCGGCAGGGGCGCCATACGGCTGCCCAGCCAGACCATCAGCGCGAGGGCGGCGAGGACCACGAGGCTCGAGAGCACGCGTGCCGGCCAGGTGGTGAAGGCCACGGGCGGGACCGCTCGCTCGGCCGTGCGGCCGCTGATCCAGTGATGAGAGCCGAAGACCAGGATGAAGGCGGCCAGCACCCAGTGGAAGAAGGTCGGGATCGACCCGCCGGTCCAGCGCTCGTCGGGAAAGAGGCTCATGCGGATCGCGTAGCGGGTCACCATGACCCCCAGATAGAAGGCGCCAAGGGCCGGGCAGACCAGCCCGACGGCTGCCCTCGGCTGGACGAAGACGCCTCGTCCGCGCGTGAAGTCGAGGCAAACGGCGGTGAAGACCAGGACGATCACGATCTGGCCCGACAGCAGCCAGGGATAGGACACGAGCCCGGAATACCAGGCCGCCATGGGTGGCAGGAACGCCACCCCCAGAAAGGCGACCGAGGCCTGGCCGAGGACGCGCAAGCAAAACAGAAACAGCAGGAGCCACAGGACCGCGGCGGTGGGTCCGGGCCGTGGGCCGCCTGCCTCTCCCGCCGCTCGGCCGGAGTTCCGCGACATCGTCGGGGCCGCGGCCTTCGTTCAGAGCGCTTCGGCGAACATGGCCCGGTAGTGGCGGTACCAGTCGCTCTGAAACCGCTCCGCCGGATCGTAGCGCCGCTTGAGGTCCAGGAACCGGGCGAGCTGGGGATAGCAGGTCTCGACCTGCTGCCGCGTCGCCCAGCGGTGGTAGGTCAGGTAGTAGCTGCCGCCGAATTCGATCGCCCGGCCGATCAACCGCCGGAAGTCGGCGGCGGCCTTGGCAAGGCCCTCGGGCGTGTGCACGGCGTGCAGGTTGAAGATGATGCAGGCGTAGGGTTGGCGCGCCCAGGCGAGGAAGGATTCGTCGTCCTCCTCGATCAGCCGGATCGTGCCGTAGACGAGCGCCACGTCGTGAGCCCGGAAATCGCGCTTCACCCGGTCGAGGAACCGGGCCAGCGAAGGCCGCGGCACGTAGATCTCGGCGATCATCTCCGAGGCCGGCTGGGCGCTGCCGAGCCGGCGGTCCACGGTGCTGTGATAGTCGTCGATGTAGAGGCTCATCTGATGGCTGTCGGACCAATAGATCTGCCCCGAGGTCGTGCGGTAGTAGGTGGCGTAGACCTCGTAGGCGCGCTTCCGGTCGGCGTGGGCCAGGGTGATGAGCCGGGTCCATTGCTCCGCCGAGAGGGCCCTCTGGTCGTTAGGGATCGGCGTCTCG
>JAOUCL010000055.1 GCA_029859805.1 Rhodospirillales bacterium | reverse complement strand
GCGGCACCGAGGGTCTGCATCTTTGCCCACTACGACCGAAGCTCGATCGTATCCGACTATGTTTTCGAACTTCTGAGGGGCATCTCGTCGGCCGGCTATTCGATCCTTTTCGTCTCGACCGCGAAGCGGATTTCCGAGCCCGATCGCGAACGCTTGGAGCCGCTCTGCACCGGACTCTACCTCCGGGAAAACAGCGGGCGGGACCTGGGCTCCTGGCAGTTCGGACTGGCGCGGCTCGAGAACCTGGAGCGGCTCGACTGGCTGCTCCTGGCCAACGACAGCGTGTTCGGCCCGTTCTTCGACCTGGGGAACATGGCCGGGGCCATGGAGCGCACGGACGCCGATTTCTGGGGCGTCACCGACTGCTACCAAGGCAAGTGGCACCTGCAGTCCTATTTCCTCTGCCTCGGCGGCGCCGTCGTTCGCTCCGAGACGTTCCGGGACTTCTTCGCCAGGGACTTTGCCGGGCTCACCAAGCGGGAGCTGATCGACCTGGGCGAGATCGGCCTGTCGCAGGCGTTGATCGGCGCGGGGTACCAAGGCGCCGCCTATTGCCCCTACGACGCCCTGGACGGAGGCAAGCGCGAATTCTCGCGCAATCCCCTGCACCATTACTGGGACAAGCTGATAACCGAGGCACGCTGCCCCTTCGTCAAGATCGAGCTGCTCAGGGACAACCCCTTCGAGATACCCGATGTCGACCGCTTCCGGGAGGTCGTCTCCGCCGCCTCGGGCTATGAGCTGGACCTGATAGAGGCCTACCTGGACAGAACGGGGGCCGCGCGCAAGACGACACCGCCCCGGAAGACGCCATGACACACGGCGGCCGGGCCCGGCTGCAATGCGCGCCTACTGCACCTGCCAGTCCAGACCGACGACGCCGATCGATCCCGTGGTGACCTTGACGAATCCGTCCATCAACCAGAGGAACGTTCTTCCGGTGACAGTGTGGCGCCACAGGATGTCGGCCTTGCCGCTCCCGTCGTAGTCACCTATCCGGTCGACCCGCCAGTCGGAATTGACCGCGCCGATCGAGCCCGTGGCATCCTTGGCGAGGCCGTTCATCTGCCAGACGATGTTCGACCCCGTGGTCGGGTTGCGCCACACGATATCGGCCTTGCCGTCGCCGTCGGTGTCGCCCAGACCCGCCACCTCCCAGGCAACCGGCACGGCGCCGATCGATCCGGTGGTCTCCTCGGTGAAGCCGTTCATCAGCCAGATGATGTCGGCCCCAGTGCTGGCTTTGCGCCACAGGATGTCTACCTTGGTGTCGCCATTGAAGTCGCCGAGGCCGGCCGCCTCCCAGACGACCGGCGCGCCGCCGATCGACCCCGTGTCCTCTATGGTAAAGCCGTCCATCCGCCAGACGATGTTGGCCCCCGTGCCGGTGTTGCGCCACAGGATGTCGGCCTTCCTGTCCCCGTCGAAATCGCCGAGCCCGGCCACGATCCAGGGCGATCCGACAGTGCCGATCGACGCGGAATTCAGTTTGGTAAAGCCGTCCATCCGCCAGATGACGGTGCTGCCGGTACCGGTGTTGCGCCACAGGATATCTGCCTTCCTGTCGCCGTCGAAATCACCGAGGCCCTCCACGACCCAAGCGGTGCCGACCGGGTCGATCGGCCCCGTGGCGTCCGTGGCGAGGCCGTTCATCTGCCACAGGAAGTCGCCCCCCGTGCTGGTGTTGCGCCACAGGATGTCGGAACGCGTATTGGCGTTGAAATCGCTCGCCACGGGCGGCGTATTGTCGCAGGTGGGGAATTTGAAGACTGCGATCCTGGTCGCCCAGAGCCCCCCCGCCGGAACGTATTCGTTCGTATAGACGAAGGTGCAGTCGTCCGACGGATCGACGCTCATGGCGCTGTAGTCGCCCCAGCGCACGGTCCAGGTCTGCGGGGCCGCCCCGGCGACGATCGTCGTCTCGGTCTGCGTCATCTGGCCGAGCGTGTCGCCGTCGAGCCGGCCCGTGTAGCGGATCGAGGGGAAGATCGAGCTGCTCGAGATGCTGTAGCCCAGGGCCATGTTGCCGTTGCCGTCCATGGCGATGCTACCCATCCAGCGGTGGGCGGCATCGGGCGCATAGGTGCCTTCCTGGAACAGGCTCCAGGCGCCGGCCCCGGTCTTGCGCAGCTCGAACCAGCGGATGCCGCCGTGGTCGGTGCCGTCGACGTCGGTCACGAGGTTGCCGACCAGCGTCTCGTAGCCGCCGAAGTTGCGGTACTGGAGACGCCACATCACAACTTCTCTAAGAGGATCGAGGGTTTGCGTGGTTCCGGGCTGGGGAAAGCAAAAGAACGAAGACAGCCCGCAAAGGTTGGAATCGAACTCCGAGACCGTAATGTTCAACGGACCGGTGAAGGTCGAGTTCGCCGGCGTCGCGAAGTCCACGTCGAACTCCCAAACCTCCAGAAAATCGGCCGTTGGATTGGGCCCGAAATTGTGCGACTCGTCGTCCCGGTGGCGCATGAAATAGCCCGGCGAGTTCGCCGGCGGGGTGTTGGCGCCGTCCAAGTCGGCGGGAATGAGCGCCTGGAATCCGAAGCCCGCCAGGACGGGCGCGGTAAAGCGTTGAGAGGTCGCGGCGCTGCCCGCGAGCATGCTCGTCCGGTCCAGGGCGTAGACGGCCGGGCCAGTAAGTTCGTTGGTCGAGACGTAATAGGCGTCCGGCCAAACGGCGTATTTGGGATAATCGGGGAAATTCGGCGTGGCGAACTCGTAGCGGAACCAGCCGCCGCTGACCGGGTCCGGCGTCTGGGAAACGTAGACGCAAAGAGAATTCGCAAATGTGATGTCGTCGTCCGAGAATTCACTCATGAGCCAGCGGTCGGCCATCCGGTCGTACAGGACGATGGGATCGCCTTTGCCGAACGCACAGTTTCCTACGCCCAAGGTATCGAGATCCAAGGGGCCGACCAGGATCGTGCTGGTCTTGTTGGTGACGACAAAGGACGCGCCGCCGCCGCTGTTCACCATCTGGATGTAGTGATTGGGCCCGACATCGCCGACCGTATCCGGCGGGGCGACGCCGGTAAAGGTGAACCCGTCGATGTTGAGGTCGGGAATCGAAAAGTCGCGGCTCTCGCTATCCTGCGGAGCGTTCTCCTGAAGCTCGAGCAGCGGATCGATCCGCGGCGAGCTCGGCTGCGGGCCTTTCCCGTCCTTTCGCCGCCGCGGATAGACGCGTCTGGGAATCTCCCGGATCGGATCCCCGCTCTTCCAGGCTTTCGCCTTCGGCAGATCGCGCAGGTCTCCGTCGAAGACATCGGGCGTTACCGGACCGCTCGCGACGGCGCCCCGAATCACAATGGGCTCCGAGCTGCCCGGCGACTGCCCCGCGGCCGGGGTCGTGGTGGACCAGATTCCGGCGATGGCCAGCGTCGCGGCAGCCGTGATGGCTCCAAAGATCTGCATCGGTTCCTCCCTAGGGATCGCAATTGCGGTGGGGAATGAAATTGCTCCTGCGTCAAGGCTGGCGGGCCATGCTCCGCATGCGTCCGCACAACATATAGATTGTCACAAGACGCTTCCGCTAACGTTGAGCGTGCCACAGCGGAGGGAGTCCGGCAATGAGAATCCCGACGACATCTCACTCTAGCGCCCTACCCCGCCTCCTCCGCCACGATGCGCAGGAGGTAGTCGCCGTAGCCGCTCTTCTCGAGCGGCCGGGCCAGCGTGGCGAGGGCCTCGGCGTCGATGAAGCTCATGCGGAAGGCGACCTCCTCGACGCAGGCGATCTTCAGGCCCTGGCGCTCCTCGACCGTGCGCACGAACTCGGAGGCCTGCAGCAGCGAGGCGTGGGTCCCGGTGTCGAGCCAGGCGAAGCCGCGGCCGAGCTGCTCGACACGCAGCGCGCCCGCGTCCAGGTAGCGGCTGTTGACCTCCGTGATCTCGAGCTCGCCGCGCGCCGAGGGCTTGATTCCGGCGGCGATCTCGACGACCTGGTTGTCGTAGAAATAGAGCCCGGTGACCGCCCAGTTCGACTTGGGCTTCTTCGGCTTTTCCTCGATGCTGACCGCCAGGCCGCCGCGGTCGAATGCGACCACGCCGTAGCGCTCGGGATCCGACACCTGGTAGCCGAAGACCGTCGCGCCGTCCGGGCGCGCCGCCGCCGCCTGCAACCGCTCGACCAAGCCGTGGCCGTAGAAGATGTTGTCGCCCAGCACCAGCGCGCAACGCTCGGCGCCGATGAAATCGCGGCCGATCAGGAAGGCCTGGGCGAGGCCGTCCGGCGAGGGCTGCACGGCGTAGTCGATCGCCAGGCCCCATTGCGCGCCGTCGCCCAGCAGAGTCCGGAACTGCTCGGCGTCCTCGGGCGTGGTGATGACCAGGATGTCCCGGATGCCCGCCAGCATGAGGGTCGACAGCGGGTAATAGATCATCGGCTTGTCGTAGACCGGCAGCAGCTGCTTGCTGACGCTCCGGGTGACCGGGTAGAGGCGGGTCCCCGCGCCGCCGGCCAGGATGATGCCGCGCACCTCGGCCCTCCCTCTCTTTTTCCGGGGCCCTCGTCTAGGCCGTGTGTCCCTTGTCGCGCAGATAGCGGTCCAGCGCCTCGGTCCAGTGTGGGACAGGCCGGCCGATCGCGCGGGCGATCTTGGTGTTGTCCAGCACGCTGTAGGCCGGGCGCCGGGCGACCGTAGGGTATTCGTCGCTGGTGACCGGCCGGACATCCGCGGCGACCCGGGCGCGGGCGATGATCGCGCTGGCGAACTCGTACCAGCTGGCCTCGCCGGAATTGACCGCATGGTAGATGCCGGAGGGCGCCCCGGCCGCCAGCAGGTCGAGCAGCATCTCGGCCACGTCGGCCGTCGCCGTCGGCGACATCGTGGTGTCGTCGACCACGCTCAGTGCGCCCTTTTCCTTGCCCACGCGGATCATCGTCTCGACAAAGTTGCCGCCCTTGCCGCTCGCCCCCGCGACCCCGAACAGCGAGGCCACGCGCAGCACCGTGACGCCGCCGTCGGCGAGGCGCGCCAGGGTCTCGCCCATGGCCTTGGAGGCGCCGTAGACGTTGACCGGCGCGGGCGGGTCGGTCTCGGCATAGGGCCTGGCGCGCTCCGCGCCGCCGAACACGTAGTCCGTGCTGATGTGGAGCAGTCGCGCGCGCCTGGCCGCGCAGAGCTTCGCCATCTCTTCAACGGCGTGGGTATTGATCGCGAAGGCCGCCGTGGCGTTCTGCTCGACTTCGTCGGTCTTGTGATAGCTCGTACAGTTGACGAGCACCTCGAACGCGGCCTCGCCGAGGACCGAGCGCAGGGCCCCGGGATCGGAGACGTCCAGGCGCTCGCGTCCCAGGGTCTCAAGCTCGAAGGCCGCGCCCCGCGTGTCCACGGCCCTGCGGATATCGGTTCCGAGCTGGCCGTTCGGCCCGAGCAGCAGGGCTTTCATATCTCCAGGATGCCCCCGTAGAGCTCGACCTCGCGGATGACCCGGTGCCACTCGGCGAGCTGCTTGTACCAGGTGAGCGTGATCGTCCGGTCGGTCTTGTCGAGCGTGCCGGCCTCGAGGTGCCCGCAGATCTCGCGCACGCCGTCCTCGGCCGTGTGCTCGGCCCGGTAGCCCAGGGCCTCGATCTTGTCGAAGCCCACGCGGTAGGACCGGTGGTCCGGGTCGCCGTACCACTCGATCTCGACGTCGCGCGGTACGCAGGCCGCGACGATCTCGCCCAGGGGGCCGATCTGATAGGTCTCGCGCGCCGAGCCGACGTTGAAGACCTGGCCGGCGACCTGGTCCGCCGGGGCGGTCAGCATCATGATCTGGGCCGCCGCGGTGTCGCGCACGTGGATCATCGGCCGCCACTGGCTGCCGTCGCGCATCAGCGGCAGCTTGCCGGTCTTCCAGGCGCCGAAGGTCATGCCGTTGATCGCCAGGTCGAAGCGCATGCGCGGCGAATAGCCGTAGACCGTGGCCTGGCGGAGCGCGACCGCGCAGAAGTCTTCGTCGGCCAGAGCCAGGATGCCCTGCTCGGCCTTCTCGTTGGCCTTGGCGTAGGTCGTCAAGGGGTTGGCCGGGCAGGTCTCGTCGCTGATCACGTCGGCGGCCTGGAAGCCGTAGATGCTGCACGACGACGGCAGCACATAGCGCGTGGCCCCGGCCTGCTTGGCGATCTGGGCCGTGCGTACGCGCGACTCCCAGTTGATCTCCCAGGTCGCCTCCTGGAACAGTTCGCCGCTCGGGTCGTTCGAGACCGCGACCAGGTCGATCACCGCGTCGACGCCCGAAAGGTGGTCCAGGGTGATGCGCCGGCTGTCCTCCTTGACGACCTCGAGACGGTCGTGCTCGGGCAGCAGGTCGTTTCCGAAAAAGAACCGGTCCAGGGCGCGCACCCGATGGCCCTGCTCCAGGAGCATGGGCACCAGGACGGCGCCGATATATCCGCCAGCCCCCGTCACAAGTACAGTTTTCACGGCATTCCTCGATTACGTGGCAGTCAATGAGCTCGTCACGCCCGATATTCGAAGGGACTGTTGAATTCCCTCAAGCCGGGCTGCTTGCGGTCCTTGTCCGACAGTTTGGCCTCGGCCTCGGAGATCGGCCAGTCGATGCCGATATCCGGGTCGCTCCAGAGCAGGCCGAAGTCGTGGTCGGGCGCGTAGTAGTTGCTGACCTTATATATCACCACGGTATCGGGTTCCAGAGTACACAGGCCGTGCGCGAAGCCGACTGGCACCAGAATCTGGTTCCAGGCCTCGGCGCTGATCACCGCGCTGACGAACTTCCCATAGGTCGGCGACCCGCGCCGTATGTCGACCGCCACGTCGAGCACGCTGCCCTGCGCGATCCGGACGAGCTTGTCCTGGGCGAAGGGCGGCGTCTGGAAGTGCAGGCCGCGGATCGTACCCACCTCCGCCGAGAGGGAATGGTTGTCCTGGACGAAATCAATCTCGATGCCCTGCGCGGCCAGGGCTTTCTTGTTGTAGGTCTCCGAAAAGAACCCCCTGTGGTCGCCAAACTTCTTTGGCGTAAGGACTTTCACTTCGGGGATATCCAGCGCCATTATTTCCATAGCTTGTGAGGTTCTCTTGGTTTTTTCTGTTAGTCGGGTTCCTCAAGGCATCGATTCATGCCAATTAGCTGAAAGACATGGTTCGTAGTGCCCGGATACTTAGCGGGTAATGGTACACGATCGAACCCGAAGCACAATCCCAAACTACCGCTACGGCCTCCGCAAATCGGCCTCCCGGCGGCGCAGCTTCGTGACGCTCCAGGACAAGGCCCTGGCGATGGTCCCGGCGGAGACGCCGCGGCTTCGCTGCACCCGGCGGCGCTCGGCCAGAACCGGTCCCAGCCCGCGCAAGCCATGGCCCAGACCCGACAGCATCGGCCGTAGGCGCGGGCCGCCGCGGGCATTCCACAGAAGACCGGCGGTGGCCGCCAGATGCATGGGCAGGGACAGCCACAGCAGGGCCGCCGGCATGTTCTTCACATAAGTCCACAACCGATTGCGGGCGCTGTGGTAGACGGTGAAGGGGCTCTGCAGTCCGGTCACCGCGGAGCCCACGTGACGGACCACGGCATCGCCGACCTGAACGCAGCGGCCGCCCCTGAGACGCAGGCGAAAGCCGAGGTCGACGTCCTCGCAGTAGCAGAAATAGCTTTCATCGAAGCCGCCCACGGCCTCGAAGGCCTCGCGCCGGTAGAGCGCCGCCGCGCCGCAGGGCGAAAAACACTCGCCGTCGGCCGGCGGACCGGCGAAGCGCTGGCCGTGGCCGCCGCGCCAGTTGATGCCGAAGAAGGAATAGTTGTCGCCGCAGCCGTCCAGACGGTCCGGATCCCGGGCGTCGATCTGCAACGACCCGAACATCGCGGCCCCGGGGTATCGCGCGACCGCGGCGCGCAAGGCGGCCAGCCAGCCGGGCTCCGGGAAGGCGTCGGGGTTGAGCGTCGCCAGCCAGTCGGTCCGAGCCCCGCGGCAGCCCAGATTCGAGCCCGCCGCGAAGCCCAGGTTCGCCTCGGAGCGGACCAGGGTGAAACGATCGTCGGGCAGGACCAGCCGGTCCGCCGAGCCGTCGCCGGACGCGTTGTCGACGATGACCGCCTCGAAGTCGGGATCGCTCTGCGCGGCCAGGCAGGCGACCGCCCTGGCCAGGAGGTCGCCCGAATTGTAGTTGACCACGACAACGCGCACCCACGCCATGCCGACCCCGCGCCCGGTTCCAGATCCCCGATTCTCGCGCAATAGAGCACAGCGCGACCGCGCAGGAAACACGGCACCCGTCCGCCGCCAGCTGTAAGGTCGAGGGCCTTGGCGCTCTCATCCCGGTCGGGGCGACATGGCGCTCGGCAGGAAGGTCGCTATGTCGGTGAAGGACGGAATGGGCATGCAGGGTTCATCCGTTTCGCCCCGGTCTGACGATCATCACGCTGCATTCGGCATGGCGCGCCACGCGGGCCGAGTTGGGGCCCAGGAAGAAATCCATGAACCCCGGCTTATGCGCGCCGATGACGACGATATCCGCCTTGATGCGATCCGAGAGCTTGACGATTTCCTCGTAGACGATGCCGCGCAAGACGTGCGTTTGAATCTTCGTGCCGCCACCGCCGAGGGACGTGCCGAATGCGTCCAGATCGGCTCTCGCATCCTTCTCGACCTCCGCCTTCATCTCGGCCGGGATATAGGCTTGTACATATCCGATGTTTTGATCGGGAACGACGAACACAAGGTGAAGTTCGGCTTCGTGATTGCGCGCCAGGGCCAAGGCTTCCTCGGCAACGTTCCTGTCCGATTCGTCATGCTGTAGATCGATGGCCGCCAGTACGATGTTTTCCGCCATGATGTCCTCGTTGATTCGTGTTGATTGCGCCGTCGACGATGCTCAACCCGGCCCGGGCGCCATGACATAAACGGAAAGAGCGATTTCAGGGAGAGACGGAAATAACATGTATAGTTCGGTCTTTATGTTGAATTCCGCGCCGCGCGCCATACGGGCCATAATTGAATGACCTCTGACTGTTTGGCCCAACGATGATGGGGCCCGCCTCGTTGCAATCGGAGAACTTGACGCGTTCCATAAACCAGTTCTTTCAGAGCTAATGTACCTGAAGCGTTTGTGCCGTGTGCTTCTCAAGCCGCGCGAGATCAACATCGACGCCGAGTCCGGGGCCTGACGGCACATGGACATAACCGTTCCTGACAGGGAAAGGCTCGGTCAAGATATCCTCGGTCAGGTAATAGGTCGCCATGTAAAATTCGCACCCCAAATTCAGTTCAGGCAATGCCGCCATCAGATGGGCGCCCGCTGCATGGGCTATGCCCGTTTCAAACATACAACCGCCATAAACACCGATACCCGCCGACCTGGCGATGGCCGCAACGTTCAAGGCGCGACGCAATCCGCCACTCTTCATGATTTTCAGGCTAAAGATATCGGCAATCCGCATCTGGGCGCCGATAAAGGCTTCACGGGGATTGAAGACCGATTCGTCCGCCATGATGGGCGTTGTCAGAACATCGGTAAAGTGCGCCATGGCTTCCAGATTGTCGCGGGGAACCGGTTGCTCGATAAAAGACAGCCGGAAACTTTCGAAATCACGAAGCCTGGGCAGGGCCTCATGTGCCGTCATGCCCTGGTTGAAGTCGATGCGCAGATCCAGCCGGTCCTGAAATTTGTCGCGCAGCCTTTGCAGGCGCATCAGATCAAATGCATGATCTTTGAACCCTGTCTTTAATTTGAAAATCTTTACCCCATCACCATGCAGGCGTTCCGCCTTGGCGATGTCCTCTTCAAAGTCCGGGTTTGCGAGAGAAAAACTCAAACGGACCTGATCCCGGTGACATCCCCCCAGAAGTTCATGGATGGGGATCCCCAGCACTCTTCCCATGATATCCAGAAGAGCCGTTTCGAGGGCGGCTTTCGCTTCGGGGTAATGCACTACGTTCTTTTCCGCCTGCTCCAGCAGGACTTCCACGTCGAATGGATTAGCCCCTATGATCGCCGGGATGAAATAACGACTTAGGGCATTCGCATTCCCTTCCGCGGTGCCGGTAAATACGGGCCAGGGCGATGCTTCGCCCCAGCCGGTGATTCCTGTATCCGTGGTCAGTTCCACAATAACCGTCTTGATGGAACCGACATCGCCGCTGCCGTGCGAATGGACCTCCGTCACCGGCAGTTCGACAATGCGAACACGCCCGGAGTGAATCTTATGCGATTGGGCCAACCGATTCTTCCTCCAGCAAATCAGCTGGAATTAATTGATTTCATGTTATCCGGCAGATATGTCGCCAAGTCGGGGAAGAAAATCAGCACAAATACCATCAGCACCATTATCAAGAACATCGGTATTGCGGCTCTTGAAATATACCCCATCTCGTGTTTGGTCATGCCTTGCATAACAAACAGATTAAATCCGATGGGCGGAGTGATCTGCGCCATTTCGACAACGACGACGATAAAGATGCCGAACCAGATTACGTCGATCCCGGCTTGACGGATCATCGGTTCGACGACGGCCATGGTCAGCACGACCGAAGAAATGCCATCCAGGAAACAGCCGATGACGATATAGAAAACCAGCAGCACCATCAGCAGTTCAAACCGGCTCAACTCCAAAACCGCAATCCATTCCGCCAGCGCCCTCGGCAAGCCCGTGAACCCCATGGAAAGGGACAGGAACGCAGCACCCGCCAGGATCAAGGCGATCATTGCGGAGGTGCGGGTCGCCCCCATCAGGCTTGCCCTGAAGGTTGCCAATGTCAGCGATCCCTGGCTGGCCGCCAGCAATAGCGATCCTATCACGCCAAACGCGGCGGCTTCCGTTGCTGTCGCATAACCCATGTACATGGAGCCGATAACCACCAATATCAGCAAGAACACCGGTATCAGAAATTTGGAATTGGCGATTTTTTCAGCGAAGGTCATTTCCGGTTCGGGAACCGGATGGAACTTTTTTGAAACCCGCGAATAGATCGCCACATACCCCATAAACATCGTAGCCAGGACGAGCCCCGGCAGAATGCCTGCCATGAAGAGTTTCGAGATGGATTCGTTGATCGTCACCCCATAGACGATCAGTGTCAGTGACGGCGGGATCATAAGCCCCAATGTTGCCGCACCCGTAAGCGTACCAATGATCAAATTCTCCGGATATTCGCGTTTACGCAACTCCGGAATCGACATCTTGCCAACAGTGGTAAGCGTTGCCGCGGATGATCCCGAGACAGCGGCGAAGACCGTGCAGCCCACGATATTGGTGTGGATCAAGCCACCCGGCAACCGGGCCAGCCAAGGCGACAGCCCGCGAAACATATCTTCCGAAAGTCGGGTTCGGTAGAGGATCTCTCCCATCCATATGAACAATGGTAGAGCGGTCAACGTCCACGACGACGAGGCGCTCCAGATGGTCGTGATCATGGTGTCGCCGACCGGACGGGTCGTGAACAATTCCATGCCGACAAAAGCTACGCCCAAGAGCGCCAAACCGACCCATACGCCGGTACCGAGCAACAGGAACAGGATAAACAGGAAAATGGCGATAAGTTCGAATTCACCCATTGGCCCTACTCCCCGTGACTCTGTTCAATCACATCGGATCGAATGCGATGATCGCCGGAGAACAGGACGTGGATCAGGTGATCGGTAAGCGCGATGGCAAAAACGATGCTGCCGAGCACCATGGAGGTCTGCGGGATCCACAACGGGGTCGCGTCCTGGCCTTGGCTGATGTCCTTGAACTTCCAGGACCAATACGTGGCTTTTGTAGCGTAGTAGGAGAAATACCAGGCAAGCCCGGTGGCGACGCCAAAACACCAGACTTCGAGCAGGCGCCGGGTTTTCGGGCCAACGACATTTAGAAGCATGCTAACGCGAATATGGGCACCGCGGTTGAGGGCATGGGCAAAGGCAAAGAAGGACGCCGCCGCCATGCAGTAGCCCGCGTAATCCGGCGCACCGGAAAATACTTCACCGGTCCAGCGGGCCAGCATTTGAACAACGATCAATGAAAGAATAGCGATAAGAAACAGAGCGGCGATAACACCACAACCGAAATAGACTCTATCCAGAAAGGAACGAGCGGACCTCCCGAATGCCTGCATATCCTCCCCCGTTTATTGACATTTATTGTGGGGAGAGACGCCGGTGCGCCCCTCCCCAATTCAACCTATTTCATGGCTTTGAATGCGTCGACTATAGCCTTGCCATCTGCTCCTGATTTTTGCAACCATTCGGAGGTCATCGTTTCGCCGATTTCTTTCAAGTCGGAGACCAGTTCGGGGCCGGCTGGACCAACGGTCATGCCGCCAGCCTTAAGACCGTTCAGTGTGAACTGAGTGTATTCAACCGCCCGCCACGTACCCGCATATTCAGCCAATTCGGCACAGCCCCGGATGACGTTTTGATTGGCTTTGCTGGTAGCGCCCCAGACGTCCTTGTTAACCATGACATAATTACGCGGCAACCAGGCATCCACTTCGTAGAAGTGCGTGAGGCTCTCCCATACTTTACGGTCGTAGCCCGTGGACCCGGATGAAATCATGGATTCGGCAACGCCGGTCGCGAAGGCTTGCGAAATTTCCGCCGCTTCAATGGTCACGGGAAGCATGCCTGCCAACTCAGCCAAACGTGCTGTCGCTGTGTTGTAGGAACGGAACTTGATGCCTTTCATATCAGCGACCGAGTTGACTTCCTTCTTGAAGTACAAGCCCTGTGGTGGCCACGGCACAGCATAGAGCAGGACCAGGTTCTGGTCATCCAAGACCTTGGTCAGTGTCGGTTTCGCGGCTTTCCAAAGTTTGGCTGCATCATCGAAAGAAGTAGCCAGGAATGGCACCGAATCGAAACCGAACAAGGCATTTTCGTTCTGGTGGCCCGAAAGCAACCGCTCGCCAATTGGAGCCTGGCCGGTCTGAACGGCCCGCTTGATATCAGCGCCCTTGAACAAAGAACCGGACGGGTGGGTAACAACCTCAATGGCTCCGCCGGTTCCCGTGGTGATGCATTCTGCAAACGCTGCACCGGTAGCCGAGTGGAAGTTGGTTGCCGAGTAGGCCATCGGCATGTCCCACTTCTCGGCGTTCGCGGGGCCGCTGCTAAGAACGATCGTCGCGCCGATCGCGGAAACGGTTATCAGGAACGCATTACGCATCTTCTCTCCTCCTTGTCCTTGTATTGCCTCATCATTATTGATTTCACCTCCTTCAGCTAAAACGGTCGCACCGGTAGGCGTCAAGACTTACGTTTTGCCGAAGCCCCATCACATGCTGCGCCACGATCCGGCCGGTCTTGGGCCCGGCGGTCAATCCAACATGGTGATGTCCGTAGGCGAAATAGACCTGGCGGCTGGCCGGCGCCGGCCCGATGACGGGCAGGCTGTCCACGGGGGCAGGTCGGTGCCCCATCCAAGTCCGTTTCGCTTCGTACTCCAAACCCGGCAGCATGGCCTTGGCTCCGCGCAGCAACAAGTCCGGAGGGCCATTCGAGGCGGGCGCATCCAAGCCGCCGAATTCGAGAACGCCCGCCAGGCGCAAGGCGCCGTTCATGGGGGCGGCGACGAATTTGCGTGCCGCGTCCATGACCGGTCCCGATGGCTGCTTGTTCGCGCCCACCAACTCCAGGTGATACCCGCGCTCCGATTCGAGGGGTACTGTGGCGCCCAGTTCGGCAGCCAGGAGATGGGACCAGGCACCGGCGGCGATAACGACCTTGTCTGCTTCGATGTCGTCGCCGTCGGTTTTCAGAACGACGCCGTCGTCGCCTGCGTCCACCCGTTTGATATTGGCTCGGATAACTTCCCCTCCGGCGGCGGCGAATCCTTTGGCGAGGTCGCTGACGTAGTTGCCAGGATCGGTGATCATACCATGATCCTTCAAGACCACGGCAAATTCGTATTTCGGCGAAAGGGCGGGATCAAATTCGCGGACCGCGCCGCCTTGCAGCGTGTCCCATTCGAAACCGTGCTCGCGGCGCAGACCCCAGCCGAAGGCGTCGCGCCCGAAGGCGTCGCGGCTCTCATAGAGGTAGAGATACTCGCAGGAGCGCACCCAACGTCCGGCATCAGTTCCTTGGGCCAAGGCGCGATGTTCGTCGACGCTGTCGAACAGCAACGGCGTCAAGTGACGTGCGATATGCTCGACGCTTTTCCGGCTCGAGGACCGAAGGTAGGGAATCAGCCAGGGCAGCAGGCGCGGCAGATAGGACCAGCGCAGGAACAAAGGCCCGTCGGCGGAAAACAGCATGGATGGGGCCTTGAGCAGAATGCCCGGCGTCGCGACGGGGACCACAGCGCAGCGCGCCAGGACGCCGCCGTTGCCATAGGAGGCGGCGTCGACATCGCCCGGTTCCTGGCGATCGATCATAGTGACTCTCGCCCCCAGGCGCTGAAGATGCAGGGCGCAGGAAACGCCGACTATGCCCGCGCCGACCACGGCGATCTTCTGTGGCTTCGCCTCGCTCATAGAGGCTCCCCTCTCCACAACTTCGGTGAGGTCGCCCCCCACCCGCCCTGTTGCCGCATCATGCAATCCATTCGCTGACCGGCGCTTGGGCATCCTGCAGCGGTTGGCTGATCACGTCGACCAGAGTCGGTCCATCGTGTTGGGCGGCCAGCTCGAGGACCTGCCGCAGCTCGGCCGGGTCCTCCACCCGCCAGCTCTTGACCCCGAACGACTCGGCGACGGCCGCGTGGTCGGTTCGGTTGAAATCGACGGAGTAGTAGCGTTCATCGAAACTCGTTTTCTGACCGGCTTTGATCCAACCGTAGACACTGTTGGAGAAGACCAGAAACGTGATCGGAAGGTTGAGCCGCGTAACGGTCTCGAGCTCTCCGACCGTGAAACCGAAACTTCCGTCGCCCATGGCCGCGACGACCTTGGAATTGGGCCGTCCGATCTGGGCCCCGACCGCCGCCGAAAGGGAATAGCCAAGGGCGCCGTGCGCCCGGTTGGAAATGAAATACCGCCCCGCATGAGGGATCTTGTAGAAGGCGGAGAAATAAGGACAGGGGGTTCCGGGGTCGGCGACGATCACCGCATCCGACGGCAATACCCGGTTCAATTCGGCGATCACCCGCTCCGGCTTGATCGGCCTGTCGCTGCTGGCGGCCAGCTCGTCGAAGGCCGCGAACTTGACCTTCAACGCCGCCGCGACCTTTGCCGCGCCGCCGAAATCGACCTTGTCCGTGCCCATCTCCTCGAAGGCGAGGTTCAAGGCCTCGAAGGCCAGGCGAACGTCCGATACCACCGCCACCTCGGTCCGGTAGTTGGCCGATATGGCCATGGGGTCGCTGTCGACATGAACGATCTTCACGCCCCTCGCCGGCGAGCGCCAACGTTCCGTGGTGACCGAGCCGGCCCTGCACCCTACGAAGACGACGAGGTCCGCCTCGTCGATGACTGCGCGGGTGGCCGGGGTGCCGCCGTTCGATCCGACCACGCCGAGATGATTGGCATGATTGTCGGCCAAGCTGCCCTGACCGCTGACCGTGGTCGCGACGACGATGTTCAGTCGTTCCGCCACCGCCTGCAGGGCCGCCTCCGCGCCGGCGAGAACAACGCCGCCGCCGCAGACGATGACCGGGTTGCCGGCTGCGACAATGGCGTTCGCGGCCGCCTCGACCGCCTTCGGGTCGGGCGCGCCCGGCCAGGCCGGAAAGGTCGCGAAATCGGACTGGGCCCAAATATCACCATCGTCGACGGGCGCTCTCTGAACATCGATCGGCAGACCCAGATGCGCCGCTCCGGGGCGCCCCGTGGTCATCGCCCGAAAGGCCGTCCGCACCATGTTGGGCAGTCTTTCCGCTTCCTCGATGACGCCGTTCCACTTGGTCAGGGGGCGAAACAGGGCTGCCTGGTCGAGCTCCGTCAGCGGATAACGCCCCCTCGAAGCAACCGATACGTCCGATGTGATCGACAAAAGCGCGACCGACGATTCGTTCGCCTCGACGACGCCCGGCAGAATATGGGTGGCGCCGCCCCCGCTCGGCCCCTCGCAGACACCGACGCGCCCGGTGACGCGCGCATAGGCATCCGCCATATAGGCCGCGCAACGTTCGTCGCGGGTCAAGATGTGCTGCATGCCGTGATCGAGGCGGAAGAGTGCATCGTAGAACGGCAGGGACGTATCTCCGCATAAGCCGAAGATATGCTTCACGCCATGGGCTTGGAGCAGGCGCACCATGGCCTCGGCGCCATTCAACGCATTGCCTCGAGACTGCGTCATCAACGTCACCTTGCTTCGTCGTTCTTCGAGTGAATACAAATATGTATACAATATCGGATCCCATTGTCAATGCTGTCAATGGAATTGCCTTATATCCGCCAGTCTTTTGAGTTGCCGAGCTTGAGGACATGTCTTAGACTTCCAATCTGTATACAGTTGGTGTGGTGGCATCTCCCTTATGAACGACCCGGCAAAGAAATCTCCGAGCAGGGCCGAGAGCCTCTATCTCACCGTCAAGGACATGGCGATCTCGTTCAAGTTCAAGCCGGGCGAGAGAATCAACGAGGTCGATCTCGCCCGCCGTCTGGGCGCCAGCAGAACCCCCTTGCGCGAAGCCCTGAACCGTCTGGTGGCGGAGGGGTTTATCGTGCTGAAACAAGACCGCGGATTTTTCTGCCGTGATCTGAAACCCCGCGAAATGTTCGAACTCTATCAATTTCGCGCGGTCGTGGAGGTCGCCGCCGTACGTCTTGCCTGCGAGCAGGCGACCGAGCAGGAGGTCGCGGACCTAGCCCGTTTCCTGGACGAGACGGGGCCCGAGGAAGGCGGCCGCAGCAGCGAGGAATTGGTCGCGCTGGATGAATATTTCCACGAGAAGATCATGGCGCTCAGCCGCAATATCGAGATGTGCAGAACGCTGGAAAACATCAACGCTCGGATAAGGTATTTTCGCTGGGTCGACATGGATTCAAAGCGCGAGGAAACCCAAAACGAACACCGGGCGATCGTTCAGGCGCTGATGGTGCGGGACGCGGATTTGGCGGCGCATCACATGAATGCACATATTGCCAGGCGGCTCGATCAGATTACCGCCGCCATCAAGGAAAGCTATTCCCGCATCTATCTGGTCAACTGACGCAGGAGGGCGAGATGAAACAGAATTCCGCGGTTGCCGGAGGCAAGACCGTCTACGGAGCGTCCGTCGGTATCTTGATGCTGGAAACCCGGTTTCCGCGCATTCCGGGCGACGTCGGCAATGCGGGAACTTGGCCGTTTCCCGTTCTCTACAAGGTGGTCCGGGGCGCGTCCCCCGATCGCGTGGTGCGCCGCGCCGCCGAGGGGCTGGCCGAGCACTTCATCGACGCCGCCCGGGAACTCGTCGCCGACGGCGCCGACGGAATCACCACGAACTGCGGCTTCCTGGCCCTGCTTCAGGACCAACTGGCGGACGCTGTCGGCGTCCCCGTCGCCTCATCCTCGCTCATGCAGGTGCCTATGGTGCAAGGCCTCTTGCCACGCGGCCGGCGGGCCGGAGTGCTGACCATTTCAAGAGCCAGCCTGACGCCCGAACACCTGAAGGCGTCCGGCGTCGCGACGGATACCCCGATCGTGGGAACGGACGAAGGCCGGGAGTTCAGCCGCGCCATATTGGATGACGAGCCGGCACTGGACGTCGAGTTGGCGCGGGCCGATTTGATCGACGCCGGACATCGACTTATCGAGGATTTTCCGGAAACGGGCGCCATCGTCCTCGAGTGCACCAACATGGTGCCCTATGCCGCGGATTTACGGCAGACGCTCGGCCTGCCCGTTTACAGCATCTACAGCTTCGTGACCTGGTTCCAGGCCGGTCTGATGCCACGGGTTTTCGACCCGCGATTGATAGACCAAAGAATTCATTGACCCTCCGGCCCAGGGACGGCCGGGGCTCCTGAGAATTTCCCATACCAACGGCCTAGGAATAAGTTATTGTCGTCACTGGGACGAACTGATAGTTCGAATATTATAGTTCCCCCCACCCAACCCGCTTAGGACTCCCCTGACATCAGGCAAGATATGGCCGGTTTCGTTCTCGCGACATCCTTGAGTCTTCAGCTCGCCGCGGCGGCTTTGGCGTTTCGCTTGATCAGGATCACCGGCTGGCGGGTTGCCTGGGTCGCCATTGCCGCCGCCATGGTCCTCATGGCCGGTAAGCGTTCGCTCGGCCTCTACCATTTCCTGTTCGAGGACATGCCCCACCCGCCCGATATGACGGCGGAATTCTTCGCGCTTTCCGTCTCGGCCCTCGCGTTTGCCGGCATGGCGCTCCTGGGAACTTTCCTGGCAGCCGGCCGGCGGACGGAGGACGCGCTGCGCGAGAGCCAGGCTCGGCTCGCTCAGGCGCAGCGCCTGGTGAAGCTCGCCCACTGGGAGTGGCGCCTCGAGCAGAAGAAGCTGGAACCGTCCGCCGAGCTGGCCGAGATCATGGGGCGTCCGATGGCGGAGCTCGAGGTTTCGGACACGGAGTTTCTCGCGTTTGTCCACCCGGACGACCGCGAAAGGCTCGCCGAGGTCTACGGCTCGCCGGACCATTTCAGCGAGTCCTACGAAGTGCGTTATCGGATCGTCCGGCCGAGCGGCGAGCTGCGCACGGTCCTCGAGGTCGGCGAGCCGATGTACGACGCGGCCGGGACCGTCGTCGGCAACTTCGGCGCCCTGCAGGACGTCACCGAGTGGACGAAGGTCGAGGAACTCAGCACGCGGCTCGGGCGCATCGTCGAGAATTCGGTCAACGAGGTTTATGTCTTCGATAGCGAGACGCTTGGGTTCCTGGAGGTCAATCGGGGTGCCCGGGAGAACATCGGATACCCCCTGGAGGAGCTCCGCCGGCTGACGCCGCTCGATATCAAACCGGAATTCACCCGGGAAACGTTTTCCGATCTCATCGCGCCTCTGCACGAAGGCCTGCGCGACCAGGTCGTGTTCAGCACGCTGCACCGGCGCAAGGACGGGTCGACCTACGACGTGGAGGTTCGCCTGCAGCTGTCGCGAACCGAGAGGCCGCCGGTCTTCGTCGCGGTCATCCAGGACATCACCGAGCGCAAGCTGGCCGAGGAGACCCTGCGGGCCAGCGAGAGACGCTACCGGGAGATCTTCGAAGATTCCCCCGTCGCGATCTGGGAGGAGGATTGGTCGCCGATCAAAGGGAAGATCGACGAGCTCGCCGCGCAGGGGGTCGTGGACTGGCATGACTACTTTGCCCGCCACCCGGATCAGCTGGCAAAGGCCTATGATCTGCCGACGACCGTCGATATCAGCCGCGAGATTCTCGATATCTATGGCGCGCCGAGCAAGGAAGCGCTCAGCGAATCGACCAAGGCCGCGCTGGTCGCACCCGAACAGCTGGAGTGCTTCGTCGACATGCTGGCTGCCTTTGCCGCGGGGAAGACGAGCTGCGATGTCGAAGCACGCGACACCAGGATAGACGACACCGAGATGATCACCCGCCAGCGAGTCACCATTCCCCCGAAATACCGTCACGATTGGTCGCGCGTCTTCATCGCGATCGAAGACGTGACCGAACGCAAGGCGACCGAAGCGCAGCTCCGCCATGCGCAGAAGATGGAGGCCATCGGGCAGCTTACCGGCGGCGTCTCCCATGACTTCAACAATCTCCTGGCCGTTGTCGTGGGCAATCTGGAGCTCGTCGCGGAACAGCTGACACAGGACGACCGGTGCCGCCGTCATGTCGAGAAAGCGCTGGGCGCGGCCGAGCGCGGCGCGACGCTGACTCAAAGGCTGCTCGCCTTTTCCAGGAAGCAGGCGCTGCAACCGGAAGAAATCAACGCCGGCCGCCTGGTGTCGGGAATGACCGACATGATGCGGCGCACGCTGGGGGAAACGATCGAGATCGAAGTGGTGAGCGACAGCGGCTTGTGGACCACCAGCGCCGACCCGGCCCAATTGGAGAACGCCGTGCTGAACCTTGCCATCAACGCCAGGGACGCCATGCCGGAGGGCGGCAAGCTCACGATCGAAACGTCCAACGCACGGCTCGACGACGACTATGCGGCGGCCCAGCAGGACGTGACGCCGGGCCAATACGTCCTGCTCGCCGTGACCGATACGGGCACCGGCATGGCCCCCGAAGTGTGCGCCCGCGCTCTCGATCCCTTTTTCACCACCAAGGACGTCGGCAGCGGCAGCGGTCTCGGGCTCAGCATGGTCTTCGGCTTCGTCAAGCAGTCGGGCGGTCATGTTTCGATCTACAGCGAGGTCGGCGAGGGCACCTCCGTCAAACTCTACCTGCCCCGAATCAAGAACCCCGAACAGGCGACAAGCAGGCCGGAAACCCAGGGCGACATACCCCTGGCGCGCGGCGAAACGGTGCTTGTCGTGGAGGACGATATCGAGGTTCGGACCCTGGTCGTGTCCCTGCTTCGCGACCTCGGGTACGATGTTCGCGAGGCCGGCAACGGCAAGGCCGCGCTGGACCTACTCGACGAGCGGCCGTGCGCCAACCTTCTCCTGACCGATGTGGTGCTTCCCAACGGGATGAGCGGGCGGGTCCTGGCGGAGGAAGTCCAGAAACGCCTTCCGGACACGGCGATCCTGTACATGTCGGGATATACGGAGAATTCCATCGTCCACCATGGCCGGCTCGACGACGGCGTGCGGCTGCTGCAGAAGCCGTTTCGCATGTCCGACCTCGCGAGGGCCGTTCGCCGGGCCCTCGCCAACCATTCGAATTGATATCGACGACTTCGGAATTCTGTTGGAAACGGCCAGCTTTGGCGAGATCAGCCGCCTTTAAGCGGCGGCATGATCGCCAGGCTGTCGTCGTTCGAAAGCCTACGGGTCGCGCGCTCCATCTTCGGGACCGCCGTGCCGTTGAGCACGACGAGGTAGCTGCCGTCCTCGGGCATGCCGAGCCGCCTGACGATATCGGCCGGAGTAGCTCCTTCGGAGACGTCCAGGGCCGCAACGTTTCCGGCGCTGCCCGGCGGCAGGTACTTGCCCAGGTTTCCGGCAGTCTTTACCGTGACCTTCATGCTCCCGGCTCCCGTCACCCGGCGCCGACGGCGGTGTCCTGGGTGCAGGCCAGGTAGGCCTCCATGACCTGGTGGGGATCGCGCATCAGTTGGTCCTTCCACCGGCCCAGCCGCACCCGGCTCTGGACTAGGCCGCGGATGACGCCGACGTGCTGGGTCAGACCCAGGGCGAGC
>JAOUCL010000549.1 GCA_029859805.1 Rhodospirillales bacterium | reverse complement strand
GTATCGCGCCTGACGGGGCGGCTGCACTGGCTGGCCGAGGCGGTCGGGACCGGCCTGGGAATCTTCATCGTCGCCGTGCTCATTCCCTATTCCTACCGGCACTTCGAGCGGGCGCTGTACTTCGGCGACAGCACGATCGATATCGAGATCCCCACCTGGCCCGCCAAGCTGGTCGTGCCTTTCGCGCTGAGCGTCCTGCTGCTCCGCCTCTGCGTTCAGATGCTGGGCTACTGGCGGCTGATCGCCCATCCCGACCGGCCGCCCGTCGCGGTGCCGGTGTTCAAGGACGTGGTGCAGCTGGCGGAAGAAGAGATTCTCCATGCCGAGGAGGACATTGTCCAAGAGCACCTGAGCGACGCCGAAAGAGGCGGAAGACCGTGATGCCGGAGCTGAGCAATTTCACCATCGGCCTGCTCGGCGTCGGCTTGCTCATCGTCATGGTGTTCCTGGGCGTGCGGGTCTTCGTGGCGGCCGCGCTCACCGGCTTTCTCGGCCTGCTGGCGCTGAAGAACTGGAACGTGGCCGCTGCCATCGCGGGGACCATTCCCCATTCGAAAACCGTGACCTATCCGCTGTCGGTGCTGCCGCTGTTCATCCTCATCGGGTTTCTCGCCTTCTATGCCGGCTTGACCTCGCGGCTGTTCGAGGCGGCGCGGCGCTGGTTCGGCTGGGTGCCCGGGGGACTGGCGGTCTCGACGGTCTTCGCCACCGCCGGGTTCGCGGCCGTCTCCGGGGCCTCGACGGCGACGGCGGCCGTGTTCTCCCGCGTCGCCATTCCCGACATGCTGAAGAACGACTACGACAAGCGCCTCACCTCCGGCGTGATCGCGGCCGGGGGCACCCTGGCGTCGCTCATTCCGCCCTCGGCGATCCTTGTGATCTACGCGATTATCGTCGAGGAATCCGTGGGCAAGTTGCTGCTGGCCGGCTTCCTGCCGGGCCTGGTTTCGGCGCTGATCTACGCCGGGCTGATCATCGTCATGTGCAAGATCAAGCCTGGTTTAGGACGCCCGATCACGGGATTCACCTGGCGCCAGCGCTTCGAGAGCCTGCCTGGGACTCTGCCCATCTTCCTGGTCGTCGGCATCATCTTCGGCGCGCTCTATACCGGCTCGGCGACGCCGACCGAGGCCGGGGCGCTGGGCGCCATGGTGGTCTTCTGCTTCTACGTGCTGCGGGCCTACCGGGAAGGCTCGCTGAGGCGGATGGGCGGCAAGCTGCACGAGGCGCTGGCCGAGACCGCCAAGCTGACCGTGATGATCTTCACCCTCATCTGGGGCGTCTTCCTGTTCGTCCGCTTCCTCGGCTTCGCCGGCCTGCCCAGCGCCTTCGCCGACTGGGTGGTGACCCTCGACATGCCGCCGCTGCTGATCATGATCTGCATCCTGCTGGCCTATGCGGTGCTCGGCATGTTCATGGACGCCATCGGCATGCTGGTCTTGACCCTGCCCGTGGTCTACCCCGCCGTGATGGCGCTCGGCTACGATCCGATCTGGTTCGGCATCATCGTCGTCAAGATGGCGGAGATCTGCCTCATCACGCCGCCCATCGGCCTCAACTGCTTCGTCGTCGCCGGCGTCTCGCGCGAGCTCAGGGACGAGCGCGGCCGATCGCTCGCCATTCCGCTTCAGGACGTCTTCCGCGGCATCGGCCCGTTCTTCGCCGCCGACGTCCTGACGGTCGCGATCCTGCTGGCGGTCCCCGACATCGTGCTGTGGCTACCCCGCACCATGGGCTAGTACCGGGACTCGGTGATGAGTGACACACCCCCCTCCCTAGCCCTCCCCCGCAAGGGGCGAGGGGACTCCAAGGCAAGCCAATGGGTTGCCCCCTCCCCCTCGACGGTAGGGCTATCACATGCAGCGGTGTTCGATGGCCATGGTTCGAGAGGCTGCCCGCGGCGCCCCCTCATCCTTCGACAGGCTCAGATGCTATGGGGCGGGCGGCGAGGGCGTGCGACCATCGTTGCCTCAACCTCAAACGATGGAGCATCTGATGCCGAAACCGAACGATTTGAGCAAGTCCCTCGTCG
>JAOUCL010000054.1 GCA_029859805.1 Rhodospirillales bacterium | reverse complement strand
CGGCAAGCGGCTCGGCATCGTCGGCATGGGGCGGGTCGGCCAGGTCACGGCGCGGCGGGGCCACGGCTTCGACATGGCGGTCCACTACTACAACCGCCGCCGCCTGCCGGCCGAACAGGAGGCCGGTGCGGTCTACCACGAGACCCTGGAGGACCTGCTGCCGCACTGCGACTTCCTGTCGCTGCACTGTCCGGCGACGCCGGACTCCCGGAACCTGCTGAACGCCGAGCGCATCGCCCTGCTGCCGGACGGGGCGATCGTGGTCAACACGGCGCGCGGCGCGATCGTCGACGACGAGGCGCTGATCGCGGCGCTCCGCTCCGGCAAGCTGGCCGCCGCCGGCCTCGACGTATTCAACAACGAGCCCGACATCCACCCCGGCTACAGGGATCTGGCAAACAGCTTCCTGCTGCCGCACATCGGCAGCGCGACGCGCGAGACGCGCGACGCCATGGGCTTCCGCGCCTGCGACAACCTCGACGCCTTTTTCGCCGGGCGCGAACCGGGCGACCGCGTGGCCTGATCGGCCGGTCGCGGCCGCGCGGGAGACACATGACCGTGAAGGGGGGCTCCTTGGGTCTGGAATAACGGGTCCAGACATGGTATCTGGTATCCCAGGGCTGGGCCTCTTGGTCTGTTTCGGCCGGGTCCGTTTGGGGGAAGTGGTTGAAGGGCCTTGCGGTTCGGTTCGAAATGTCCGAGAGTTTCCACCTCGCACGTGACTGCCATTCGACAAGTGAAAAACGAGAGAGAACGAGAGGCAGCGGAAGTCTGTGCAGGACCGGACGATTGCGCTTCATGGATCAGGCCGCTCTGGTGTGCCGCCTCTCGCACCGGCGCTTGGCCGCGGTTGCCCGCTTCTGTCCTGACAATCATCCGTACAGGGAGAAATTAGATGAAAACGAAGGTTAAGATTCGCAACAAGACCCTTGCGCCGGAGAACGTCGGCAAGGCCGCGTCGCGACGCAGGTTCCTGGCCGGCGCCGCCGGCGCGACGGCCGGCGCGGCTGCGCTGGTCGCGGCCCCGAACGTCTCCAGGGCCCAGACCGTCACCCTCAAGATGCAGTCGTCCTGGGGCGCCACGAGCCCGTTCCAGGACATGGCCAAGCAATACATCGATCGCGCCGTGGCGATGTCGGGCGGACGCCTCAAGATGGACCTGCTGCCCGCGGGCGCCGTGGTCAAGGCGTTCCAGGTGCAGGATGCCTGCCACAAGGGCGTGCTGGATGCGGCGCATACGGTGACCGCCTACTGGTACTCCAAGAACAAGGCCGCCTCGCTGTTCGACCGGTCCGGTGTTCGGCGCCAACGCCTCGCAGATCCTGGCGTGGATCCACTTCGGCGGCGGCAAGGAGCTCTACAAGGAGCTGCAGAATGACATCCTGAAACTGAACGTGATCGGCTTTTTCACCATGCCGATGCCGACGCAGCCCCTCGGCTGGTTCAAGTTCAAAGTCACCAGTGTCGACCAGTTGAAGGGCCTCAAGTACCGTACGGTCGGACTCGCCACCGACATCATGCAGGGCATGGGCCTCAAGGTGACCCAGCTGCCCGGCGGCGAGATCATGCCGGCCCTGGAGAAGGGCGTGATCGACGCCTTCGAGTTCAACAACCCGACGGCCGACAGCCGGTTCGGCGCCCAGGACGTCTCGAAGTACTACATGCTGAGCAGCTATCACCAGGCCGCCGAGTTCTTCGAGATCATCTTCAACAAGGACAAGTTCGAGAGCCTGCCGAACGAGCATCAGGCGATCCTGGAGTACAGCGCCGAGGCCGCGAACACGGCCAGCTACGGCTGGGCCATGGATCAGTATTCCAAGGACCTTCAGAAGCTGATCAAAGAGGACGGCGTGAACGTCAGCCGCACGCCACAGGACATCCTGTCCGCCCAGCTGGATTCCTGGGACGAGGTGCTTGAGAAGCTGAACAAAGATCCCTTCTTCAAGAAGGTGGTCGACAGCCAGCGGGCCTGGTCGGAGAGGGTCGCGTTCTACGACATCCTCAACGCGGCGGACTACAAGCTCGCCTACGAGCACTACTTCCCGGGCAAGCTGCCGTTCTAAGACGACGGACGCCTGGATAACGCGAATTCCGCAAGGAATCCGGGGCGGCGCCAAGGGGCGTCGCCCCACCCGCGTTCGCGAAGCCGTGTGAACCCAGAGCCTCTCCATGCATAAATTCATTTTTCTCGTCGACAGCTTCAGTGCCTGGGTCGGCAAGGCCTTTGCCTGGTGCATTCTGCTGCTCACCTTCGGGACCGCCTATGAGGTCTTCGTGCGCTATGCGCTGCGCGACCCGACCTCCTGGGCCTTCGATATCAGCTACATGATGTACGGGACCCTGTTCATGATGGGGGGCGCCTATACGTTGTCCCGTGAGGGCCACGTACGCGGCGACGTGCTGTTCCGCCTGTGGCCGCCGAAGGTCCAGGCGAGCATAGAGCTCCTTCTTTATCTCCTTTTCTTTCTCCCGGGCATTCTGGCACTGATTTTTGCCGGCGCGGACTATGCCCTCGAGTCCTGGTCCTACAACTACGGCACCGGGGAAGTCAGCATCAACAGCCCGGCCAACGTGCCGATTTCCCAATTCAAGACGATACTTCCGGTCGCGGCCGCGCTCCTGCTGCTGCAGGGCGCCGCCCAGGTTTGCCGCTGCATCGTCTGCCTCAGGACCGGCGAGTGGCCGAAGCATCTCGAGGACGTGGAGGAGCTGGAGAAGGTCCTTGTTCAGCAGCACGAGGAAGAAGAGCGGCGCCGGGCGGCCGCCGCGCGCCGTGGAGATGCCTCATGAGCAACCCCGAAGTCGCCGTCTTCATGCTGGGCATTTTCGTGCTGACGATCATGCTGGGCTTCCCCATTGCCTTCACCCTGATGGGCATGGGCATCTTCTTCGGCTACTACGCCTACTACGAGCCGGAGCGGATGCAGAGCATCTTCGACAACCGGATCTTCGACCTGCTGGTCAACCAGACCTATTCGGTCATGGCCAACGACGTGCTGGTGGCGGTGCCCCTGTTCCTGTTCATGGGCTACATCGTCGAACGCGCGAACCTGGTCGACCGGCTGTTCCTGACCCTCCAGGTCGCCGCCCGGCGCATGCCGGGCTCCATGGCGATCGCGGCCCTGGCCACCTGCGCCATGTTCGCGACCGCATCCGGCATCATCGGCGCCGTCGTCACCCTGATGGGGCTGCTGGCCTTCCCGGCCATGCTCAAGGCGCGCTACGACACCAGCTTCTCGGCCGGCGTGATCTGCGCCGGCGGTTGCCTCGGCATCCTGATCCCGCCCTCGATCATGCTGATCGTCTATGCGGCGGCCGCCAGTATGTCGGTGGTGCGGCTCTATGCCGGCGCCATCCTTCCCGGATTCATGCTCGCCGGCCTCTACATTATCTACGTGATCGGCCGCTCCTGGCTCAATCCCAAGCTGGCCCCCAAGCCCAGCGAGGAAGAGGTCCAGGAGTTGAAGGGCGGCAAGAACATCTACTTCATGATGATGACGTCGTTCCTGCCGTTGGCGTTCCTCATTCTGGCCGTCCTGGGCGCGATCCTCTTGGGTCTGGCGACGCCGACGGAGGCGGCTTCCATGGGCGCGGCGGGCGGCATCGTTCTGGCCGCCGGCTACCGGATCGGCTCGATCCGGACCGGCG
Source organism: Rhodospirillales bacterium (assembly GCA_029859805.1). Classification (GTDB taxonomy): domain Bacteria; phylum Pseudomonadota; class Alphaproteobacteria; order Kiloniellales; family JAKSDN01; genus CAMYKD01. The sequence goes on along the minus strand of JAOUCL010000054.1, from coordinate 17,449 downwards.
ACATCAAGCCGGAATGGGTGGACAGCGACGGCGCTGTCCATCCGTATAACCCCTGGTTCTATGCCATCGGCGCCGGCGGAATCGCGACGATCATTCTCTATGTGGCCTACCTCGCGCTGCGGATCCTGGCCGACGGGCTTTTCGATGTGCCGATTGCCGCCGAACGGACCCTTCCTTTCGGGCCCGGCGTGAGCCTGGCTATCGTCGCCGCCGTTGCCATCGCCGTCCGCTACCGCGGCGACCATATCCCAATACTGGGCCTCCTCCAGCCCAGGGCGGCATCGCTCCGGCCGCTCTATGCCTTCGGCGGCCAGGCGGGGCTGATCGGCCTCGGCTTCGCTGTGGTCTACGTGATCATGTTCGCCGTCTTCGACCTGAGCGAGCAGTTCGCCGACCACGAGTTCAACCCCTGGACCTTCGACGTCGGCTTCTTCGTCTGCTTGTTCGGCTACATGGGCTGGAAGGGCATCGACAAGCAGGGCCTCAAGGAATCCGTGTACCTCACGGTCCGCACCTCCGCCATGGTCTGCTGGCTGTTCGTCGGCTCCTGGACGTTTTCCTCCGTGTTCTCCTATCTGGGCGGCCACACCCTGATCGAGGAATTCATCCTCGCCATGGATCTCTCGCCGATCATGTTCCTGATCCTGGCGCAGATCATCATCTTCCTCCTGGGCTGGCCCCTGGAATGGTCGGAGATCATCATCATCTTCGTCCCCATCTTCCTGCCGCTGCTGCCGCACTTCGGCATCGATCCGCTGTTTTTCGGCATCCTGGTGGCCCTCAACCTGCAGACCTCGTTCCTGACACCACCCATGGCCATGGCGGCCTACTACCTCAAGGGCGTCGCGCCGCCACATATCCAGCTGATCGACATCTTCAAGGGCGTGATGCCGTTCCTGTCCATGGTGTTGCTGGCCATGGTCATCCTCTACACCTTCCCGGAGATCGCCATGTGGCTGCCGAAGATCGTCTACGGCCGGTGAGCGGAAGCGGCGCGACGGCGAACAATGGCATGAGAGATTTCAAGGATACCGAATAGATGATGGACAGGATCTTCGCCACGATCTCGATGCTGGGCGTCATCGCCTTCCTGGGCGTGTTGTTGTGGTTCGTGAGGGAGCCCGATCTCATTATCGTCACCGTGCTCGTGATCGGCATCGGCATCATCTACATCTGGCGGGACGTTGCGGCCGGCGGCCAGGGCGCGATCGCCGACCGGCGCGACAAGGCGAAGGACTGAACGCCGCAACGACGGCGGTGCGCGGAGAGGACGGCGATGGAGCCTTTCGAACTGACCGCGGCCGATGCCGCGGCCGCCGTCCGGGACGGCGAGCTGAGCGCGGAGGACCTGGTCGGAAGCTGCCTGGAGCGCATCTCCGAGCTCGAGGAGACGGTCGGCGCCTGGACCTATCTCGACGCGGACTACGCCCTCGAGCAGGCGCGCGCGGCCGACCGGCGGCGCGGCGAGGGCGCGGCCACCGGCCCGCTCCATGGGGTCCCGGTCGGCATCAAGGACATCTTCGACACGCGCGACATGCCGACGGAGAACGGCACGCCGCTCATGGCCGGGCGCGCGCCCACCGAGGATGCCACCGTCGTCTCCCTGCTGCGCGAGGCCGGCGCCGTCATCCTGGGCAAGACCGTCACCACCGAGCTCGCGGTCTACGCGCCGGGCAAGACCCGCAACCCGAATAACCCGGAGCATACGCCGGGCGGCTCCTCGAGCGGCTCGGCGGCCGCCGTGGCCGCTGGTATGGTACCGCTGGCGGTCGGCTCGCAGACCAACGGGTCGGTGATCCGCCCGGCGTCCTACTGCGGGACCTACGGCCTCAAGCCGAGCCGCGGCCGGATCTCGCGCCACAACGTCCTGGCCCAGTCGCCGCCGCTCGATACCGTGGGCGTCTTCGCCCGCTCGGTCGAGGACCTGGCGCTGATCGGCGACTGCCTGATGGCCTACGACGACCGGGACCCGGCCATGCGCCCGACAAGCCGCCCGCAACTCTCGCGGATCGCGGCCGAGGAGCCTCCGCTCCCGCCGACCTTCGCCTTCGTGAAATCCCCGGTTTGGGATCAGGCGGAGGAGGACACGCAGTCGGCCTTCGCCGAATTGGCCGAGGTCCTGGGGGAGGCCTGCGACGAAGTAGAGCTGCCCGAGATCTTCGACCAGGCGGTCGCCTGGCAGCGCACCATCATGTACGCTGATTTGGCGAAGAGCTTCGCCGGGCTCTACGCGCGCGGCAAGGACCGGCTGAGCGCCATCCTGCGCGGCATGATCGAGGAGGGGCAGTCCGTCCGCGCGGTCGACTACAACGCGGCGGTCGACTGGATCGACGTGCTGAACGCGGGCCTGGACAAGGTCTTCGAGCGCTACGACGCGATCGTGACGCCGGGCACCGCCGGCGTCGCCCCGGCCGGCCTGGAGGCCACCGGCAGCCCGGTCTTCTGCACCCTCTGGACGCTCTGCGGCACGCCCGCGGTCAGCCTGCCGCTGCTCCAGGGCGCCGAGGGCCTGCCGCTCGGCGTCCAACTCGTCGGGCCGCGCGGCGACGACGCCCGCCTGCTGCGCAACGCCCGCGCCCTTGTAGCGCGGGTCCAGGGCGAGGCCGAGGCATGACGCGCCGCCGCGAAGACTGAAAACGCTCGGACCATGGACCAGGACACGGGCCGGCTGATCGCCCTGCTCGTCGCGCTGATCATGACGGGGATCCTTCTCCGCCGGCGCTACGGCAACGTCTACAAGGCCATGACCGAGGCCCTGGAGCGCAAGACCGGGCTCCAGATGGCGGCGATCTGGCGCGGTCTCGGGATCGCGACCCTGGTCGTCTGGCTGCTGGTCTACCTGATCTTCGGCGGTGAGGAGGAGGCCGGCCTGGACCAGCTGTTCCGGGGCCTCTTCCAGGCCCCCTCCGGCGAGCCCGGACCGGAGTGATCCGGGGGTCTCGGGATCGTTCGGCGGGCAGCCCGTGCTGGGTAATCAGGTGACACTCGCATCTTCTTCCTCCCCCCTTGCGGGGGAGGATCGAGGAGGGGGGCGATCCAGTCTCATTCGCCGAGACGATAGCGCTGATCGTGGTGTGGGCGATGATCCCCACCCCCATCCAAACCTTCCCCCGTCGAGGGGGAAGGCTTCGTGCCGTTCATCCCTTTGACCCCGCGTTCGCCCGTTGCCAAGGCCGGAGCGAAGGGCTATAACCCGCCCCGCGTCGGGGAGTAGCTCAGCCTGGTAGAGCACTACGTTCGGGACGTAGGGGCCGGAGGTTCGAATCCTCTCTCCCCGACCAGGCTTTTCGAAGGCACGGTGGGGTTTCGCTCAGTAGACGCGCGAGACCCTATAGCCTTGTTTTTCCAGCAAACTTAGAACCCCGCGCTCGCCCGAGAGGTGGAGGGCGCCGACGGCGACGAAGGCGTTGCCTTCGGCGAGGTGCGGCGCGATTCGTTTGACCATGCGCTCGTTGCGCGAGTCGACCATGCGCTCGAGAAAGAGCTTCTGGAGGTCCTGGTCGGTCCCCTCCGACATCTCGTCGGCCAGGCGGTGCAAGGCGCTCAGGTCGCGGTCCAGATAGGCCGTCTTCATCGCCTCGAAAATAGGCTCGATCCGGGGGTTGGCTTCGATAGCGGCGTCCAGGAGCGCGAGCTGCGTCGGTTCCGGGAGTTCGGCCACGATGGCCATCTGCTCGGCCGGAGTCTCGATGCCGTGCAGGGCGGTGCCCCGGTCTTGCGCGCTGTCCTGGAGCACCTGGTCGAGCGGAACCCCGCCCGCCGCCTGGCGCTGGAACTCGGACGGCGGCAGGCTGAAGAACATCGTCAGGGCCCAGGGCTTCAATATCCGCAGCTGCTCGCGCGGTATGCCGTAACGGGCAGCGGCGCTGAGAACGCGTTCGAAACGCTCGGGCCCCACGATGGCGCCCAAGACCTTGCCTTCCGGCAGGACCATCGCCTGGACCAGCTCGCCGCGCACCTGCTCGCTCATGATGATCTCCAGGACCAGGCTGCCGGCCCCGTCGAGGGTGTCCTTCACGGCTTGCGGCAAGGCGACGACCTGGCGGTCGGCCGTGTGCATGGTGCCGAAGACATGGCTCGGCGCCTGACCGGCGCGCTCGACGCGCCAGAGCAGGCCGTCGCCGAAGGGGCGCTCCCCGGCCGCCGGGGCCGGCGGCGCCGCCGCCAGCGACAGCAGGACCGCCAGGCCGGCCAGCGCCGGGCGCCGCCAGAGGCGGAGCGGCGAACTTCGAAGTGAAGCGAGGATCATGCTGTGGTCCCTGATTTCCCGGATCTGAAAGGTGTGCGAGAGGGCTCGGGGTCACCGCCTGCCCGGCCGGGCTACCTCCGGCGAAGCCGTACCAAACAGGTCAGGCGGCGATGTGACGCAAGAGGAATGGGATACAGCTTGCCGGTTTCGATAGTATTAAAAGCACAGTCAGTCCTACTGCCCAAATTCACCAACGAAGTGTGATTTGGGTCTTATCGGGGATCGTTGGCAGACAGCAGGGACATCGGCGCAATTTCCTGGCCAGCGCCACGGCGATGAGTCTGTGCAGCGTGGCGATGGATGTCGGGATGTGCCGCTCGGGTCGGATCGGCGCCGCCGCGGGGTCGGAAGCCTTCGGGTAAGGCAGGTTCTTGGAGGAGCGGGCGGTTGCCCGGCCCCGAGGGGGAATCGCGATCCGCTCCTTGAGAAGGAATCCCTAGGCCGCGATCCACAGCGCCGCGTGGTGGTGGAAGCCGCGCCAGCCGCGCGCCTCGTCGTGGCCGAGCCCGAGTTCCTGCTCGAGCTCGCGGTAGTCGCGCTCGATCCGCCGGCACAGGTTGGCGAGCCAGTACCCGGTCGGCTCGGCCTCGCCCTCGGGCCATTCGATCAGCAATCACTCCTCGGGCACGCCCGCCAACGCCCCGCTCGCGCCGCGTCATCCCAAGGAAGGCCCGTCGCGCACCTCAAAATCCAGCGTAAACTTTCCTTCATGACACAAAATGTGGTAGATCTACCGCATTCATTCATCAGGTTTGTCACTCGGTGAAATTAGGGACGCCGGCTGGCCGCCTGCCAGAAGCGCTCCAGGTTTTCGATCAGCTGCGGGCTGAAGTGGCAGGTCGCCTGGGCCTTGGCGTAGAACGCCATGTAGCGCCGGAACAGGTCCAGAGGCTCCTGGCCGATCCTGAAGGCGCGCCGGTTGGCCGCCGCGCTGACCAGGCCCGACTGGAGAAAACGCGCTACGACCCCCTCCACCGCCTCGTCCATGCCCTCGGGCTCGACGATCTCGTCGCAGATCAGGCGGCCGGCCTCGGAGTCGCAGTCGATGCGCCGCTCGTACTGGATTGCCTGGCGGGCGATGCGGTCGCCCACGAAGCGCCAGAGCCTGAGGTTCGCGGCCCCTGGTATGATCCCTTCCTTGCGCGCGGGCAGGGTCATGTAGGCGCCCTTGGCCCCGAGCACGTAGTCGCTCGCGAGCAGAAGCTGGCAGCCGCCGCCGATCGCAAAGCCGTCGACGGCCGCGACCCAGGGCTTCTCGATGGTCTCGCCGAGCACTTCCTCGGGGGTCGTCTCGGGCTTGGCGAGGCCCCGGAAGATCTTGTTGACCGCCCCCAGGTCCCGCGTCAGGTACCACAGGAACGAGATCTTTCCCTGATAGAGGTGGGTCAGGTTGATGCCCGAGCCGAAGATCCGCCGGCCGGCGTATTTCGGGTGGTCGACGGTCCCGCCGCGCAGGACGCAGATCGCGCTCTCGGGATCGAGCAGGCAGAGGTCCAGCGCGATCTCGAGGCTGTCGCTGGTCGTCTCGTCCTCGGCGTTGAGATACCGGGGGTTCCGCATCTCGGCAATTGAAACGCCACCGCGCCGGACGGCCGCGGCCGTGCCCAGATCGATCCGGCCGTGGTCGACAAAATGCTGCAGGCGCTCCAGCGACTCCTCCCGCGGCAGCAGCATGGCGTGGCAGAGGTGCAGGCCCGCCTCGGGATCGGCGAGGACGCGGTTGAGGAAGATCCCCTGGTCGATCTCGAAGCCCTCCTTGTCCTTCTGCAGGAGGTCGGAATCGCGCGCCACCTGGGCGCGGGTCGGTGTCAGGCCGGGGACGAGCTCGGCCGCGGCATAGGCCAGCGGCTCGACCCGCACGAACTTCGACCGGCCGCCGGTCAGCCGGGCATAGACCTCTCCGGCGTGCTTTTCGAGGAACCGCCCGCGGGCCTCCCGGCCGAGGTCCAGGATCCGGCGCGCCGTCTCCTGCTCTTCTTCGCCGCGGCGCGCCTTGCCCGGCAGGCGCTCCAGCAGCGCCTCTCCCTGCCGCCAGAAGCCGGCGAAGGCCTCGGCGTCGGCGTCGAAGTCCGCGCCGGCGGCGGGCGCGCTGTCGGCCCAGGCCGCGACGGGCCCGGGCAGGCCCTCGGCGGCGACCGTATCACCCTTGTTGTCCGGCATAGCGAGTGCTCCTCCCTTTCCTGTCTTCCCTCGCCCATGTGATCGATACTGCAGAGCCCCTCACGCCGCAATGTGCCTTTGCGTTTCGAAGGCCCGAACCCTTTGCCGAAACCGCGCGGAGGTGACAACATGCCGTTCGAAACCGCGCCCCTTCGAGAAGCGCCCTAGTGAGAGGAGCCGTCCCATGAGCACCTTCGCCCTCGTCGTCGAGCTGGAGCTGAAGCCCGGACAGAAGGACGCGTTTCTGGCGCGCGCCCGCACGCATCGCGAGACCGTGCTGGCGCAGGAGGCGGGCTGCGAGCGATTCGACCTGCTGACGCCGGAGGAAGCCGGCGACACGGTCTTCCTCTACGAGGTCTACGCCGACCAGACCGCGCTCGATGCGCATTTCGAGACCCCCTACATGAAGCAGTACCTCGAAGACACCGGCCCCATGGTCGCCAGCCGCGTGCGCAGGCTCTGCACGCTGGCGAACGGCTGAGGGCGGGCCGCGGTCCGAACCCAGGGGGCGAGCATGAAAGACACGCTAGGGGCCTTCGTGCCCGGGACCGATGTGCGGCTCAAGGGCGCGGACGCGGGGCCGCTCGCGGGATTTACCTTCGCGGCCAAGGATATCTACGACGTCGAAGGCGAGGTCACCGGCTGCGGCAACCCGGACTGGGCGCGCACCCACGGACCGGCGGCGGCGGCGGCGCCCGCCGTGCAGGCCCTGCTCGACGCCGGAGCGGAGCTCCTCGGCAAGACCATCACCGACGAGCTGGCCTACTCCCTGAACGGCCAGAACTTTCACTACGGCACGCCGACCAACGTCAACGCGCCCGGCCGCATCCCCGGCGGCTCGTCCAGCGGCTCGGCCAGCGCCGTGGCCGGCGGTCTGGTCGACCTGGCGCTGGGCTCGGACACCGGCGGATCGATCCGCGTGCCGGGCAGCTATTGCGGGCTCTTCGGCCTGCGCCCGACCCACGGGCGGATTCCGCTCCAGGGCATCATGCCGCTCGCGCCTTCCTTCGACACGATCGGCTGGTTCGCGCGCGACGCGGCGCTGCTGCGGCGGGCCGGCGAGGTGCTGTTCGGGGAATCGGCCGGGGACGCGCCGGCGCCGGGGCCGCTGCTGATCGCCGAGGACGCCTTCGACCTGGCCGAGCCCGCGGCGGAAGAGCTGCTGGGGCCCCAGATCGGGCGCCTGGTGACGCGCCTCGGACGGGTCGAGCCGGTGACCGTCGGCGAGCCCGGCGGCGGCCTTGGCGCCTGGATGACCCGGTTCCGCGCCCTGCAGGCGCGCGAGATCTGGGCGACCCACGGCGCCTGGATCGCCGAGACGAAGCCCCGCTTCGGGCCCGAAATCGCCGAGCGCTTCGCCTGGGTCCAGACGATCTCCGACGCCGACGCCGAGGCCGCCAAGCCCGAACGCGAGGCCTTCGCGGAACGCCTGGCGGCACTGCTGGTGGAGAATGCGCTGCTCTGCCTGCCCTCGGCCCCGGGCATCGCGCCCAGGGTCGATGCCTCGGCCGAGGCGCTGGTCGACCACCGATATCGCACCCTCAGCCTGACCTGCATCGCCGCGCTGGCGCGCCTGCCGCAGATCACCCTGCCGCTCGCCCAACTCGACGGCTGTCCGCTCGGCCTGTCGCTGATCGGCCCGCCCGGCAGCGACCTCACCCTGCTCGCCTTCGCCGAGGCCTTCACGCGCGAGGCGGACACCGCACCAGGTTTCTAGGAAGACCTCGCCCTTCGTCCATCCTTCGAGACGCGTTCTTCGAACGCTCCTCATCCTTCGACAAGCTCAGGATGAGGTTCCTTATTTGCAACAAACAATCATCCTCATGCTGAGCTTGTCGAAGCATGAGGAGCCGCCGGAGGCGGCGTCTCGAAGCATGGCAGCTAGGTCGCGAGTTCCGGGATTTGCTTTTACTGCGCTGCCGTGTGCATCGCGGGATAGATGAAGCCGTAGGCCGGGTAGACGCTTTTGCCCAGCACCTTGCCGGGGGTGTACCAGACCCGCACGGCCGACCAGTCGTTCTTGGGCGAGACGTCGCGGATCGGCGTATCCACGTGGATCTGGCCGCGGTTCAGCCAATTCGCGTGGCTGGCGACGATCTCGCGGTCGCTGACGATTTGGGTGACGACGGCCAGGTGGCCGCGGCTGCGGCCCTTGCGCCGGAGCACCAGCACCGACCCGACCGCCGGCCTGTGGCCCCTCTGGTAGCGTCCCTTGGCCTGGTCCCACCAGGTCCAGGCGTCGCCGCGGATCTCCAGGTGCGAGAGCTGGCGCGCATAGGGCACGCATTGCAGCCGGCGCTGCGGCGTGACGATGCGCGGGCGCGCGGGGCTGGCCTGGCTCGTCTGGGCATGGGAGGCGCTTTGAACGAAGCCCTGCGGGGCGGGCGCCGCAGGCGTGGCCTGCTCGGCGCCCGGCCCCGCGCAGGCCGCCAGGGTCAGGCCGACCAGCAGGGCGGGCGCGAAGAGCCACGCCCCGCGGCGGGCCGACCGCGGGCAACCGAACGGGCTGCGATTCCACCTGAAGACTGGGTCCAAAGGGCTGCTCCCGTGAAGGATCACACCGGTCTTGGACGCCATTCTTGGCGGGCCGCGTTAACAAGGTGTTAGCGGCGGAGGGTCACGCCTGTGGCAAATCTGCGGCGCTTGCGCCGAGGGCCCGGGACGCCCCCGGCTCTTAACCTCGCGATAAGCGGGGCCGGGGTATGGGAAGGCCTTGGCGAAACCCTAGGGACGTGACGATGACGAAAGCACGGATTCCGGGCGCGGCGCTGGTCCTCATGGCGCTGGCCGGGTCATAGAATCGGGGTCAGGTCTTGAATTATCAGTTTTAGGTCCGGCCTCCGGGCGTTCGGAACGCCAAAACTTATATTTCAAGACCTGTCCCCACTTCCTCCCTGCGGTGCACGTCGGGATTGATATTTCGCTGGGATCCGATCGGATGACGTAACCAAATCTTAGGGCCGATCTGCTGCCATGCCTGAAAACGAGAGGTTGCATATGCTCCAGCCCCTGACCCTAAGAAGGCTCGGCCTGCTGCTTGTCTCCATTCTGCTGGCAGCGTTGACGAGCGCCTGTCTCAGCAAAACCGAGTCCGACACGGTCGAGTGGGCGGCGTACGCCCGCCATAAAGAGATCGACAAGCTAGAACTGCTCGAACTGCTCAGGGAAAGGCAGTTCGCCGAATTGGATACCAGGCTCGAAGGCTATCAAAACGAATTCGAGACCGGAAACGGCCAAGACGTCCTTGTGCGATACGCGTTAAGCACATTCAAGAGTACCGATCCTCAGGTGGGGGCGCTGCTCGACGAATGGGTGGACTCGGTGCCCTCCTCCTACGTGGCGGCTCTTGCGCGCACGGTGCGCTACATGAACCTGGGATGGCTGTCCAGGGGTCAGGAATTCGTCCGTTTGACACCGGACCAGAGCCTCCGTGACATGGAGCGATATTTCGCTCTCGCCGAGACGGAGGCAGACCGCGCCCTCGAACTCAATAGCAAGCTGAGTGTCGCCTATGGGCTGCTCATAGAGATGGCCAAGAGCGGGAGAACGAGATTCCGCGCTCGGCACTACCTCCGGCAGGCTCTGCAAGCGGCGCCAAATTCGATCCAAGTTCGAATAGAGTACCTGTTTAGTCTTGTGCCGTGGTGGGGCGGCTCTCTTGAGGAGATTCGCGCCTTCATTGAGGAATCGAAGGCCGACCTGCCGCCGGAAATCGGTTTGGGGCCACTGGAAGGTTTCGAGTTCTATGTTCAGGGACAGATACTGGCGCGCGAGGGCAGGCCGCGTGAAGCGATCAGGTACTATGATCGGGCGCTCGAGTACGGCGAATTCGTTGGTTTCCTCACCGCCAGGGGCAATGCCCGCAAGCGGGGACAGCTCGCCGATCGCGCGCTCCCGGATTTCGACCGGGCCCTCGAGATCATACCAAACTGGCCGGGCGGCCTGTCCGCTCGAGCGGGCGTATTGTCGTCGATGGGCGAGCACGACAGGGCGGAGGCCGATTGGACCCTGGCGCTGAAGCTAGATCCGCTCAACACCAAAATCCTGCACGCACGGGCGCTGTGGCTCAAAAGGCAGAGGCGTTATGTTGAAGCCCTGGCGGTCCTGAGGCAGGCAGAGGTCTATGGCGCCCTCAACTTTCGAATTCACTTCGACCGAGGGTACATAAACCTTTACTTCATAAGGGATACCAAGGCGGCACGCGAAGATTTTCTAAAGGCGATAGAGCTCGCGCCGCACGTGCCGGACGCTCGTTTCTATTACGCCGAGGCGCTATTCGACAGACAGATTTGGCTCCATCCGAGTTGCGACGCTCTCAAGGCTTACGAGACCTATTGGACCGTATGCCAGCGAAACGAAAAGTGCAGCGAGCGCTACGTGCACATTGCCAAGTACCTTATGGATGAACACCGGGGCACAATGGCACAGTGTTGAGCAAAGAGGCCAAGTCTTGTCTTAATGCTTTTGGATGGGCTCGGGCGTGCGATTTCGCGCCGTTCGTCACCGCCTATCCGGTTCGGCCTGCCCCGCGGTACCGAGGTCGGCATCGCCTCTTGGTACGGCCCCGGCCTCCACGGCGAGCGCACCGCGAGCGGCCAGCGCTACGACATGTACGCCCTTACGGCGGCGCACAAGACCCTGCCCTTCGGCACCCGGGTGCGGGTCACCAATCTGGCGAACCGCCGCTCCGTGGTCCTCACCGTCAACGACCGCGGCCCCTTCGTCGCCGGCCGGATCGTCGACGTCTCGAAGCGCGCGGCACAGGCCCTCGGCTTCGAGCGCCAGGGCAAGGCCAAGGTCAGCCTCCAGGTGCTCGGGCGCGGGGGTGGGTGAGCGGGAGCCGACGTGAGGCACCGAAAAGGTGTCGGACACCTTTTCGGTGCGGAAGGACGTATCTACGATCTGAAATGACCGCTCCGGCCACGAGGAATCGGGTCTTGCAGGAAAAATGATCGCTCTGCTGGCAACAATCGCATTGGCACTCGGCGGCCTCTTGGCGGCCATCAACTGGGGGTGCATGTACGCCTCGTATAAATCGGGCGGACACGTTTCACCCATTCCCCTGTTGGGCGCGCTGTTCCTGGTTCTCGGACTGCTCGGGTTCGAACGGACAAGGGCCTTCGCCTGGCTGGGCATCGTTGCCGATTACGGCACGATCGTATTTATTGCCGCGCTCCCGACGATGCTCTGGGAGGCCTGGACGATCTGCTCGATCAACCTGGTTCACAGGTTCGTTTCCGAGGCAGGGGGCCGGCGGGACGACATAAGGCTGTTCAAGCGGGACAAATGCACGATCCGGACCGATTATGACCCACCCAAGCCCTACGACGAGCACGGCACTCTCGCCTTGTCAGAAAGCCGTTTCGGTACATGGCGGCGAGACTCGGATGAATTCGTGCTTGAGGGATATTGTGAAGACAGGGTCTTGAAGATCCGGAAGCGTGCCGGCGAATTCCGGTCGGAAGAGCTCAACTATCCGGGTGATCAGATGTATCAAACCGGCCGGCTGGACCGCCTGACTCTGAAGCGGATCACATGAAGATAGGCCGGAATTCGAACTCCGGGGACAACAGTTTATCGAATAGGACTCACCCTGGATCTAGCGCTCCGTCTCCTCACCCCAGTTCCCGAACTTGCTTCGCCCAGCCCCTGATCCGCGCGCCCAGCTGCCGCCGCTCAGCCTTGGCGGCGGCGCTGTAGAAGCCGTGCTTCAGCGCGTTCGCGTTGCCGGGCCGGGCGCCGGAGCGCTTGGCCCCGCCGTGCATGCGACAGCGGCGCTTGGCCCGCACCGCCGGGGCCCGGCAGGGCGCGCTCGAACGCGTGCGCGCGCCGCAGCGCGGGGTCAAATGCATGGCCGGGCGTGAAGCGGGCGTCATCGCGTCAATCCGAGGATTTTCACCACAGAGCCGCAGAGAACCAACTTTGAAACCACGACCTCCCTTCGCCCGCCGAAGCGGGCTTCGCGAAGGCGGGAGGCACAAAGGCGCGAAGAAGGCTTTGTTTGGCGCGGAGCGCGCTGAAATCTCCCTTTGTGTCTTCGTGTCTTTGTGGTTCGAACCTTTCGGTTGCCTGGGTCCTCGGTCTCACCCCGCCTTCTCCCGCCGGCGCGCCTTGCGGCCCTGGCGTTCGAGGGCCCGGCGCTGTTGGCGGCTCAAGGGCGCTTCGGGCGCGGCCGGCGGCGGCGGCACCGCGGCGCCGGCGGCCTTGGCGGGGGGCGCGGGGTCGGCCACTGCATCCCCCTCCCCGCTCATGCGCCGCTCGAAGCGTTGGCAGAGGCGCTCGAAGATCGCCTCGTCGGTGGGCGGTACGGCTCGCCTGGCCGCGCGCGAGGGAAAAAGCAGAGCCTCCTCGGCCTCGCGCTCCGCGTCCTGCTGCGCGAACTTGTGGCGCAGCGCGGCGTCGCGCTCGGCGCTCTCCGCGGCCTCCCGCTCTCGGCGCAGGTGCGTGCGGTGGCGCTCGAGCGCGCCGAGCTGCTGTGTGAACAGGCCCATCAGGCGCGCCCCGGTGCGGAGCTCGCCGGTCCGCGCGCTCTGGGGCAGATCCTCCCGCCGCGCGTTGCCGAGGCAGGCCAGGGCGGCCTCGTGGCAGGCCGCCATCTGGGCGGCCAGCGCCGCCTCGACCCCGTCCCTCGGCGCGATGCCGGCCAGCAGCGCCGCGGCCTGCTGCTCCGCACCGCCGATATCCATACTGATGGTCATGCCCCCTCCCCTAATGCCTTCTGCCCATGCTAGGATATATAACCTATTAAATGGCCGTTGTCAAGTACAAACAACGAATAATGGGAAAATAGTGAACCACAGAGGCACAGAGACTGCGCCTCCCGCCTTCGCGAAGCCCGCGTAGGCGGGCGAAGGGAGGCTGTGGTAAAATCTGGTTGTTTTTCAATAAGTTACGTCAGGTTCCTCTCCGGGGAACCCACCTCAACCCATTGAAATTACGCGACTATTTACTGCGCATGGGCTCGTTTGCCCACACCTGCGCCGGCGCGCGCCCTCAGGTGTCGGTCTCTTCCAGCTCCGGGTCGGGCGGCGGGGCGCTCTTGCCGCGCTTGCGGCGGATGATGATGTCGCCGTCGTCGGTCACCTCGGGCATCTCGTACTGCGGGATCATCTCGATGAAGAGCTCGAGCGCCCTCAGCATGCGCTCCATGCCCTCGCGGGCCAGTTCCTCGGGCGTCTCCTTCGGGGGCTCGGCGGCGGCCACGGCGGGCGGCGGCCCGGCGAGGGCGAGGCCGAGCAGCAGGGCGGCGGCAATCTGGCTCTTGCGCGGCATCCGGCGTCTCCTCATGGCTGCGGGGGCTTTCTCCTGCTTACCCGCCAATCTTGGCCGGAATCGGGCAGGGCCGCGGCGAAGGCGAGGAAGACCGCCGCGGCCGCGGCCAGCGCCAGCAGCAGGCCGTGCGGGTCCCAGAGGTCCATGGCCGCGCCGCCGACGGCCGGCCCCAGCACGTTGCCCGCTTCGAACGCGAGGATGAAGAGCGCGTTGGCGACGGCGAGATCGGCCGGCGAAAAGCGCTGGCCCAGCAGCGCCAGCCCGACAGTGTAGAAGCCGAGCGCCAGCCCGCCCCAGAGGACGAGCAGCGGCCAGAGCAGCAGCGGCACCCCGATCGCGCCCGGCAGGACCGCGGCGCAGAGGATGCTGCCGAGCGCGCAGGCCATCAGCAGGCGGCGCCGGTCCAGGCGGTCGGCGAAGAGGCCGAGCGGCGCCTGCAGCACGATGGCGCCGAGCGTGAAGACGGGCAGCGTGGCGAGCGCCTCGGCCTGGCCCAGGCCGCTGCGCAGGGCGTAGAGCGGCAGCAGCGCGTAGGTGCCGACCTCGACGAAGCCGGCGAGCAGCGCCGCGGCGACCACCAGGGGCGCGATACGCGCCGCCTGCCGCAGCCCGAGCCGCGGGCGCGCCGGCATGGCCGGCGCCAGGCCGCGATAGAGGTGGATCGGCAGGCCGGCCAGGACCAGCGACCCGGCCGCGGCCAGGAAGGGCATCCAGCCCTCGGTCCCGGTCGCCTGCAGGACCAGCGGCCCGGCGACCAGGCCGCCGTAGAAGGCCGTGGTGTAGAACGCGACCACGCGCCCGCGGCTGGTCTCCTCGGCCACGGTGTTGATCCAGGTCTCGCCGACCAGCCAGGGCAAGGCCATGCCGACCCCGGCCAGGAAGCGCAGCAGGAACCAGACGCCGAGCACGGGCACGAGCGGCATCGCCAGGATCACGCCGGCGGTGACCGCGAGCCCGCCGTAGAGCGAGGCGAGCGTGCCCAGCCGGCCGGCGATCCGCGCGATGAAGGGGACGAGCAGCAGCATGGCGAGCGGCTGCATGGCGGCGTTCAGGCCGATCGCCGCGGTGCCGACGCCGTCGCGCTCGAGCACCAACGCGACCAGCGGCATCAGGATGCCGAAATGCAGGCCGACCGCGAAGCTGCTGGCGATCACCGCGCCGAGGCTGCGCCGCCGCTCGCCCGCCGTGTAGGTCTGGTCCGTCATGCCGCCCGCCCAACCGAAGCCGCGGCGGGCAGTCTAGAGCGGTTTCGGGCTTGGCGGAACCGGCCCGCGCCCCCGGCATCCCCTGGTCGGCCATCGCTTTTGGTCCCTCGCGTTAACGGTGCGAAAGGGATTTCGTGCTGTTGTAGGCGCCCGGCGCCGGAGCGCCGGGGTTCTCACGGCAGCCAATCCCAAGGGGAATTGCAATGAAAAGCGCAGGCTCGACGTTATTGTTCTTCGGTATCGGCACCATCTTGCTGAATGTCTTCGGCTACGAGTTCAGCCTCCTGTCCTGGATCGACAACTGGGGCGAGACCGTGGGCTGGGTCATCCGCGGCGCGGCGATCGTCCTCGGCGCCGTCCTGTTCTTCCTCGGCCACAAGTCGGAGCAGGCCGAAGGCGAACCCGCGGAAGCGACCGAATGACCCGCTAGAGCGGTTTCGGCTTTCGCGGAACCGGCCCGCTCCCCCTCGCACTGCGTCCCTCGACAGGCTCGGGATGAGGAAGCTCAGCGTGAGGGAGAGCTCATTTCAAGGAGTTGCCCTCATCCTGAGCTTGTCGGAGGACGAGGGCAACGGGCCGCCGCGGGCTCGTAGCGCCGCAGCCGCCCGGCGTCGAAGAAGGCCGAGCGCGCGATCCGGTTGTCCTCGCGCACCACGGCGCAGCCGGGCGTTGGGCCGTGGCGCGCCAGGTGCCGGCGATAGGACTTCAGCCCGGCGCAGAGGTAGGCGTTGCACAGGTCGGCGCGCAGCGCGCGCGGCAGGGTACAGCCGCGCGGCCCCTGATAGACGCAGGCATCCTCGAAACTCTCCTCCGGCAGGTAGGCCAGATAGGTCGCGACCGCCTGTTCGGGCGTCGCCTCCGGGTGCGCCGCCAGAGTGCGGGCGAGGCGCAGGCCGCCCAGGAAGGCATGCTCCCGGCCGTGTCTGCAGCAAGTGCCGCGGCAGGCCGCGCAGGCTTGCCCGAGGAGCCGGGTCTCCGCCTCGGGCAGCGGGGCCAAACCGCCCTCTCCCTCGGACACGTCGGCCGGCCCTTCGGGAGCCGGCACCGCCTCGCCCTCGCCGCGGGCCGCGGCGGCCACGGCGCGCCGCAGATGGGCGTGGAACCTGCGCTTGCGCCGGGCCGGCAGCGGCACGACGGGCCGCTCCGTGCGCGGCACCACGAAGAGGGCATAGTCCGCCGGCCGCTCGATGCCCAGGGCCACCGCGGCCTCGGCGCGATGCGCCTCGAGCGCGTGCCCGAGCGCCCGCTCGCGGCAGCGCCAGCCGTCGCAGGTGGGCCCTCGCGCGCGCTGATGCAGCGTGAGCCGGGCGCCGCAAACGGCGCAGTTCCTGTCCAAAAGGGTCATGGCATACCCCGGTTCTGGTCGGGAGCCTACCCGAAACGCCGCAGCCCGTCATCAACCGGACAACCACGCAAAGCCCGCACCTTCTTCCTCCCCCCTCGCGGGGGAGGACCGAGGAGGGGGGTAAGCTCGTTCGATTGGAATGACATCTCCGAGCGCGGTGCGAACGGCCTTGTCCACCCCCATCCAAACCTTCCCCCGTCGAGGGGGAAGGCTTTCTTGTCTTTGACCCCATTGTCCTGCGCCGTCATCAAGCGGGCGCGCTCGACAGCGCGCGCGCGACATGGCAGGAAGGTGGATCCGAGACCCCCCGGTACCCGCGAGGCCGCCATGACCAATGATCCCGCCCTGCTTACCGCCACCGAGCTCTTGACGCGCTTCCGCGCGGGGTCCCTCTCGCCCGTCGAGGTGACCGAGGCCGCGCTCGCGCGCATCGAGGCACACGACACGGCGCTCAACGCGTTCTGCCTGGTCGACGCGGAGCAGGCGCTGGCCGAGGCGCGCCGGTCGGAGGAACGCTGGCGCATCGGCGCCCCCAAGGGCCGGCTCGACGGCGTGCCGGCCAGCATCAAGGACCTGCTGCTGACCAAGGGCTGGCCGACCCTGCGCGGCTCAAAGGCGCTCGACCCGGACCAGCCCTGGGACGAGGACGCCCCGGCGGTTGCGCGCCTGAGGGAGCACGGTGCGGTCCTGCTGGGCAAGACCACGACGCCCGAGTTCGGCTGGAAGGGGGTGACCGACAGCCCCCTGACCGGCGTCACGCGCAATCCCTGGGACCCGTCGCGCACGCCGGGCGGCTCGAGCGGCGGGGCGGCCGCCGCGGTCGCGACGGGCATGGGCGCGCTCGCCATCGGCACGGACGGCGGCGGCTCGATCCGCATCCCGGCGGGCTTTACCGGCATCTTCGGCCTCAAGCCCAGCTTCGGGCGCGTGCCGGCCTATCCCTTGAGCCCCTTCGGCACCGTGGCGCACCTGGGCCCGATGACCCGCAGCGTCGCGGACGCGGCGCTGATGCTGACCGTGCTGGCCGAGCCGGACCCGCGCGACTGGTACGCCCTGCCGGTCGACGGCACGGACTATACCAACGGTCTGGAGGGCGGCGTCGAGGGCCTCAAGATCGCCTTCAGCCCGACCCTGGGCGGCCACCGAGTCGACCCCGAGATCGCCGCCCTGGTCGCCGCGGCGGCCAAGCGCTTCGCGGAGCTGGGCGCGGTGGTCGAG
>JAOUCL010000005.1 GCA_029859805.1 Rhodospirillales bacterium | reverse complement strand
GCGCCCAAGGCCAAGTCTTACCAACCAGGCAAACAGCCGCCCGCGTATCCCTTCCATTCAAAACTACAATGTCAAAAAACGCTCAACAAAGACACAGCACGGCGGGACAGCCGTCCCCTGCCGTGCTGCGGAGCGGGGTTGTACGCCGCCCCGCCGCTTCTGTCAAACCCTTTGTTGGGCCGGACTCAGGCCCCGCCCTCCGCCATATCCGCCTTGCGCCGGGGTGGGGTTAAGAGTTGACAAACCATTGTATGGTAAGCATTTTGCTGTTGCGGGGGGCAACGGATTCATGGGCCTGGGCGGCGCGGCCTCTTCCGAGGCGCCGTTCTGATTGTTGGCCAAGAGGGAGTACACGGTCCGTTGACGTCTCGCCGTCCCATCGAACACACATCCGCAAGGTCCTACAGGTCGCTTCTGACCGCCCCCGTTCTGTCGATCCCCGTCCTGGCCGTGCTCGGCCTCTCGTGGTGGGCCGCGGCGGGCCCCAAGGCACCGGCGCTGATCGACCTCGAGGCCGACTCGCGGCAGCGCGGTCCGGCGAGCGCCAGCGCGGCGTCCTTTGCGGCGCTCGAGGCGGAAGCCGCGCCGGCGGCCATCGGCCGGACGGTCGAGGTGCGCCGGGGCGACACGCTGATGGCGCTCCTGGTCGACGCCGGCGCCGACCGGCGGGATGCGCACCGGGCCATCACCGCGATGCAGAAGCTCTACAGCCCCCGCAAACTGAAGCCGGGCCAGTCGGTCCATCTCTCCTTCAGCACCCGGGACGGGGCCGCAATTCAGACCGGCGGCGAAGACCGGCCGCCCCAGGAGCTGGTGTCCCTGCGCCTGCAAGCCAGTCCGGAGCAGGACATACAGGTCGTGCGGGCCTCCGCCGAGGACGGCTTCGTGGCCATGGCCGTCGAGCGGCCGCTGACCCGCAACGTGACGGGCCGCCGCGGGGGAATCGAGAGCAGCCTGTTCGTCGCCGGGCAGGAGGCCGATATCCCGGTCCCGATCATGATCGACCTGATCCGCGCCTACAGCTTCGACGTCGACTTCCAGCGTGAGATCCGGCCCGGAGACGGCTTCGAACTCGTCTACGAGACCTACTACGATCGCGCCGGCGCCCTGGCCAAGACGGGCGATATCATCTATGCCGCGCTCGTTCTGCGCGGCACGCGCCTCGAGCTCTACCGATTCACCCCGAAGAGCGGCCGCACCGACTACTTCGACGCCTCAGGCCAGTCGGCGCGCAAGACCCTGATGCGCACCCCGATCGACGGGGCACGGATCACCTCGGGCTACGGCCGGCGCAAGCACCCGATACTGGGCTACACCAAGATGCATCGCGGCACCGATTTCGCCGCACCCAGGGGAACGCCGGTCTTTGCCGCCGGCGACGGCGTGATCGAGCTGGCCGGGCGCAAGAACGGCTATGGAAAGTACATTCGCATCCGCCACAACAGCACCTACAAGACGGCCTACGCGCACCTGAACGGCTACGCCAAGAAGACCAAGCGGGGCCGGCGCGTCAAGCAGGGGCAGGTGATCGGCTACGTCGGCTCGACCGGCCGCGTGACCGGGCCGCACCTGCACTACGAGGTCATGGTGAACGGCCGGCAGGCCAACCCGCTCAAGATCAGGCTGCCGAGCGGAGAAAAGCTCAAGGGCGAGGACCTGGGCGCGTTCCAGGCCGCACGGGCCGAGATCGACCGGCTCCGCCTGGAGGTCCTGCCGGTGGGCCAGATCGCGCGTGCGGCCTGCGTCGAGACATCTCCCGGCACCGGGGCGGACCTCTCCGCGGCCGGGTCGGACGCAAGCCCGGCGGCGGACGCCACCTGCTGATACGATCCGGCCCCATCAAATGGGTCCGGATCAACATCCTTCGGCTTTAGCCGCTAGGCGGCGGTCGGTCGGTTACGCCGCCGCGATCGAGACCGTCCGACCGTTGATCGCCAGCCCGTCCGGACCGGCCGTGACCGCGACCCGGTCGCCCTCGGCGACGTCGCCCGCAAGCAGCCGCTCGGCCAGGGGGTTCTGCAACTCGCGCTGGATCACCCGCTTGAGCGGTCGCGCGCCGTAGACCGGATCGTAGCCCTTCTCGGCCAACCAGGCCTTGGCCGCTTCGTCCAGCTCGAGTGCGATCTTGCGCTCGGCCAGCATGGCCGTCAGCCGCGCCAGCTGGATATCGACGATGCCGGCCATGTGCTCGATGTTCAACCGGTGGAACAGCAGCATCTCGTCCAGCCGGTTCAGGAACTCGGGCCGGAAGGCGGCCTTGACCGCATCCATAACCTGGTCGCGCACGGCGTCGCTGTCCTGGCCCGCCTGCTGATTGGCGAGCACCTCGGAGCCCAGGTTCGAGGTCATCACGATCAGCGTGTTGCGGAAATCGACCGTCCGGCCCTGGCCGTCGGTCAGGCGCCCGTCGTCGAGCACCTGGAGCAGCACGTTGAACGTGTCGGGGTGGGCCTTCTCGATCTCGTCGAACAGGACGATCTGATAAGGCCGCCGGCGCACCGCCTCGGTCAGGGCGCCGCCCTCCTCGTAGCCAACGTAGCCGGGCGGCGCGCCGATCATGCGCGCGACCGCGTGCTTTTCCATGTACTCCGACATGTCGAGGCGAACCATGGCGGCCTCGTCGTCGAACAGGAACCAGGCGAGCGCCTTGGTCAGCTCGGTCTTGCCCACTCCGGTCGGCCCGAGGAACAGGAACGAGCCGATCGGCCGGTTCGGATCCTGCAGGCCGGCGCGGGCGCGCCGCACCGCGTTGGAGATGGCCGTGATGGCCTCCTCCTGGCCGATCACGCGGGTCCGCAGACTGTCCTCCATGTGCAGCAGCTTGTCGCGCTCGCCCTCCAGCATCCTGTCCACGGGGATGCCGGTCCAGCGCGACACCACGGCGGCGATGTCGGCCTCGGTCACCTCCTCGTTCAGCATGCGGTGCTCGGCGGCCGCATCGACCTCGGCGAGCTGTTTCTCGAGGCCGGGAATCACGCCGTAGGCCAGCTCGCCGGCCCGTTCGAGCCGGCCCTCGCGCTGGGCGATCTCGAGCTCGCCGCGCGCCCGGTCGAGCGCCTCCTTGAGCTTGTGCGCGCCAGCCAATTTATCCTTTTCGCCCTGCCACTGGGCGGTCAGCTCGGCCGACGTCTGCGCCAGCTCGGCGATCTCCTTGTCGAGCTTCCGAAGGCGCTCCTTCGAGGCCTTGTCGCTCTCCTTCTTGAGCGCCGCTTCCTCGATCTTGAGCTGGATCAGCCTGCGGTCGAGCTCGTCGATCTGCTCGGGCTTGGAGTCGACCTCCATGCGCAGTCGGCTGCCCGACTCGTCGACCAGGTCGATCGCCTTGTCCGGCAGGAAGCGGTCGCTGATGTAGCGGTTGGCCAGTGTGGCCGCCGCGACGATGGCCGAGTCGGTGATGCGCACGCCGTGGTGCAGCTCGTACTTCTCCTTGAGGCCACGCAGGATCGAGATGGTTTCCTCGACCGAAGGCTCGGCCACGAAGATCGGCTGGAAGCGTCGTGCCAAGGCCGCGTCCTTCTCGACGTGCTTGCGGTACTCGTCGAGAGTGGTCGCGCCGACGCAATGCAGGTCGCCGCGCGCCAGGGCCGGCTTCAGCATATTGGAGGCGTCCATCGCGCCTTCGGCCTTGCCGGCGCCGACCAGGGTGTGCAGCTCGTCGATGAACACGACGATCTCGCCCTCGGCGGCGGCGATCTCCTGCAGCACCGCCTTCAGGCGCTCCTCGAACTCGCCACGGAACTTGGCGCCGGCCACCATGGCACCGAGGTCGAGCGCCATCAGCCGCTTTTCCTTGAGCGTCTCGGGCACGTCGCCGTTGACGATACGCTGGGCCAGACCCTCGACGACGGCGGTCTTGCCGACCCCCGGCTCGCCGATCAGCACCGGATTGTTCTTGGTGCGGCGCGAGAGCACCTGGACCGTGCGGCGGATCTCCTCGTCACGGCCGATCACCGGGTCGAGCTTGCCCTCGCGCGCCACGGCGGTCAGGTCGCGGGCGTATTTCTTGAGTGCGTCGTAGCCCTCCTCGGCCGTGGCACTCTGGGCCGTACGCCCTTTGCGGATCTCGTTGACCGCCGCGTTCAGCGTCTGCGGCGTCACGCCGGCCTCGGACAGCGCCTTGGCCGAAGGCGTGCCGGTCGCCATTGCGAGCGCGAGCAGCAGGCGTTCGGCCGTGACGTAGCTGTCGCCGGCCTTTTCGGCGAGCGTTTCGGCCTGTTCGAACAAGCGCGCCGTTTCCGGAGCCAGGTAAAGCTGGCCGGCCCCGGCACCTTCGACCTTGGGCACCTCGGCGAGCGCCGCCTCGACGGCCGCGAGAGCCTTGGCCGGATCGCCATCCGCGGCGCCGATCAGGTTGGCCGCCAGACCTTCCTTGTCGTCGAGCAGGGTCTTGAGCAGGTGTTCAGGGGTGAAGCGCTGGTGATTGCTGCGCAATGCCAGGCCCTGAGCCGCCTGGACGAAACCGCGCGAACGCTCGGTGTACTTTTCGAAGTCCATGTTCTAGCCCTCTTCGTCCACACCCGCTCTCGCGCGGCATGCGATCGATGATGCCCTATTGCTCACGTCTCCCCCGCGTCCGGACTAGCGGCCCGCAGCGAAGGTCGCGTTGACCTCGGTCACCCGCAATCTGCATATGGGCCTGTGGCATAAATGACACAAGAGGGGGTGCAGATTTCGCGAGCGACGCCGGCCGCCTCCGCCACATTGACAGGATAGAGCGGGGCGCGCTTAGCTCGCCTCAGCCCGCAACTTTCGAGGATCCCATGGCGATCACGGTCGTCGACATCTGCCGCTATCCGGTCAAGGGGCTGTCGGCCGAGCACCTCGACCAGGTTGCGCTCGAGCCCGGCCAGGGCCTGCCGCACGACCGGCGCTTCGCCCTCGCCCACGGCGCCACGAAGTTCGATTCGCGGAGCCCGAAGTGGCTGCCCAAGACCAACTTCCTGATGCTGATGCGCGACGAGAAGCTGGCGCAGCTCAAGGCCCGTTTCGAGCCGGACAGCGGGGAGCTGACGATCGAGCGCGACGGCCGGCCGGTGGTGCACGCCCGGGCGACCGAAGCCCTGGGCCGCACCGTGATCGGCCAGTTCTTCGCCGGCTTCATGGCCGGTTCGAGGCCGGGTGCGCCCCGGCTGCTCGAGGCCCCTGGGCATAGCTTCTGGGACGCGCGTGGAAAGTTCGTCTCGATCGTCAACCTGTCGAGCGTCCGGGACCTCGAGCGCGTGGTGCGCCAGACGGTGCATCCGCAGCGGTTCCGGGCCAACGTCTATATCGACGGCGCGCCGGCCTGGAGTGAGTTCGACTGGACCGGAAAAGGGCTTCGTCTCGGCGGCGCGGAGCTGGAGATCGTCGGACCAATCGACCGCTGTGCCGCCACCAACGTTAACCCCGATACGGCGCAGCGCGATCTCAACATTCCGCTCGCCCTGCAGCGCGGCTTCAATCACGTCAACATGGGCGTCTATGCCACGGTCCGAGCCGCCGGCGAGATCGCCAAGGGCGACGACCTGACCCTGCCGGACTGATACCGAAGGTCACTCTTCGTACTTCCTTAACACAACGCCGCGATCATGCTGCGGTGCAATATAGCGCCGGAGACCGGCGCAAAGGGGTGGGAGGAGTTACGAATGCAGGGACGGCGGCCAGGCAAGGTCGGGCGATTTCGGAGCTTGGCCGGATCTCTCCTCGCCTTTCTGAACCGGGCCACGGCCCCCTCCGGGCAACGGCGCAGCTCCCGGACCGGCGCCGAGTCGAAGACGATCGCCCTGGCCCTGCAGGGCGGAGGGTCACACGGCGCCTTCACCTGGGGCGTGCTCGATCGTCTGCTCGAGGAAGACGGCTTGAAAATCGAGGCGATCAGCGGCGCCAGCGCCGGCGCCATGAACGCCGTGGTGCTGGCCAGCGGCTACCTGGAAGGCGGCCCGGAGGCAGCGAAAGCGGCCCTGGCCAAGCTCTGGCAGAGCGTCGCCGAGATCGGGCGCCTCGCGCCCCACGGCAGCAACCCCCTCGCCCATCTGCTCGGCGGCGAGATCGGCGACTGGCTATCGGGCAGCGGTCTCCAGTTCTTGACGCGCCTGGCTTCGCCTTATCAGCTCAACCCGCTCGACCTCAATCCGCTGCGCGGTCTCATGGAGGAGCTGGTGGACTTCGACCGGCTTCGCCGCAATCGCAGGATCCGGCTCTTCGTCTCCGCGACTAATGTCCACACCGGCAGCCCCCGGCTATTCGCCAACCGCGAGCTGTCGAGCGACGTGCTGCTGGCTTCGTCCTGCCTGCCCAGCATGCACCGCGCCGTGGAGATCGACGGCGCGTATTACTGGGACGGAGGATTCACCGCCAACCCGGCGATCTTTCCCCTGATTCGGCATGCAGATTGCGCGGACATCGTAACCGTCCACATCGACACGCAGGGCCACCCCGGGCTGCCGGTCACGGGGCACGAGATCTCCAACCGGCTCGAGCGGATCATGACCAACGCGCCGCTGCTCCGGGAGATACAGACGATCGCCGATCTCAGGACCCTGGCCGACCCCGACTCGAAGTTCGGCCGTCGGCTTCGCGGCCTCGCGCTGCACCACATCCTGCCGCCCGAGGACATGACGCAGTTCGAAACGTCCAGCAAGCTGAACGTCGACTGGTCCTTCCTCGCCCGTTTGCGCGACATCGGGCGATCCACCGCGGAAGACTGGCTCCTGGAGAACTCCGGCAGGATCGGCACCGGTTCAGCCGCCACCCTGGAATCGAGCCTGTTCCCGCGAAGTCACGCGGCACGCTTGGCCGAAGGGCAAATCTGATACCTTTGGTATGATAGCCCGTCTTGCCGTCGGCGGCCGCTAAATCCGGCGCAACGCGGCCTTCCTATTACGGAGTGGCGCTTTCGCTGTCGTCGGGACCCTGGTCCGGCTCAGCCGATTCGCTCGCGTCGACGGTTGCCCCTTTAGTTGATCGCTTGACCTCGGCGGCAGGTTTTTCCGAAGGATCCTTTGCGCCGTTGGTGGTCCGACGCCGGCCGCGTGGCCGGCCCTTGGCCGCCCGGCGCGGCGCCTCTTCCTCAGGCGGCGCGGGCTCTTCGGCGGCCTTGTCTTCAGCCGCCTTCTCTTCAGTCTGCTCGGGCACCTTGCCCGCGTCGCCAATGGCGCCATCCGACTGAACGGGCCAATCGACCTGCGGCTGCTCCTGGTCCAGTAGCGGCTGCTCCTGGTCCAGTATCGGCTGTTCCTGAGCGTTTCGCGGAGGTTGCTGCGAGGGTCGCCGCGGATCGGTCGAATCGTTCATGATCCGGAAATAGTGCTCCGCGAACTGATAATAGCTCTCGGCCGCGATCCGGTCGCCGGAGGCCGTGGCGTCCCGCGCAAGCGTTATGTATTTGTCGTAAACCTGCGGCGCGTTACCGCGGATTCGGACATCGGGACCGTGACTGTCATAGGAGTGCGCCCGAGGCGTCCCATGCTGCTTACGGTTCGGCCGACCGCGAGGTCGCCGTGTGTTGTTTCCTGGTCTCATAGCTCCGTTACTTTAGATCTGTTAGTCCTAAACGGACGTCATTCACTCGCATCTCCTCGTGCACCGCCTTTGGGCGATCTTGCGAGCTATTCTTCCACGCACTCAATTTGGGGGTCGTGGGACGTCCCTCTGGGACGCAGGAGCCTTGGGCTCACCCCTCAAACCTAGTCCTGAATGCGCCACTTTCCAACTGTTTTTTTCAATCAACCGATCGTATTTTCGCTTATTCCCGCCTTGTTCGTCGCCAGCACGCAGCGGTCTGTTCCCGTGAGATCGCGTGCGCGGCAAAGGCCTAGCAAGCCAGCCCCGCCGAGCAGTTGTTCGACCTCGTCCGCTTGTCCGGCGCCAACTTCGAGGGCCAGGATTCCTCCCGGGGCCAGAAGCCGAGCTGCCTGAGGCACCAAGCTTCGGTACGCCACCAGCCCGTCGGCGCCACCCGACAACGCCATGTTCGGATCGTAGCGAGCGACCTCGGGCGCCAAGTCGGCAATAGCACTCTCTATTATATAGGGCGGATTACTAACAATAACTTGCCAGGATCCGACAAGCTCCCGCGCCCAGTCGCCCCGGCGGAATTCGGCGCGCGACGAAAGGTCGAGGACGCGGGCGTTTTCCCGCGCGGTGGAGAGGGCCGAAGGACTGATATCGACGCCGAGCCCCCGCGCCCGCGGCAACTCGGACAGGAGCGCCAGCAACAGGCAGCCGCTGCCCGTGCCGAGATCGAGCACCTGCAACGCGGCATCACGATCTCCGATCCGCGCCAAGACCGCTTCGACGAGGGTCTCGCTGTCCGGCCGCGGGTCCAGCACGTGGGGGGTCACGCGCAGGGTCAAGCTCCAGAAATCCCGGCGGCCGAGGATTCGCGAGACCGGTTCGCGGGCCGAACGGCGCCGGATCAGGGCCGCGAAACGATCGACTTCGGCGGCGTCGAGCTGCCGCTCGGGATAGCCGGTGATCAGTGCCGCGCCGCCGCCCAGCGCCTCGGCCAACAGCAAGCGCGCGTCGCGGCGCGGCTGCTCGACCCCGGCGGCCCCGAGGCTTTCGGCGGCCCGGTCCAGGGCCGTGCCGATAGTGGTCTGACAGCCACGTATCGGCGCGTTCATTGAAGGGCCGCCAGGCGCGCCGCCTGGTCCTCGGCAATCAAGGTCTCGATCAGCTCGTCCAAGGCCTCGCCCGCCAGAACCCTGTCCAGCTTGTAGAGCGTGAGATTGATGCGGTGGTCGGTGACGCGGCCCTGCGGAAAGTTGTAGGTGCGGATCTTTTCGGACCGGTCCCCGCTGCCGACCTGGGAGCGGCGCGTCGCGGCGCGCGCCGCGTCCATCTCCTCACGCTGCTGTTCGTAGAGCCGGGCGCGCAGAACCTTCATCGCCTTGGCCCGGTTCTTGTGCTGGGATTTCTCGTCCTGGCAACCGACCACGATACCGCTGGGCAGATGGGTTATGCGCACCGCGCTGTCGGTCTTGTTGACGTGCTGCCCGCCGGCGCCTTGGGCACGAAACGTGTCGATGCGCAGATCCTTCTCGTCGATCTGCACGTCGACCTCCTCGGCTTCGGGCAGCACGGCAACGGTCGCCGCGGAGGTGTGGATACGACCGCCCGACTCGGTGGCAGGCACCCGTTGCACGCGATGCGGCCCGGATTCGAACTTGAGCCGTGCGAAAACCTCCTTGCCGGCGATCGTCGCGCTCGCTTCCTTGTAACCGCCGATACCGGTCTCCGAGATATTGAGCGGCTCGAAGCGCCAGCCATGCTGCTCGGCGTAGCGCTGATACATGCGGAACAGCTCGGCCGCGAAGAGCGCGGCTTCCTCGCCACCGGTGCCGGCCCGAACCTCGAGGATGGCGTTGCGTTCGTCGGCCTCATCCTTCGGCAGCAGGAGCAGTTTCAGCTCCTGCTCCAACTCGGGAATCCGCGCTTCCAGGCTCCGCCGCTCTGATGTGGCGAGGGCGCGCATCTCCGTATCCGACTCGGGATCTCCGAGCAGGCTCTCCACGTCGCTCAGCTCGCCGCGAACGCGGCGCAGGTCCTCGATGCGCTCGACCACGGGCGTGAGCTCCGCGAGCTCCTTGAGCATATCGCTATAGCCGCTCGATGCCGGGTCTGGGTGCTCAGCGACCAGGCTGCTCAGTTCCGCGAGCCGCGCCGCGACCCGTTCCAGCTTTTCCTCCAGGTTCACTCCTTACTTCTCCCCGCCGGTGTCCACGTCGGACTCCGGCGTCGACTCGTCCATCCGGAACAGGCGTTCGGCGGCTCGTTCCAGTTCGCGCCCCGCCTCCGGATCGCCCGCCGCGGCAGCGCGCAGGGCTGCACTGGGCGTGTGCAGCAACCGCTTGACCAGCAGGCGGGTCGCCACTTCGGCATCGAGTCCGCTCTGGCTCAGCACCTCTTTGCGTACCGCCTCGAAGTGCTGCCGGAGCGCCGCTACCGCCGGCACGGCCGCCCGTTCCGCGCGCCTGCGCCGGAAAACCGCCAGCTCTTCCTCGATCACCCGCCAGGCCGCCAGTGCCGTAGCCTCGCGGGTCTCCTTGCCATCGCGTGCGACGTTCTCAAGGTCGTCGAGGTCATAGACGAAGGCGCCGTCCAGATCCTGGACCGCCGGCTCGACGTCGCCCGGCACGGCGGAATCGATGAACAGGATCGGCCGCCGCCGGCGTTGCTTGAGCGCCGCCTCGGCCAGGGGCGCGGTCACCGTGTAACGCCCCGAACCCAAGGCGGTTATCACTATATCGGCGCTGGCCAACGCCTCCGCAAGTTCTTCCCAAAGCCGGAAGTGACAGCGCAGGCGATGCGCCGCGGCTTCGGCCCTGGCCGCGGATCCATGTGTGAGGGTCAGCTCGCCGATGCCCGCGTCCTTGAGCTCGAGGGCCATCATCTCGCCCATCTCGCCAAGGCCGATCACCAGCGCGCTGCACTGCGCCACATCGCCGTGGAGGTTTCGCGCGACCATCAACGCGGACGCGGTCATCGAAACCGGCCGCTCGGCCACCGGAGTTTCGTTGCGCACCCGCTTGGCCGCGACGTAAGCGGCCTGCAAGATTGCCTCGAGCCCCGGTCCCAGGATGCCCGCGGCGGTCGCCAGCCGGTGACTCTCCTTCACTTGGCCGAGCACCTGCGGCTCGCCGACCACCTGGCTGTCCAGCGATGCGGCGACGGCGAAGACATGCCGCAAGGCCGCTTCGTCCAGATGGCGATAGCTTTGGCCCTGCAACTCGTCCTTCGAGACCTGTGCCCACTCGGCGAAGATCTCAAGCAGCGGCGCGATCGCCGCCTCCGGGTCCTCGTGCAGAGTCACCACCTCGAGTCGATCGCAGGTGGCCAACAACAGGGCTTGGTCCAGGCCGGCCGCGCCGACCTCCGCGAGCAGAGCCGGTTGATTGAATTCCTCTACCATAAGGCGGTCGCGCAGCGCGGCGGTCGCCGAGCGGTGGTTGACACCGAACACGAGGAGTCGACGGGCCGGATCGCCGTTCACGGCCATGGTGCCTCCGCTATCCGAAGCGGGCGAGCCGGTCGCTCAATACGTCGAGAGACACGAGCTCCTGCTCGCCGGTATCGAGGTCGCGGACCGTCGCGCTGTTCCGGGCCAGCTCGTCCTCGCCCAGAATGACGGCGGCCCGCGCATTCAGCCGATCCGCCCGCTTCATCCGTTTCTTGAGGTTGCCGCTGAAACCGAGCTCTATGGAGAGGCCGGCCTGGCGCAGACGCTGGGTCAGCGTGAGCGCCGCCTCCTCCGCGCCGCCGCCCACCGGCACGACGACGACCGGGCGCGGCGCCACCGGCGCCCGTCCGAGCAGCATGGAGAGGCGCTCGACCCCGGCCGCCCAGCCGATTCCCGGGGTCGACGGCCCGCCGATCGTCTCGATCAAGCCGTCGTAACGGCCGCCGGCCAGGACGGCGCCCTGTGCGCCCAGCTCGCGGGTCGTGAACTCGAAGGCCGTGTGCGTGTAGTAATCAAGCCCGCGAACCAGCCGGGGATTCAGCTGATAGGGAATGTCGAGCACTTCGAGGCCGGCCTTGACGGTGTCGAAGAAGTCGCGGCTCTCCTGGTTCAGGTAGTCGCCGAACAACGGTGCATCGGCGATCACCCGGCGATCACCTTCGTTCTTTGAATCCAGGATCCTCAAGGGGTTCCGATCCAAGCGATCGAGGCTGTCCGCGGAGAGCTGCGCCCGGTGATCTTGAAAGTACTCGACCAGCGCGGCGCGATAGGCTCTACGGCTCTCCGGATCGCCCAAGGTGTTGAGCTCCAATGCCGTCTTCTCGAGGACACCCAGCGCGTCCAGCACATGGGCGCCGATCGCAATGACCTCGACATCCCCGAGGGGTTCCGCCACGCCGAGCAGCTCCACGTCGATCTGATGGAACTGGCGCTGACGGCCTTTCTGCGGACGCTCGTGACGAAACATCGGCCCGCAGTAGAAGTACTTGAGGGGCAATTGCTGGGCCAGGCCTCCGGAGATGAAGGCTCGCGCGATCCCGGCGGTGGCCTCGGGCCGAAGCGTGAGCTCTTCGCTCTCCTTCATGGAGAAGGTGTACATCTCCTTGGTGACCACGTCCGAGGTGTCGCCGAGGCTTCGCTTGAAGACCTCGGTGAACTCGAACACCGGGGTCGACATCTCCAGATAGCCGTATTGCTCGGCCAGGGCCCGGGCGGTGTCGATGACGACGCGGTGGCGGCGCATCTCGTCGGGCAGAATGTCGCGGGTGCCGCGAACCGGCTGCAGCGTGGACAAGGCGCGTCTCCGACCGGTCTAAGACGCGGCGGGGGCAACGAGCGGCAATTCGTCGCCGGGCGCCTCGGTCGTGCGGGCCGCGTCGACCTCGGCCGCCTTCTTCTCGATCAGCGTGACCAAGTGATCGACGATGTCCCGGTCCTTGAGGCGATGGTTCGGCAAACCGGCAATATAGACCTGATGGGTCCCGTTACCGCCGCCGGTGAAGCCGATATCGGTCTCGCGCGCCTCCCCGGGTCCGTTGACCACGCAGCCGATGACCGAAACCGTCAACGGCGTCGTTATGTGCGCCAAACGCGGCTCGAGCAGCTCCACCGTCTTGATCACCTCGAACTGCTGGCGGGCGCAGGAGGGGCAGGAGACGACGTTCACGCCGCGGTGACGCAGGCCCAAGGCCTTCAGCATGTCGAAGCCGACCTTGACCTCCTCGACGGGATCGGCCGAGAGCGATACGCGCAGCGTGTCGCCGATCCCGGACCACAACAGGTTGCCGAGGCCGATCGACGACTTGATCGTGCCGCTGCGCAGGCCGCCGGCCTCGGTGACCCCGATGTGCAGCGGATAGTCGCAGGCCTCGGCCAACCCCACATAGGCGGCCACGGCAAGGAAGACGTCCGAGGCCTTGCACGAAATCTTGAACTCGAAAAAGCCCTCGTCCTCGAGCATTC
Organism: Rhodospirillales bacterium; assembly: GCA_029859805.1. GTDB lineage: Bacteria > Pseudomonadota > Alphaproteobacteria > Kiloniellales > JAKSDN01 > CAMYKD01. The sequence goes on along the minus strand of JAOUCL010000005.1, from coordinate 35,692 downwards.
TGGCGTGGTTGAGCGCACTTTCGACCATCGCTTCCGGACAGGGCTCGCCGTACTTCTCCAGAAGGTCGCGCTCCAGCGAGCCCGCGTTGACCCCGATTCGCATGGAGCAGCCGTGATCGCGCGCGGCCCGGACGACCTCGCGGACCCGCTCGCGGGCACCGATATTGCCCGGATTGATGCGCAGGCAGGCGGCCCCCGCTTCGGCCGCCTCGATCGCCCTTTTGTAATGGAAGTGGATGTCCGCCACGATCGGGACGGTCACTTCCGGCACGATCTTCGACAGGGCCTCGGTCGAGTCCCGGTCCGGACAGGAGACCCGGACAATGTCCGCGCCGGCCAGCTCGAGCTGGCGGATCTGGCCGATGGTAGCCTCGACGTCCGTGGTCAGCGTGTTGGTCATCGACTGAACGCTGATCGGCGCATCGCCGCCCACCGCCACCGCGCCGACCTGGATCCGCCGCGACCGGCGGCGGTTTATGTCGCGATAGGGACGGACGCTCATGGACAGGCTCTCAAGTCGTGACCTAATGCTTCGGGACCCGGATTGGCCCCGACCGGCCACAACATGCGCCGAGACCGGAGCAACTTCAAGCCCGCAGGCCCGAGCCGGGAGCGCCTCACTGCGCGAGGGTGGAGCCGTCCAGCAGGCCCGCGGGCTCCAGGGCCACGTTGCGGCGCACCGTTCCGACCGGCCCAAGTGCCCCCAGGACGGTCCCGTCCACTTCGATTTCGAGGCCACCGGCGTTGCCGGTCAGCAGGGTCAGGCCGGACTGGTTCGGTACCTGATAGCTGTCGCCGGCACGCAGAACCCGTGTAAACAGCAGATCTTCGTTGCGGTCGCGCACCTGCACCCAGCTGTCCTGCGTGGCGCGCAGGACGACACGGGTACCGATGTTCCCTCGGCCGTAGACTTGAGCCACCAAGGGCCCTGCTGCGGCCGTTTCGCCGGTGGAGGGCGCGGCCGGGATGGCCTGGGGCTCCGGCGCCGTCGCGATCGTCGTAGGCGACGTTTCCAGCGGGGGCGTGGCCGGAACCGGCTGCGCCGGGCCGGCCTCCGGTGTAGAGGCGGCAACCGGGATATCGCCCGAAGACACCGTGGAAGCGGTCGCCTCGGCCGGCTGCGCGGGCTCGCCCGAAGCCGTCGCGCCGCCGGTGGCCGCGGGCTCCGTGCCGTTCGAACCGGCGGGCACGGCATCCGATTCGATCGGGGCCGTCTCGAATGGGGTCGTCGCCAACGACGACGGCGCGGCCGCTTTCGTTCCGCCCGACGGGACCCCGGTGCGCGCGATTTCCTCCGGCGCCGCCGGATCCACCCCGCCGCCGGGTTCGAGCTCAGCGGCGGCACCGGCCTCGGCGTCCGACACGGACTCCGCGGGCGCAACGCTCGCCCCCGCCTGCTCGTCGGCAAGCAAATCCTGCAGGCGCTCCGGTACCGTGGGAACGAGATCGGCGACCTGCCCTTCCTCCTTCGAGAAGAACGACCAGGCGCCGTAGGCGAGGCCGAAGAACAGTACCGAGACGAGAATCAATGCCGCGCCCGGCACCTTTCCTTCGGGCACCGGGGCGGGGAACACGAGCTGCGTCTGACTGCCGAGCAGGGCAGCCTCGGCCTTGAAGCGGGTGACCAGGTCATCGCTGTCGAGCCCGAGGTATTCGGCATAGCTGCGCAGGAACCCAATGGCATAGGCGTTGCCCGGCAGCTTGTTGAACTCGCCGTCCTCGATCGCCTGCAGGTAGACATAGCGGATCTTTAACACGGCCGCGACGTCGCGAAGACTGCGGTCGTGCCGCTCGCGCGCTTCCTTCAACGTCGCGGCAACGCCATGAGGCATCGTTTCCGCCTGCGCCTTCGCGGCCGGCTGGAATTCGTCGGCCTCGAGCCGGGGTGCGTCGGGATCTGGGTGTGGTATCTGTTCCGCCATGGCGGGTTCTAGTGCCTTCGCTTCACCAGCAGTTCAACGCAGGCGCTATCGGAAGACCGCCGTCCGTTTGCGAATCCTCCCGCGGGGACCTGCGTGGAATCGCCCCGCACCTACGCCCGACCCCTAGATCCCCAAACATCGGCCTTTTACCAGATTCACCCCCGACCCGGCAATCGGCAACATCCGCCTAGGCCTCGGCCGCATCGAGTCCGTAGGCCGTGTGAAGGCTGCGCAAGGCCAACTCGGTGTAGTCCTCCGCGATCAGCACGCTCACCTTGATCTCCGAGGTCGATATGACCTGGATATTGATGCCTTTGTCCGCGAGCGCGTTGAACATCTGCTGAGCGACCCCTGCATGGCTGCGCATCCCAACGCCGATGACCGAGACCTTGACCACGTTGGCATCGGCCAGGATGTCGGCATACCCCAGATCCGTGCATTTTTCCTTAATGACCTGCACGGCCCGGTCCAGGTCGGCCTTGCCCACGGTAAAGGTCAGGTCCGTCTGGTCGCCCTCGGGGGACACGTTCTGGACGATCATATCGACGTTGATCGCCGCGTCGGCCAGAGGGCCGAATATCTTGGCTGCCACGCCGGGGCGGTCCGGGACCTTGAGTAGGGTGATCTTCGCCTCGTCCCGGCTGTAGGCGATTCCACTGACGACTGCCTGTTCCACGATTTCGTCCTCGTCCACGACGAGCGTGCCCGGGCCGTCCTGGAAACTGGACCGCACCTGGACGCGCACGCGATGCTTCATGGCCATCTCGACCGAACGGGTCTGCAATACCTTGGCCCCCTGCGAGGCCATCTCGAGCATTTCCTCGTAGGTCACCCGCTCCAGCTTGCGGGCCCGGGCGACGATTCTGGGGTCGGAGGTATAGACCCCGTCGACATCGGTGTAGATGTCGCAGCGGTCGGCACCCAAGGCCGCCGCAAGGGCCACGGCGGAGGTGTCCGAGCCGCCACGGCCCAGCGTCGTGATGCGTTCCTGTGGGTCGAGCCCCTGGAAGCCGGCGACCACCGCCACCTGCCCCTCCGCGAAGCGGCGGACGATCTCGTCGATCTCGATCCGCTCGATGCGCGCGCTGCCATGGGCGGAATCGGTGCGGATCGGGATCTGCCAGCCGAGCCAGGACCGGGCCGCCACGCCGAGGTCCTGCAAGGCTATGGCCAGGAGCCCGACGGTCACCTGCTCGCCCGAGGAGACCACGACGTCGTATTCGCGCAGATCATAGAGCTGGCCGACCTGGTCCACCTTGGCGACCAGCCGATCGGTCTCGCCGGCCATGGCCGAGACGGCCACGGCCACCTCGTCACCCTTGTCGGCCTGGGCCTTGACCCGCTCGGCGACCTTGCGGATGCGCTCGATGTCGGCCACCGAAGTGCCGCCGAATTTCATGACGATTCGGGCCATCGCGGTCCCCGGTCTGCGGGTGTGCCATCCATCCGCCCGGATCCCCCATTGCCCGGACGGCGGGGGCTATCCATACTCTCTACGGGCCGCCCGAACAAGCGCCGGCCCGAGAACCGAAGGGAGTCCCCCCGACCATGACCGAGGCCAAAGCCGGACCCGGGCCCGACGCCGGAGGCAGCGTCGACCCGGCGGAAATCGCCAAGTTCTCGGCCATGGCGGAGGAATGGTGGGACCCGGCCGGCAAGTTCCGGCCGCTGCACAAGCTTAACCCGACGCGTCTGGCCTTCGTGCGCGACCGGATTGCGGGCCATTTCGAACGTGATCCCCTGGCTGACCGGCCCCTGGCCGGCCTGTCGCTGCTGGATATCGGCTGTGGCGGCGGCCTGCTGGCGGAGCCGCTCTGCCGGCTGGGCGCCGAGGTCACCGGCATCGACGCCGCCGAGCGCAACATCAAGGTGGCCGCACTGCACGCCGCCGAAAGCGGCCTGGCCATCGACTACCGGCACGCCGCGGCCGAAGACCTGGCCGGCGCGGGAGCACGCTTCGACGCGGTGCTCAACATGGAGGTGGTCGAGCACGTCGCGGACCTGGGCGCCTTCCTGGCGGCCTCCGGGACCCTGGTGAAACCCGGCGGCGCCATGGTCGTGGCAACCCTCAACCGGACGCCGAAGGCCTTCCTGTTGGGCATAGTGGGCGCCGAATACCTGCTGCGCTGGCTGCCGCCCGGGACCCACGACTGGCGCCGTTTCGTGCGGCCGTCGGAGCTGGCCCGGGAGCTCGCCGCCGGCGGCCTGACGGTCACGGAGATCGCCGGCATGGCCTACAACCCGCTGACCGACGGCTGGCGCCTGGCGCGCGACACCGCCGTCAACTACATGGTCTTCGCGGTCAAGGGGTGAGCCGGGTCGCGCTCAGGCGTTCTCGGGCGGCAGCCAGGGAATGCGCTGGACCTCGACGCCCTCCTCCTTGAGCGCCTCGGCCTCCTCCGACGTGGTCTCGCCGTAGATGCCGCGCCGGTCGCTCTCGCCGTAATGAATCCGCCGTGCCTCCTCGGGAAAGCGCGCGCCGACGTAATCGCAGTTCGACTCGACCTGGCGGCGCAGCTCGAGCAGTGCCCGGCGCGCCTCAGCCGCCCCCTGGTCTTCCTGAGCGGCCGGGGCGCTGGCCTCGCCGCGGGACAGGTTGGGCGCCATCAGGGCCTTCTGCACGTTGGTGCAGCCGCACACCGGGCACCGCACCTCGCCCGCCTCGACCTGGGCGTCGTAGGCGCCGCTGTCGCGGAACCAGGCCTCGAACTGGTGCCCGTCGCGGCATTTCAGGTCGTAGACGATCATCCGACTGTCGCCTGGCGGCGATCCTCCAAAGCGTTATGATACGATGACGCTACCATAAAAAGTGACGTTTCGCGGAACACTTCGCAAGAGGCTTATGTCGAACGATCGGGCGGAAAAGAAGCGGTCCCGGACCCGGCACCTGGGGCTTCGCGACCCGTCGCCCTGGGTGCGCCGCTTTGCCGGGCGGGTGCCGGCCGGCGGCCGGGTCCTCGACCTCGCCTGCGGCGGCGGGCGTCATACCCGCCTGTTCCTGGAGCTCGGCCACCCGGTCCTGGCCATGGACCGGGATATCGCGTGGATCGCCGATCTCGCCGGCCGCCCCGATCTGGAATCCCTGGAGGTGGACCTGGAGGACGGCCGGCCCTTCCCACTCGCCGGACAGCGCTTCGCCGGCGTGGTGGTCACCAACTACCTGTATCGGCCGCATCTCCCGGCCCTGATCGAGTCCGTGGCGCCGGACGGGGTCTTGATTTACGAAACCTTTGCCCGCGGCAACGAGCGCTTCGGCCGGCCGTCGAACCCGGACCATCTGCTGGAGGCGGGCGAACTGCTCGAGGCGGTGCGGGGATCCTTGCGGATTCTCGCCTACGAGGACCTCGACGTCGAGCGGCCAAAACCGGCCGCCGTCCAGCGCATCTGCGCTCTGCGGGAAGACCCCGGGCGGTCCTGACTACTCGCCCGCCTCGCGCAAGCTGGCGTCCGGGACGGGGCCGCCGAAGGGCCGGTCGTGGGTGAGCGACGGCACCATGGCGCGGGCTTTCTCGATCTCGGCCAGGTCGATCTCGGCCGTGACCACGCCGGGCTCTTCGCCCCCGTCGGCCAGCACCTCGCCCCAGGGCGCGACGATCAGCGCGTGGCCGAAGGTCTTCCTGCCCTCGGCATGGGTGCCGCACTGCGCCGGCGCGAAGACGAAGCAGCCGGTCTCGATGGCCCGGGCGCGCAGCAGGACGTGCCAGTGCGCCTTGCCGGTGAACCTGGTGAAGGCCGCGGGCACGGAGATGAAATCGGCGCCGCCCTTGGCCAGGGCCCGATAGAGCTGGGGAAAGCGCAGGTCGTAGCAGACCGTGAGGCCGAGCCGCCCCCACGGCAGATCGGCGGTCACCGCCTGGCCGCCCGGCTGGTAGGCGCGCGATTCGCGGTAACTCTGTCCGTCGGGGATCTCGACGTCGAACATGTGGATCTTGTCGTAGCGGCTCGCGATTTCGCCGCCGGGGCCGATCAGGAACGACCGGTTGGCCAGCCGGTCGGCGGCAAGCCGGACGACGAAGGACCCGGCCAGCAGCCAGATGCCCAGTTCGGCGGCCAGGTCCCGGAACGCCGCAAGGGCGTCGTGCTCGGCCTCGGGCTGGGCTTTCTCGAATGTCAGGCTGCCGCGCGGCTCGATCATGTCCGTGGTCTCGGGGGTCATGATCAGCTCGGCGCCGGCCTCCCGCGCCTGGCGGATCAGCGCCTCCGCGGCGGCTATGTTGGCCTCGGGCTCGCGCCCGGAGGTCATCTGCACACAGCCGACGGTGAAGCGCCCGCTCATGTCGCGCCGTTCAGCAGCCGGTCGAGCTTACCCGCGGCCTCCAGGGCGTAAAGGTCGTCGCAGCCGCCGATATGGGCATCGTCGATGAAGATTTGCGGCACGCTGTATTGGCCGGCGGCCCGCTCCATCATCTCGCGCCGGCGCCCGGGGCTCATGGTGACATCGATCTCGTCGACGTCGGCACCCTTGGCCTGAAGCAGTTGCTTCGCCCGGGAGCAGAACGGGCAAAACATGGCGGAGTAGATCTCGACCCGGGCCATATCCGTTTCCTCGCGCCACGCCGATCGCCGGCCGACCCCGAACATGTAGGAGATCGCGCCGGTATTTACAGGGTCCAGTCCGCTCACGCCGTCAATTCCCATAGCCGGCCCGCACAACGCGGGTCAGCACCAGCACGTCGACCGCCGCGGCCCCTGCGCGCAGCAGCACACGGGCACAGGCGGAAATCGTCGCGCCGGTCGTCATCACGTCGTCGACCAGCAGCACCCGACGGCCCTGGAGCGCGCCGCGCCGGGCCGGGGCGACCGCGAAGGCGCCGGCGACGTTGCGGCGCCGGGCGGCGGGGCTGAGCCGCCCCTGCGGCGGCGTATTGCGGCGGCGCGTCAAGAGGTCCGGCACGACCTGCAGCCCCGTCGAGCGGCCGAGCGCCCGGCACAGCAGGGCCGCTTGGTTGTAACGCCGGGCAAACAGGCGGAACCGGTGCAGGGGGACGGGGATCAGCAGATCGGCCTCGGCAAGGAGATCCCTACCGGCCCGTGCCAGCCAGGCGGCGAAGGTCGGCGCGCCCTCGGTCCGGTCGCCGTGCTTGAACCCGAGCACGAGGCCCTTGCTCGCCTCGTCATAGCGCATGACGAAGCGCGCGCGCTCGAAGGCCGGCGGATCGCGGGTGCAAGCCCCGCACAGCGTCCCGGGCCCGAGGTCGAAGGCGAAGGGAAAACCGCAGCAGGCGCAGTAGGGCGGCGCGACGAAGTCGATGCGCTCCCAGCAGCCGGCGCAGAGCGCGCCCGATCGATCGACCGGACCGCCGCAGGCCAGGCAGCGCGGCGGAAGCAGGGCATCGAGGGCCAGCTTCGACAGCCCGCCGAACCCGCGGGCGAGGGTGCCGGGGCGCGCCATGGCGTAAAGTCTCGGCGCCGGCTCCTCGCAAGTCAACCTGTTCTCCGGTCGCCGCCACCGGGGTAAAGGAAGCTTTGACGGCAGGGGCCGCCAAGCCATAGTACGGTCATGAGCGAGGCGATCAACGTCTTCGACCGGCGGCTGGTGCGGCGGCACCGGGACCGGGCGGCCGGCGGCTTGGCCCGGCACGACTTCCTGTACCGGGAGGTGGGCGAGCGGGTCGCCGACCGGCTGGACGACGTCAAGCGCAGCTTCCCCAGGGCGCTCGACCTGGGCTGCCACGACGGTGCCCTGGCGAGGATCGTCGGTCGGCGCGGCGGCATAGACCTCCTCGTGCAGTGCGACCTGTCGCCGGCCATGGCCGGGGCGGCCGCGGCCGGCGGACGGCCCGTTCTGGCCGCCGACGAGGAGTGGCTGCCCTTCGCTCCCGGCAGCTTCGATCTGATCATGAGCGTGCTCAGCCTGCATTGGGTGAACGACCTGCCCGGGGCGCTCATTCAGATCCGCCGGGCGCTGAAGGACGACGGGCTCTTCCTCGGCGCCATGCTGGGCGGCGAGACCCTGCACGAACTGCGAACGGCCCTGATGCAGGCGGAGATCGCCGAGGAGCATGGCGCAAGTCCCCGGGTTTCGCCCTTTGCCGACCTGCGCGACGCCGGCGCCCTGCTTCAGCGCGCGGGCTTCGGCCTGCCGGTCGTCGACAGGGACGTCATAACGGCGACCTACCCAAACGCCTTTGCGCTCATGGCCGCGTTACGCGGCATGGGCGAAAGCAACGCCGTACACGCGCGCCGGCGCACGGCGAGCCGACGGGCCACGATGCTGCGCGCCGCCGAGATCTACCAGGAGACCTTCGCCCGGGACCGGGGCGACGTGCCGGCCACGTTCGAGATCATCTACCTGACCGCCTGGGCACCCGACACGTCACAGCCGCGGGCGCTCAGACCCGGCAGCGCCCACAGCCGCCTGGCCGAGGCCCTGGATACCGAGGAGATACCGGCCGGCGAAAAGGCGCGGCCCGAGTAGGCCGCCGGAGGAGCACGTCTAATCCAGCTCCCCCATGTCGCCGCGCGCCCCGGGCCGGCGGGGATGACCATGGCCGGCCGCACTGTGTCCGCTTTCGGTCGCCGCGGCGCGGAAATACCGCAGTATGAAGACGCGGACGGCGGCCGTCCGGGACGAGCGGCCGCGCTGTGCTTCTATGAAGGTGCAGATATCGTTGAGGGACCGCCCTTCGCGGCAGCAGATCTCCTCCAGCGCCTCCCACATGGCCGGTTCTAGGCGCAAGCTGGTGCGCTGGCCGTTCAGGTAGATATTACGGTTGTGCAGCGTGGTCATTTCGCACAGCCACTATTGAAGCAATGCGAGTCAGGATTGCACGGCGCTCGTAAATAACACCTAAAGCTCAAGCCGCCCTGCGGGCCGAAACATCGGCATTTCTCGGTAAGCTCGGCAAACTTCGCGTTCAAGCAACCTAAAGTAGCGGTGCCATAAATCAAGCGTCGATTAACCATAATTTTCTTATGGTTTTAGAACGCGGCGTTGGGTGGTCGGCGCCTGCAATAAACGTTTAGCGATTATTTATGACCTGCGCATGACAATGTTCGGAGCGAGACAACCGCGCAATTTCAAGGGGTTCATATGGACGGCGCCGGAAGAATCCGGGTCTGGGAGATGGTGGCCGAGAGCTACCGTTTCGTGCTGTCCCATCCGCGCGACCTGGTGCGGGTCGGATGGCTGCCGCTGATTGCCTTGTTCGCGCTGAACTTGCACTTCGATGGCATTGACCCGGCGGCCCTTGGGCCGGCGCTCGGCGAGGCGGCCATCAATCTTTTGATCCTGTCGCTGATCGCGGCCATTATCCTGGTCGCCTGGCACCGGGTCGTGCTGCTGGACGAGGGCGGCCGGCGTCACGTCGCCGTGAATCTCGGGCCGCGAGAGCTGCGTTACCTGCTATCCTGGCTTGGGCTCAGTGTCGCTTTTCTTGTGCTTTTCATGATTGCCTGGGCCTTGGTGATCGCCGCCGGCTTCGCGCTCTTGGTGGTGCTGAAGCTCGTGTTGCTCCTGGCGGGCGCCGGAAGCAGCTTGGCGCTCGGCAACACCGACCAGTTCTTTGCCCTATCTTATATGGCCGTCTTGCCCGCCTTCCTGCCGGCGTCCTATTTCGCGACCCGCCTCTCCCTCGTCCTGCCGGCAATGGCGACGGACCGTCGGCGCTCGCTGGGGCGTGCTTGGAGCCTGAGCGCGGGCAACGGCTGGCGCCTTGTCCTTGCCGCACTGCTCGTGATGCTGCCGGTCGAGCTCGTCAGCTTCGCCATAGGAATCGCCACGCGCGCGGTTCTCGGCACGGCCCTCTACTATCCGCTGGCGCTCGCCGCCTCTTGCGGCGTTCTGCTGCTGATCATCGCGACCGGCACCGTACTTTCACTCTTCTCGGTCGAGCTCGATCAGCCGGGCCGGCCGGCGACCCCGCTGCCCGCGCAGTGACGCACTGCCCGGCTGTCCCTCAAAGAAAATCGCGCAGCAGGGCGACCAGCGGCACGTCGGCGGGCGGCATGGGATAATCCGCCAGGCGCGGCGGCCGGACCCAGGCGAGCTCCTGGCCCTCGAGAGGCGATACCGTGCCGCGCCACACCCGGCAGACGTAAAGCGGCATCAGCAGGTGAAAGTCCGCGTAGGCGTGGGAGGCGAAGGCGAGCGGCGCCAGGCAGCTGTCCCTGGTATCGATGCCCAGCTCCTCCCGCAGTTCGCGGACGAGGGCCTGCTCCGGCACTTCGCCGTCCCGCACCTTGCCGCCGGGAAACTCCCACAGGCCGGCCATCGGCTTGCCCTCGGGCCGGCGGGCGATCAGCACCCGCCCGTCGGTGTCGACCAGCGCCACGGCCGCAACCAGCACGACCGGCTTGGCCGGGACGGCGTCTCCGGTCCCGCCCTTCCCCCAGCAGCCGTCGTCGTTGCGATCCTCGGTCATGGCGCTATCGAACGGCGTCCCGGTCAGGTGCGGTAGTCGGCGTTGATGTCGATATAGCCGTGGGTCAGGTCGCAGGTCCAGACGGTGGCCCGGCCCCGCCCGACCCCGATGTCGACCTCGATCTCGATCTCGCGGCCTTTCATGTGGCGGGCCACGAGCGCCTCCTCGTATCCGGGCACGACCGCGCCGTCGTGCGCCACCTCGATCCCGCCGATGCGGATCGACAGCCGGTCCCGGTCGGCCTTCTCGCCCGCCTTGCCGACCGCCATGACGATGCGGCCCCAGTTCGCGTCCTCGCCGGCGATCGCGGTCTTGACCAGCGGGGAGTTGCCGATCGACAGGCCGATGCGGCGCGCCGCCCGCTTCGAGGCGGCGCCCGAGACCCGGATCGTGATGAACTTCTCGGCCCCCTCTCCGTCGCGCGCCACCTGCTGCGCCAGATCGGCCATCAGCTCGCCCAGGGCGGCACGGAAACCCTTCAGCAGGGAGTCGTCCGGGGCGACGACCCTGGGATGCCGGGCCGCCCCGGTGGCGCAGAGCAGCAGCGTGTCGCTGGTCGAGGTGTCGCCGTCGACGGTAATCGCGTTAAATGAATCTTCGGCCGCCCGGACCAGGAGTCTCTGCAGGATATCGGCCGGAATCCGGGCATCGGTGAAGACGAACGCGAGCATGGTCGCCATGTCCGGCGCGATCATGCCCGAGCCCTTGGCGATGCCGTTCAGGGTCACCGCAGTGCCGCCGATTTCGACCCGGCGGGTGGCGCCCTTGGGAAAGGTGTCGGTGGTCATGATGGCCTCGGCCGCGTCCCGCCAGGCGGTGGCCGAAAGCCGCCGCTCGAGCTCACCCAGCGCGCCGGTCAGGCGCTCGTCGGGCAGGGGCTCGCCGATGACGCCGGTCGAGGAGAGAAAGACCTCTCTGCGCGGGCACCCGATGATCCCGGCCAGGGCCTTGGCCGTCCGCTCCACCGCGGCGATTCCAGCGGCACCGGTGAAGGCGTTGGCGTTTCCGGAATTGACCAGGATCGCCCGCGCCGAACCGCCGGACAACGCCCGGCGGCACCATTCGACCGGTGCCGAGGCGGTCTTGGACCGGGTGAAGACGCCGGCCACGCTGGTGCCCTTGGCCAATTCTACGAGACAGGCGTCCGTGCGGCCCTGATAGCGCAGTCCGCAGGCCATGGCCGACAGCCTGACCCCCGCGAGGGCCGGAAGGTCGGGAAAGGCCTCGGGGGCCAGAGGCGACCGCTTGCCCGACATCTCGCCCCCGTGCCGAGGCGTCGCAGCGCTACTGGGGGTGGCCCTGGGGGAGACCACCCGGTGGCATCATCGGGACTTGGCCCTCGGGGAAGGCGGCCGGCAGCGGCGACACGATCTCGACCTTGGCCCCCTCCCGCAGGTCGCTCAGCACGGTGCCGACCGCCTCGCGCGACAGCTCCTCGCGCAGCTTTTGCTGCATGCCTTCGAAAGCCGGCGGCGCGCTTTCGCGCCGGCCTTCCACCTTGATGACGTGCCAGCCGAACTGGGTCTTGACCGGCGCCTTGCTGTACTGGCCGTCCTCCAGCTTGAAGGCCTGCTCGGAGAATTCCGGCACCATCTGATCCGCGGTGAAGTATCCGAGGTCGCCGCCCCGGGAGGCCGAGGGCCCGGTCGAGCTCTCCTTCGCCAGCTCGGCGAAATCCGCGCCGCCGTCCAGCTTCTTGATCAGCTCCTTGGCCGCGGCCTCGTCCTCGACCAGGATGTGGCGGGCATGTAATTCGGGCTTCGCCGGATTGGTAGCCAAGAATTCGTCGTAGCGCTTGCGCACAGCCGCGTCGTCGACCCGCTCGTCGATCTGGCGCTGGATATAGACCTCGCGTATGACATCCTCCTGGAGCTTGGCGAGGCGGCGCTTGACCTCCTTGTCCTTCGCGAAGCCGGCCTTCCCGGCGGCCTCGGAAAGCAGGTGGAAGTCGACCACGCGCTCGACCAGCATCGGGAAGAGCTGCTGGAGCTGGGATTGATACTGCGGCGGCAGGCTGCGCGCCGCCTCGAGAACCTCGGAACGATGGATCTCCTTGCCGTTCACCGTGGCGACCAACGGGTCGTCGGCTTGTGCCGAGGCGGCCACCGGCAGCGATGCCAGCGCCAGGATCAAGGCACCTGTCTTGATGGGAGCGAAAGTCATGAGCGGAATCCTCTGGGTTTCGTTTGCCATGGCAGATCATCCGCTCACGTGCGCGATGCGGAGACACTTTGCGCGGGGTTGTAGCACCTCGGTCCCCGGCGCAAAAGCCTTACCATCGGCACGGGATAGGACGGCCAGGCGCCGCCACGGCGAGCCCCGGCTGGTGTCGCCGCCATCGTTGACAGTCTCCCCCCGGCCCCCTATCTGTCACCAGACCGAAGTTATGGTTTTTCGCCGCCTTGCTCCGTCTTCGAGGCTTACATGCTTGTAGCGCTCAAAGCGCTTGCCAAGCGGCTCTTTAGTGCCATCCGTGAGGTGTTCATGTTAGGCGCCCTCGCCAAGCGGGTTTTTGGATCCGCCAACGATCGTTACATCACCGGCCTTGGCCCCACCGTCGACTCCATCAACGCCCTGGAACCGGACCTGGAGGCGTTGAGCGACGAGGAGCTGCGGGCCCGCACGGAACGGTTCAAGCAACGACTGGCAGCGGGCGAGACCGTCGAGGACCTGTTGGTCGAGGCCTTTGCCACGGTGCGCGAGGCGGCCAAACGGACCCTGGGCCAGCGCCACTTCGACGTCCAGCTGATCGGCGGGATCGTTCTGCATCGCGGCCAGATCTCGGAGATGAAGACCGGCGAGGGCAAGACCCTGGTCGCGACGCTCGCCGTGTACCTGAACGCCCTGACCGGCAAGGGCGTCCACGTCGTGACGGTCAACGACTATCTGGCCCAGCGCGACGCCGCCTGGATGGGTGAGATCTACAGCTTCCTGGGCCTGACCACGGGATGCATCGTCCACGGCCTGACCGAGGACGAGCGCCGCCGGGCCTACGGCTGCGACGTCACCTACGGGACCAACAACGAATTCGGCTTCGACTATCTGCGCGACAACATGAAGTCGCGGCTGGAGGACATGGTCCAGCGCGAATTCAACTACGCCATCGTCGACGAGGTGGACTCGATCCTGATCGACGAGGCGCGCACCCCCTTGATCATCTCGGGGCCGACCGAGGACTCCTCCGAGCTCTACACGAAGGTCGACCGGTTGATTCCGCTGCTCGACGAGGAGCACTACGAGAAGGACGAAAAGCAGCGCGCCGTCACCCTGACCGAGCTGGGCGCCGAGCGAATCGAGGCGCTGTTGCAGGAAAACGGGCTGATCACCGAGGGCTCGCTTTACGATCTGCAGAACGTCAACTTCGTGCATCACGTCAACCAGGGGCTGCGCGCGCACAAGCTGTACCAGAGCGACACCGACTACATCGTCAAGGACGACAAGGTCGTCCTGATCGACGAGTTCACCGGCCGCATGATGGACGGGCGGCGCCTGTCCGAGGGCCTGCACCAGGCGATCGAGGCCAAGGAAAGAGTGTCCATCCAGCAGGAGAACCAGACCCTCGCCTCGATCACGTTCCAGAACTACTTCCGGCTGTACCCCAAGCTGGCCGGCATGACCGGTACGGCCATGACCGAGGCCGAGGAATTCCTCGACATCTACGGGCTGGAAGTGATCGACATCCCGACCAACGTGCCGTTCGTGCGGGTCGACAACGACGACGAGGTCTACCGGACGGCGGCCGAGAAGTTCGACGCCATCATCGAGCTGATCGAAGAGTGCCGAGAGCGCCAGCAGCCGATGCTGGTGGGCACGGTCTCGATCGAGAAGTCCGAGCACCTCTCGGCCCTGCTCAAGAAGCGCAAGCTGCCGCACCACGTGCTGAACGCGCGCTACCACGAGCAGGAGGCCCTCATCATCGCCCAGGCCGGGGCGCCTGGGGGCGTAACCATCGCGACCAACATGGCTGGGCGCGGCACGGACATCCAGTTGGGCGGCAACATCGATATGCGCATCGCCCAGGAGGCCGCGGACATCGAGGACGAGGCCGCGCGCGCCAGGAAGATCGAGAAGATCACCGCGGAGGTCGCCGCCGCCAAGGAGGTCGTCCTGAAGGCTGGCGGGCTCTACGTCGTCGCCTCCGAGCGCCACGAGAGCCGGCGCATCGACAACCAGCTGCGCGGCCGCTCCGGACGCCAGGGCGACCCCGGCGCGTCAAAGTTCTATCTGTCGCTCGAAGACGATCTGATGCGCATCTTCGGCTCCGAGCGGATGGACGGTATGCTCCAGAAGCTGGGCCTGCAGGAGGGCGAGGCGATTATCCACCCGTGGATCAACAAGGCCCTGGAGAAGGCCCAGCAGAAGGTGGAGGCGCGGAACTTCGAGCAGCGCAAGTACGTGCTCAAGTACGACGACGTGATGAACGACCAGCGCAAGGTGGTCTACGAGCAGCGCAAGGACCTGATGCGCGGCGAGGACGTGCACGATACCGTGGTCGAGATGCGCCAGCAGACCATCGATGACACGGTGGACCGCTGCATCCCCGAGAAGGCCTATGCCGAGCAGTGGGACGTCACCGGCCTGCACGAGGAATGCCTGCGCCTGCTCGCGCTCGACCTGCCGGTCGCCGACTGGGCCAAGGAGGAAGGCATCGCCGACCAGGAGATCCGCGAGCGGATCGCGAGCGCCTCGGACAAGAAGATGGCGACCAAGGTGGCCAACTACGGCCCCGAGGTCATGCGCATGGCGGAAAAGCAGCTTCTGCTCATGGTGCTCGACAAGCAGTGGAAGGATCATCTGCTGTCGCTCGACCACTTGCGCCAGGGCATCATCTGGCGCGGCCTGGCCCAGCGCGACCCGCTGATCGAGTACAAGCGCGAGGCCTTCGAGCTGTTCGAGGCCATGCTGGCCCAGATGCGCGCCGAAACGACGGCGCTGCTGTCCCATATGGAGATCCGCGCCGTCCAGCCGGAGGAGATTGTCCCCCGGGGCCTGCCCGAGAACCTGCGCGAAACCCGTCAGGACCCTGCCTTGGGCGGCAACGGCGCGCCGGCCAAGGGCAACGGCGCCGACGAGACCCCGATGCCGCCGCCGAAAGCAGCACCTTTCGTGCGCCGTGCCGCGGCCCAGATCGACCCGAACGACGCCTTGACTTGGGGCAAGGTGCCGCGCAACGCCCCCTGCCCCTGCGCCTCCGGGCGCAAGTACAAGCACTGCCACGGCAAGATGGCGTGAGCGACGGGCCGGCGTCGCTCGACCCTGGCAGGTTGATGAAAACGCGCGAAGGCTCACCCTCGCACTTCGACAAGCTCAGTGTGAGGGTGAGCTTTTTCAAGGAGTTACCCTCATCCTGAGCTTGTCGAAGGACGAGGGCAACGGGTCGCCGCGCACTTTTTCAGCCGCCCGCTAGAACCGCCCGTCGTAGGCGCGAGGGCCGATCTCCGCCGCGATCAGGGTGAAGCGCTCGTCGGCGAGGCCCGCCTGCAGCGCTTCGGCCAGGGCGGCGCGGTCGCGCACGGCGACACCCTTGCCGCCGAGCGCCCGGGCGACCGCGGGAAAATCCGTGGCGCCGAAGTCCACTCCCCGGTTAGGCAGGCCGCGGTCGCGCTGCTTCAGCTCGATCAGCGCCAGCGACGAGTCGACGAAGACAACGATGACCAGCGGCAATTTCAGATCGCGTAGCGTGGCCAGCTCGCCCAGCACCATCTCGAGGCCGGCGTCCCCGGTGAAGACGACGACGGGCCGCTCGGGCGCCGCGAGCTTGGCGCCGATCCCGAGCGGCAGTCCGCAGCCCATGGTGCCGAAGCTGGTCGACTGCAACAGGCTGCGCGGCCGCCGGCAGCGCCAGACCTGGCTCAGGAGGATCCGGTGGGCGCCGGTGTCCACCGTGGCGATGGCGTCCTCCGGCAAGAGCCGCTGCACCTCGTCGACGACGGCCGCCGGCCCCCAGGCCTCGTCGGCCGGAAACGCTTCGGCGAGCGCTCTCCGGGTCTCGACCGGCGCGCCGTTCGACCAGGTGTCGACGGGCGCGAGGTCTGCGGCCAGCACCTCGAGACCGGCAGCGATGTCGCCGAAAAAGCCCAGGCGGGTGCGGTGCACCCCGTGGTGGTTCGGCGCGGCCGAGAACTCGATGACGGGCACCGTCTCCGGGTCCCAGGGCTCGCACCAGCCGTCGCGCATCTCCACCGGGTCGTAGCCCGCCAGCAGGATCAGGTCCGCGGTCCCGATCAGCGGCATCAGGTGCCGATCGGCGAGCGGCGAGAGGCCCGCGCCGCCCAGCGCCAGCGGATCCGTTTCGGGCAGGACCCCTTTCGCCTTATAGGTGGTGATCACGGGTATCGAGAAGCCCCGCGCCAGCTTGGCGACGGCCGCATCGGCCCCCTGCGCCAAGACCTCGAGACCGGCGATCAGCAGCGGCCGGCCGGACTCGGCGAGCGCCCGGCGCGCGGCCTCCAGGTCCGCGCCGGGGGCCGGGGCCGCGGCCGCGCCGCGCCGCGCCCCGGGGGGCGGCGGCTCGGGCTGCTCCCGGCCGGCGAGGCCGATCGGCAGGTCGAGATGGACGGGCCCGGGCCGGCCCTCCATGGCGATCGCCAGGGCCTTGTCGACCTGGCGCGCCACGGCACCGTCGCTCAGCATATAGCTCGCCTTGGTGATCGGCTTCAGGACCGCGCCGTGGTCGAAGACCTGATGGGTGTATCCCGCGGCCTTCGCCGGATCGACGCAGCCGGTGATGAAGACCAGCGGCACTCGGTCCTGCTCGGCGTTGGCGACGACGTTGACCGCGTTGGCCGCGCCCGGCCCGAGGGTGGCGAGCAGAATGCCCGGCGCGCCGGTGACGTGGTAGGTCCCCTCGGCCATGAAGCCGCCGGCGTTCTCCTGCTTGCAGAGCTCGAAGCGGATGCCGGCCTCGACCAGCGCGTCCATCACCGTCAGCACCTCGCCGCCGGGGATGCCGAAGGCGTGGCGGCAACCGGCCTGGAACAGCCGGCGAGCGACGATCTGGGCGGCGTTCGCCATCGTTCTATCCGCCCGTCCGGGTGAGGTTGAGGTAGCCGTCGCGGGTCTGCGGCAGCTTGCGCCCGAGGAGCCGCGAGGCGACCACGGTGCGCAGGATCTGCGCCGTGCCGCCGCCGATCGTGAACATGCGCGCGTCGCGCGCCATGCGCTCCAGCGGATTGTTGCGCGAGTAGCCGGCGGCGCCGAAGACCTGCAGCGCGTCGTTGGTCACCTTGATCGCCGCCTCGGAGGCGAAGATCTTGGCCTGGGCGGCCTCGGTGACGTCGGGAAAGCCGTCCGCACCGGACACGGCGGCGGCCTTGTGGACCAGCGCCCGGGCGGCGGCCAGCTGGGTCGACATGTCGGCGAGCATCCACTGCAGGCCCTGGAACTCGCAGATCGGCCGGCCGAACTGCTCGCGCCGCCCGCTGTAGGCCAGCGCCAGCTCGTAGGCGCCCGCCGCCAAGCCGAGCGCCACCGTGGCGGCGCCGATCCGCTGGCCGTTGTAGGCGGTCATCAGGCGGGCAAAGCCGCGCCTGAGGCCCTCGGGTGGCATCAGCAGCCGGTCCTCGGGCAACTCCAGGTTCTCGATCAGGATCTCCGTTTCGGGAATGCCGCGCAGGCCCATGGTCGGCTCGCGCCGGCCGATCGCGAGGCCCGGGGCCTCGTCCTTCAGCGCGATGAACCCGCCGATGCCCTGCTCGACACCGTCGTGGAAGACCCGGGCGAAGATCAGGTGCAGCTTCGACACCCCGCCGCCGGTGATCCAGTGCTTGCGGCCGTTCAGGAAATAGCCGCCGTCCGCCCCGCGGTCGGCCCGTGTCGTCATCTCGGTGGCGGCGCTGCCGGCCCCCGGCTCGGTGATGCAGATCGCCGGCTTGTCGCCGTCCAGCACTAGCCCGGCGGCCAGGCGCTTCTGAGCCTCGGTGCCGTAGGCCAGGATCGCCCCCAGCGCGCCCATGTTCGTTTCCACCACGATCCGGGCGGTGACGCCGCAGGCCTTGGCCAGCTCCTCGATCACCAGGACCGCCTCCAGGTAGCCGAGGCCCTGGCCGCCGTAGGCCCGGGGGATCGCCATGCCGAGGAAGCCGGCGTCCTTGAGCGCCGCGACGTTGTCCCAGGGGTACTCTTCCGATCGGTCGATTCCGGCGGCGCGCGGCGCGATCACGTCCTCGGCGAGCCGCCGCGCGCGCGCCTGCAGATCGCGTTGCGCCTCGGTCAGTTCAAAGCTCATGCCCTTCCCCTCCGTCACGGCCGAACGAGCGTCCGGCGCAGGGGAGACTTTAGCAGCTATTGCAGTGCAGAAAAGTGCCGAGCGGAGGCTGTCAGGCGAGGCCCTGCTGGCCCATGGCCAGGAACTTCTCGCGGCGCTTGGTGCGCAGGTGGGGGCCGGCCGGTAGCAGCTCGAGCAGCGCCTGCTCCAGCTTGTCGCCCACGGCCTCTATCGTGACCTTGCTGTCGCGATGGGCGCCGCCCAGAGGCTCGTCCACGACATCGTCGACGACGCCCAGCTTGACCAGGTCCTGCGCGGTCAGCTTGAGCGCCTCGGCCGCCTGCTCGCTATAGTCCCGGCTGCGCCACAGGATCGAGGCGCAGCCCTCGGGCGAGATCACCGAGTAGACCGAATGCTCGAGCATCACGACCCGGTCGCCGGCCGCCAGCGCGATCGCTCCGCCCGAGCCGCCCTCGCCGATAATCGCCGAGATCAGCGGCACCTCGATCCTGAGGCAGGTCTCGATGCAGGACGCGATGGCCTCGGCCTGGCCGCGCTCCTCGGCGCCGATGCCCGGGTAGGCGCCCGGCGTGTCGACCAGCGTGATCACCGGCAGGCGGAAGCGGTCGGCCATCTTCATCAGGCGCTGGGCCTTGCGGTAGCCCTCGGGCCGGGCCATGCCGAAGTTGTGCGCTACACGGCCCGAGGTGTCGCCGCCCTTCTCGTGGCCGAGTACCATGGCGGTATATCCCCGGAAACGCCCGATCCCGCCGATGATCGCCCGGTCCTCGGCGAAGCTGCGGTCGCCGGCAAGCGGCGTGAAATCCTCGATCAGCGCGCTCGCGTAGTCGCTGAAGTGCGGCCGGTCGGCGTGGCGCGCCACCTGGGTCTTCTGCCAGGCGCTCAGCTTGGCATAGGTCTGCCGCAACAGCCGCTCGGCCTTGGACTGCAGCCGACCGACCTCCTCGGCGATGTTGATGTCGCCGTCGTCGGACAGGTGGCGCAGCTCCTCGATCTTGCCTTCCAGATCGGCGATCGGCTTTTCGAAATCCAGGTAGTTCTGCATGGCGGGTTCTCTAACACAGGGGCGCCGCCTAGGCGAACCGATTCATGGTTAAGGAAGCGTAAAGTCCGCCGCAAAAACCCGGGGTTTTCCGCTCACCGGCTTGACAGGGTCCCCGGCCTCGCCCATGGTCGGCCACGTTCCTAGGGGAGCCCTCGCGGGCTGAGAGACCGCCGGTCAACGGCGGTGACCCTTCGAACCTGATCCGGGTCATGCCGGCGCAGGGAACGGAACCTTCCTTGGTCCCCCCGCCCAGAGCCTCCTGCCCCGGATCGTTTGGATCCCTTGGCCAGGAGGATGCCCGCGCCATGCTCCGATTCCCGTTCTTCACAGCCACAGCCGCCGCCTTGGCGCTCGGCTTCGCCCTGATGGCCGCGCCGCTGCCGGCCAAGGCCGAAAAGCTTACCGTCATGCTCGACTGGTTCATCAACCCGGACCACGGCCCCCTGGTGGTCGCCCTGGAGAAGGGCTTCTTCGCCGAGGCCGGCCTGGAGGTCGAGCTGATCGAGCCGGCGGATCCCAACGACCCGCCCAAGCTGGTCGCCGCGGGCCAGGCGGCGCTCGCCGTCTCCTACCAGCCGCAGCTGCACATGCAGGCGGCCGCCGGCCTGCCGCTCACCCGCATCGGCACGCTGGTCGCCACGCCGCTCAACACCTTGCTGGTTCTGGAGGGCGGCCCGATCGAGAAGATCGCCGACCTCAAGGGCCGCAAGGTCGGCTTCTCGGTCGGCGGCTTCGAGGACGCGGCCCTGAAGGCCATGCTGGCCCCGGCCGGGCTCGGGCTCGACGACATCACACTGGTCAACGTCAACTTCTCGCTGAGCCCCTCGCTGCTCGCGGGCCAAGTCGACGCGGTGATCGGCGCCTTCCGCAACTTCGAGCTCAACCAGCTGGCCATCGAGGGGCACAAGGGCCGGGCCTTCTATGTCGAGGAGCACGGCGTGCCGCCCTACGACGAGCTAATCATCGTCGCCAACTCCGCGCGGCTCGACGACCCGCGCCTCAAGCCCTTCCTGAGGGGCCTCGAGCGCGGCGTGCAGTTCCTGGTCAACCATCCGGAGGAGGCCTGGCGGCTCTTCGCCGGGCACAAGAAGGGCCTGGACGACGAACTCAACCGGCGCGCCTGGCGCGACACCCTGCCGCGCTTCGCGCTCCGGCCCGCGGCGCTCGACCGCGGCCGCTACGAGGCCTTCGCCGGCTTCCTGCTGAAACAGGGCGTGATCGACAAGACCCCGCCGGTCGAGAGCTACGCGGTGGAACTGCCGTAACAGGCTGCCGAAAACGCCCGCCGTGGCCCGTTGCCCTCGTCCTTCGACAAGCTCAGGATGAGGGCAACTCCTTGAATAAGCTCGCCCTCACACTGAGCTTCCTCATCCCGAGCCTGTCGAGGGACGAGGTGCGAGGGTGAGCCTTCGCACGTTGTCAGCAACTTCGTAAGGGCGGCCGTCAGCCCGCCGCAGCGACCTGCTCGGCCTTCTTGACCAGCACTTCGGCTTGCTTGATCGAGGCGATGTCGATCAGGCGGCCGTCCAGCGCGACCGCGCCCTTGCCCTCCTTCTGGGCCTGCTCCATGGCCTCGAGGATGCGCTTGGCCTTGGTCACCTCGGCCTCCGAGGGGCTGTTGACCTGGTTGGCGAGGGCGATCTGGCTCGGATGGATCGCCCACTTGCCCTCGCAGCCCAGCACCGCGGCGCGGTTGGCCTGGGCGACGAAGCCGTCGGGGTCGGAGAAATCGCCGAAGGGGCCGTCGATCGGCCGGAGCCCGGTGGCCCGGCAGGCCACCACCATGCGCGCCACGGCATAGTGCCACATGTCGCCCCAGTGGTAGTCGCGCGGCTTGTCGCCGTCCTTGTCGGTCAGCACGCCGTAAAGGGCGTTCGGACCGCCGATCACCGTGGTCCGCGCCTTGGTCGAGGCGGCGTAGTCGGCGACGCCGAAGTGCAGGCTCTCGTTGCGCTTCGAGGCCCGGGCGATCTCGTCGACGTTGGCCATGCCGAGCGCGGTCTCGATGATATGCTCGAAGCCGATGCGCTTCTTGCGGCCCTTGGCGTCCTCGATCTGGGTCACCAGCATGTCGACCGCGTAGACGTCGGCGGCGGTGCCAACCTTGGGGACCATGATCAGGTCGAGGCGCCCCTTGGTCTGCTCGAGCACGTCGACCACGTCGCGGTACATGTAGTGCGTGTCGAGGCCGTTGATCCGTAACGACAGGGTCTTGCTGCCCCAGTCGACGTCGTTGATCGCCTCGATGACGTTCTTGCGCGCCTGTTCCTTGTCGTCGGGCGCGACCGCGTCCTCGAGGTCGAGGAACACCACGTCCGCGTCCGAGGCCGCGGCTTTTTCGAACAGTTTTGGATTGCTGCCCGGCACCGCGAGTTCGCTCCGGTTCAGGCGCGCCGGCGCCTGCTCGACGATGGTAAAGCTCATGGCTTCTCCCCCTGGTCTTGGTCTTTTCGGATCGTGACGCGGCTAAGTGACAGGTCGGCCGGGCGGAGTCAACCGCGCCCGGCGCCGGGGTTTCCGGCCGTCCCCGCACCCGCCAGCGGGTGATGATCGCGTACCAGGGACTTGAGGCGTTCGTTCAGCACGTGGGTGTAGATCTGGGTCGTCGAAATGTCGGCATGGCCGAGCATCTGCTGGACGGATCTGAGGTCGGCGCCGTGGTCCAGCAGGTGGCTGGCGAAGGCGTGGCGCAGCACGTGCGGCGAGACCTTCTCCGGGGCCAGGCCGGCGTCCAGGGCCAGCCGCTTCAACAGCTGTCCCATGCGGCGCCGGGTCAGATGCCCGCTTTGGCCGCGCGACGGGAAGAGCCATTTCGACTCACCGCGGCCGGGGACGAAGCCCCGGCGCGCCGCCAGGTAGTCCCGGAGGGCCTGGCGCGCGGCTTCGCTCAAGGGCACCATGCGCTCCTTGTCGCCCTTGCCGCGCACGACCAGAACCCTGGGGTCGCGCGCGACCGCGGCGAGCGGCAGGCCGACCAGCTCGGAGACGCGCAGCCCCGTGGCGTAGAGCAGCTCGACCAGCGCGGCGAGCCGCAGCCCCTCGGGACCCTCCGCGGCCTGTGCCAAGGCGAGCAGCCGCTCGACCTCCGCCTCGCTCAGGACCTTCGGCAGGCTGCGCCCCTGGCGCGGGCTCTCGATGACGGTCGCCGGGTCGTCCTCGCGCAGGCCCTCGCGGAACAGGAAACGGTGGAACTGGCGCAAGACCGAAAGCCGTCGTGCCGCTGTGCGCGGCGACCGGCCGGCCTTGTGCTCGGCCGCCAGAAAACCTCTCAGGTCCGTCGTCCCGGCCGCCTCAACGCCACGTTCCCGCGTGGCCAGGAAGGCCGCGAAGAGGTCCAGGTCACGACGGTAGGCCGCCAGGGTGTTGGCCGAGGCGCCGCGCTCGGCCGCCAGCATCTCGAGAAAGGCCTCGACATGGCGGGACGAACAGTGCGGGACAGGGGGTTCCCGCCGGGCACTCATGGCGCGTTCAGATTCCCTTGGCGATCGCCGCCTCGATGGCGAGCGCCCGGGCCTCGCGCTCGAGGCCCGCCTGCATCAGTCCCGAGAGCGCCGCGTTCAGCGCCATCGGATGGCTTTGCGCCGGCCCCTCCTCGCCCAGGACCAGCAGCACCAACAGCACGGTTTCGCCGAGCCGGCGCATCTCGCTGGCCTCCTTCAGGGCGTAGAGCAGCGCGGCATTGGGCAGTGGTTGTGCGGAGATGCCCGGCTCGGCCGTGAAATCGGCCGCGCCCGCCGGTTCGGTGGCCAAGTCGATCCAGCTCAGCGAGTCCTGTTCGCCGAGTGCCATGAACGCGCCTCGCAGCAACGCCTGACGGTCGTGTTCGGCGGCCGAGTCGTCCTGCCGCGCCGTGCGCCACGCCGACAGGTCGCTCTCCCAGGCAAGCGCCGGAACGTCGGCCAGCCGTGAGAAGGGCCACAGCACGGCGACCGCGGCGGCGGCCTGCGGATTGAGGATCGTCTCCTGACGCGCCAAGGTGAACCACTCGCCCGCCTGCTCGTAGTGGCCGGTCGCGTAGAGCGCGCGACCGGCGGTTTCCGCGAACCAGACCAACTCCGGGCGTGGCGGCACGGCGGAGAGAAGCGGCAGAAACACGCGCGCCGCCATCTGGTAGAGGCCGTCGCCCCTGGCACTGTCCAGCGCGGCGCGCAGGATCTCCGCCCGCGACGAGTGCAGCTCCTGTCGCCCCGCCGCCTGGTAGAGCAGCGCCCGACCTGCCGGCCCCTGCCGCTCGCCGGCCACCGAGACGGCGTTTCCGAGCTCTTCCGGCGTGAAGGCCAGCTCCGCGTAAAGGCCGGCCAGCATCTCGGGCTCCAGCACGCCGAGCGCGACGGCGCGCTCGCCCGCCGCGGCCCGTTGCGCGAGGTCCGCGCCCGGCCACCGTGCGAGCGCGACCAGCAGACCCGGGCTGGCGTCCTCGAGCAGGTCCTGAGGGAAGGGACGGCCGACCGCGTCTAGCATCGCGAAGTGAAGCGCCGATGCCACCGGCACCTGGTCCACGTCGCCTCCGGAAAAAGCATCGACCAGAGAGAAGAACGCCGGGTCGTCCGAGATGCCCTGTTCGCGCATCAGGCCGACCCCAAGCATGGCCTGGTCGACCTCGCCGGACAGGATCTGACAGAAAACCAGCGCCTTTCGCCAATACGGCGTGCCGTGGCGCTCGGCGATCTCGCTGCGCACGTTCCGGCAGGCCCCGGACGGATCGCCGCCGAGCAACTGGCCCTCGACCCGGGCGCGGGCGATCGCTTCGTCGTCGTGACGCTGGGGCACGACCCGGAGGAGATCGTTCAATCCCTCGATGTCACCCAACACCGCCAAGCGATCCACGCGCACGGACAGCAGGTTGATCGAGCCTCTCTGACCGCCGGTCGCACGTTGCCGCGGCGGCGGTGCGTTGGTCAGCAGCAGGCGCCGGGCCAGAGAGCGCATGGTAGCGGAGGTCATCGCTCCCGGCAGCCGCGGCAGCAGCCGTTCGATCGCCGCTCGCTTGCTGCCGCGCCACATATTGCGGCCAAATCCGCCGCTCTGGGAATCGAGGATGCCGATCGATTCCGGGTCGATCTCGGCCAGCGGATTGATCTCGATGCCTTGAACCGACCGGGATGGAGCTTCACTCGTGCGTCGACGGACCGTTGTCACCCCGGGCTCGCCGGGGGCGGGCCGGCCGCGCGGGGCCAAGAGAGTCGGCGGGCCCAGGCGCATGGGCTCGACCACCGCCGGGGCCGGATCACCGGACTCTTGCGCGACCGCCGGAATCGGCGGAGCACCCGCCAAGCCCAGGACCGCCACGGCGCTCGAGAGCCGGCAGATCCAGCGGACGCTAGCGCGCGAAGCGCTCATTGGGAATGACCTTTTCGATCTGCGCCGTGGGCCGAGGGACCTCCCAGGTCGTAACGAAGACGGCGCCCACCATCACGACCAGTCCACCCGCGACCGCCAAGACAAAGAGAATGTTTCTTTTGCTCATGGGCGCTTTTCATCTACGGTCCGGGTATCGGTCGAGGAATCAGTCCCTTGTGGGGTCCGACCATCCGGCTTGCACGAGGGTCTGTTTTGGACGCATGCTTGCATCAAGCCGCCTCGATTATGGTAGGATTCGACTATGGCGATTTTGCGGCAGTCTATCGGCCGGCCGATCCTCTGGCAATGATCGGCCAGGCTCCGATACAGCCAAGACGACAGTGGAAATCCATGCCCCCTTCCGGGCCAGAGTGGTTATCAAGATCGATCGTCCTCATCGGACTCATGGGTGCGGGTAAGACCTGCATCGGCCGGCGTCTCGCGTCTCGGTTGAACCTGCCGTTCATCGATGGAGATGCCGAGATCGAGGCCGCCGCCGGCTGCACCATCGAGGAAATCTTCGCACGCCACGGCGAGGCGGCCTTCCGCGACGGGGAACGGCGTGTCATCGAGCGCCTGCTCGCGCAACCGCCTCAGGTCCTGGCAACCGGCGGCGGCGCTTTCATGGACCCCAGAAGCCGTGCGGCAATTCGCGAGCGGGCCGTCTCGGTCTGGCTGCGCGCGGACCTCGACCTGCTGCTGAAACGCACGGCGCGGCGCAACAACCGCCCGCTGCTAAAACGGGGCGACCCGCGGGAGATACTCGACGGACTGATGGACGAACGCTACCCGGTCTACGCCGAGGCGGATGTCGTCGTGGACAGCGAGGACGGACCACCCGAGCTGACCGTCGAACGGGTCTACCGGGCGGTCGCCGGCTTCCTGGGTGACCCCCAGGCCGCCCCGCGGAGCCAAGCGGCGGGGCCCGGCCGGTGAGCGGCCACGCCTCCCTGCGCGTCGCGCTCGCCGAGCGCAGCTACGACATTCTGGTCGGCGAGGGGCTGCTTGCCTCGGCCGGGCGGCTGATGGCGCCGCTTCTGGAACAGAAGCGGGTGGTGATCGTTACCGACGAGAACGTCGCGAGGCTCCACCTGGCGGCCGTCGAACGCTCCCTGGACAATTCGGGCATCGCGTACGAGGCCCTCGTTCTGCCGCCGGGCGAGAAGACCAAGGACTTCGCCCACCTGGAAAACCTGGTGGACCGCCTACTGGAAGCCAAGGTCGAGCGCGGCACCCAACTCGTCGCCCTGGGCGGCGGGGTCATCGGGGACCTGACCGGCTTTGCCGCGAGTATCGTGCTCAGGGGCCTGAATTTCATCCAGATCCCGACCACGCTGCTGGCCCAGGTCGACAGCTCGGTCGGCGGCAAGACCGGGATCAACACCGCGCGGGGCAAGAACCTGGTCGGCAGCTTCCACCAGCCCCGTCTGGTGCTGGCCGATACCGAGGCGCTCTCCACCCTGCCACCCCGCGACCTGCTCGCCGGTTATGCCGAAGTGGTGAAGTACGGCCTGATCAACGATCCGGACTTCTTCGGCTGGCTGGAGAGCCACGGCGCGGCCGTGATCGACGGTGACCCGATGGCGCGGCGCCAAGCCGTGCTCACCAGTTGCGCCAACAAGGCCGCCATCGTCGCCGACGACGAACGGGAGGCGGGTCATCGCGCCCTGCTCAATCTCGGTCACACCTTCGGTCACGCGCTCGAGGCGGAATTCGGCTATGGCGGCTATCTGCTGCACGGCGAGGCCGTTGCGATCGGACTGTCTCTCGCCTTCGATCTTTCGACCCGACTGGGCCTTTGCCCGCCGGAGGAAACGGCCAGGGTCAGGCGCCACCTGGCCGCGATCGGCCTGCCGACCGGCCTCGAAGCGCTGGACGGGCAAGTCCTGAGCGCCGAGGCTCTGCTCGACCACATGGGCCGCGACAAGAAGGTGCGCGACGGCAAGATCACCTTCGTACTGGCCCGCGGCATCGGCCAAGCCTTCCTTAGCCAGGAGGTGAACCTGGCCGACGTGGAAGCGCTGCTCAACAACACCCTTGCCGCGTGAGCCCGGGCTCGGGAGACCTTGGGCCGGCGGCCACCGGCACTGGCAACATGTCCATCACAGCAACCTGACAAGAAATCGAAGATGGAAATGGAGATATTCGTCTCGGTCGGCGCCATCCTGGTGCTGCTGCTGCTCTCGGCCTTCTTCTCCGGCTCGGAGACATCGCTGACCGCGGCCTCCAGGCACCGGATGCACATGCTGGAACAGCAGGGCGACCACCGCGCCCAGTTGGTCAACCGTCTCTTCGCCACCAAGGAGCGCCTGATCGGTGTCATCCTGCTGGGTAACAACCTGGTCAACATCCTGGCCTCGGCGCTCGCGACCAGCTTGCTGATCGGCTGGTTCGGCGAGGCCGGCGTCGCCTACGCGACCCTGGTGATGACTCTGTTGGTGTTGATCTTCGCCGAGGTGCTGCCCAAGACCTTCGCGATCCACAACGCCGACCGCCTGGCCCTCGCCGTGGCGCCGGTCGTGCGGCCGATCGTCGTGGTTCTCGGACCGGTGACCTTGGCCGTGCAAGCCGTCGCCCGTGGCACGCTCTGGCTGTTAGGCGTGCGCGGCGGCACCGGCCTGAGCCCGGGCCACAGCGAAGAGGAGTTGCGCGGGGCCATCGACCTGCACGCCGGCGAGGGCGAGGAGGAGCGCCACGAACGCCAAATGCTGCGCTCGATCCTCGATCTGGCCGACGTGGCGGTCGAGGAAATCATGATCCACCGGCGCAACATGGTGACGATCGACGCCGGGCTGCCACCGGCCCAGATCTTGACGGAGGTCCTGGATAGCCCCTACACCCGCCTGCCCCTTTGGCGCGACACCAAGGACAACATCGTCGGCGTGCTGCATGCCAAGGCCCTGTTGCGTGCCGTCCAGACGGCCGGCGGCGAGCTGGGCGATCTGGACGTGACCGCGATCGCCAACGAACCCTGGTTCATACCGGAGACGACCGACCTGTTGTCGCAGCTCGGAGCCTTCCGCCACA
Source organism: Rhodospirillales bacterium (assembly GCA_029859805.1). GTDB lineage: Bacteria > Pseudomonadota > Alphaproteobacteria > Kiloniellales > JAKSDN01 > CAMYKD01. The sequence goes on along the minus strand of JAOUCL010000005.1, from coordinate 7,768 downwards.
GGCATGAGCATTTTGCCATCGTTGTCGATGAGTACGGCGAGCTGCTCGGCATCGTCACCCTCGAAGATATTCTGGAGGAAATAGTCGGCGAGATCGCCGACGAGCACGACGTCGAGGTGGAGGGCGTCGGTCAGCTGACGGACGGCTCCTGCGTGGTCGAGGGCCGGGTCACGATCCGCGATCTGAACCGCATGTTCGAATGGCGCCTGCCCGACGACGAGGCCTCGACCGTGGCCGGCCTGGTGCTGCACGAGGCTAGGCGGATTCCCGAAGTCGGGCAGGTCTTCGCCTTTCACGGTTTCCGCTTCGAGATTCTCGGCCGCCAGCGCAACCAAATCACCTCGATCAAAGTGACCCCGCACGCCGCGACCGAGTCCGCCGAGCCCGAGGTTGCCTCGGACGGCTGAAGGCGGCGTCCTAACCATCCGGCGGAGACAGACCGGCTATCGGTTGACCGCCTGCCGCGCCGCACTATATCGACTCAATGCTCGACAACGCACCCACCGACACCGCCACGCCGCTCACTCCGCCCGCCGAGCGTGAGCGGCTTCACACCCGCCGTTACGAATTCGGCGGCTACCGACGCAGCGATGGCCTTTGGGACATCGAAGGCCACATGACGGACACCAAGACCTACGCCTTCACGAACCGGCACCGCGGCGAGGTCCAGCCCGGCGAGGCGCTGCACGACATGTGGATCCGCCTCACCATCGACGAGGAGCTGGTGGTCCGCGACATCGAGGCCGCGACGGCGGCCGGGCCCTTTGCGATCTGTCCGGCGATCACGCCCAATTTCAAGCGCATGATCGGCGTGCGGCTCGGCCGCGGCTGGCGTCAGACCGTGCGCGAAAAGCTCGGCGGAGTCGAAGGCTGCACACACTTGATGGAGATGCTCCTGGCCATGGCGACCGTGGCCTACCAGAGCCTCTATCCGGTGCTGGCCAAGAAGGCCCAGGAAAACCCGCGCCCCGGCAAACCTCCCCTGATAGATTCCTGCCACGCCTTCAAGAGCGACGGCGAGACCGTCAAGACCCTGTGGCCGGAGCATTACACGGGGGATTGACGGCGGCATCCCGGGCGGAGGCGGCCACCCCGGCCTTCGGGACCCGGCAAGACCTCGCCCGTTTACCATCAACGGGTCCGGAAAATTAAGCTTTGGGCCCATATATTGGGCCGTTCGCCGCGCGATTGCGCAGTCAAATAGGCCTCCGGCCCGCCTTGCCAGGGCCGGGAGCCACGACCATACTCATGCCATGGCACGCCCGACACCAGAAGCGATTTTCGAGCCCTTCCGCAGCCCCGACGAGTCCCACCGGCCTTGTCAGCACTCGGACTGCGTCGAGCCGGGGGGCTACCGGGCACCCAAATCCCGTGACCAGTTGACCGACTACTACTGGTTCTGCCTAGAGCACGTTAGGGACTACAACAAGGCCTGGGACTATTTCGTCGGCATGAGCGAGGACGAGATCGAAGCGCAGCGGCGCGTCGACACGGTCTGGGAGCGGCCGTCCTGGCCGCTGGGCGCCGACTACAGCAAGGCCGAGGAGCAGGCCAGAGAGAACCTGGAGCGGGAATTCGGCAACGGCTCCGCCAAGGCCGGACACAAGTCCGCCCGGCAGCACAGCAGGGACGAGCGGGCGCTCGCCGTGCTCGAATTGAAGCGTCCGATCACTTTTCCTGAGATAAAAGCGCGCTATATAGAACTGGTGAAGCGTTTGCATCCGGATGCAAACGGCAACGACAAGGCGGCCGAGGAGCAGCTGAAGCTGGTCAACGAAGCCTATTCGACCCTGAAGCACAGCTTCGTGCAGTGACCGAACGGTCCGGGTTTCGGACTCTCGACCACCCCTAGCAGGAACGAAAACCCCGATGGTCTCAGCAAACACGAACGGCGGCACCGAGCCGCACAACGACGTGCCCGACATCACGGTCTCGGTGCGGCAGTCCTTCGGGATCGACTGCGACATGCAGGCCCCGGCCTTCAGCCACGCGGGCGATTACGTGCCGGACCTGGACGAGGCCTATCGCTTCGACCACGACACGACGCTCGCAATCCTGGCCGGTTTCGCGCACAACCGGCGTGTCATCGTTCAGGGCTATCACGGGACCGGCAAGTCGACCCACATCGAGCAGGTCGCCGCGCGCCTGAACTGGCCCTGCATCCGCATCAACCTGGACAGCCATATCAGCCGGATCGACCTGATCGGCAAGGACGCCATCGTTCTCAAGGACGGCAAGCAGGTGACCGAGTTCCGCGAGGGCCTGCTGCCCTGGGCGCTGCGGCGGCCGACCGCCCTGGTGTTCGACGAGTACGATGTCGGTCGCCCGGATGTGATGTTCGTGATCCAGCGAGTGCTCGAGGTCGAGGGCAAGCTGACCCTGCTCGACCAGAACACGGTGATCCGGCCGCATCCGGCCTTCCGCCTCTTCGCGACCGCCAACACCGTGGGCCTGGGCGATACCACGGGCCTCTATCACGGCACCCAGCAGATCAACCAGGGCCAGATGGACCGCTGGAACATCGTCGCCACGCTCAACTACCTGCCGCACGGCGAGGAGGTCAACATCGTGCTGGCGAAGTGCCCGGACTACGACACCAAGGAAGGGCGCGACAAGGTGGCCGCGATGGTCTCGCTCGCCGACCTGACACGCAGCGGCTTCATCAACGGCGACATCTCGACCGTCATGAGCCCGCGCACGGTGATCACCTGGGCCGAGAACGCGAAGATTTTCGACGACATCGCCTTCGCCTTTCGGGTCACCTTCGTGAACAAGTGCGACGAGATGGAGCGCGCCACGGTGGCCGAGTACTACCAGCGCTGCTTCGGTACGGAGCTGGTCGAGAGCGGCGTCAAAGCGACCCTGGTCTGACCGGGCCCGGGGGCGGTCGTGACGCAGTCCGAACAGCCGCTGGAGCGATTCAGGCGCGCGACGGGCGCGGCAATCCGCGCGATCGCCGAGCGTGACGACGTCACCGCCGCCTTCGTGCCCAATCCGCAAGGGCTGGTCGGCACCGAGGCGCGCTTGCCGCTGCCGTCGCGCGACCTTCCGATCGACGAGATCGCCCAAGTGCGCGGCGAGGCCGACACTCTGGCGCTGAAGCTGCGCCATCACGACGGGACCTTGCACGCCCGCCAGCGGCCGGCCGAGTCCACGGCGGCTGAGATCTTCGACGCGGTCGAGCAGGCCCGCTGCGAGTCGCTCGGCATGCGACACATGGCGGGGGTCGCGGCCAACCTGGACGCGGCCTGGGACGAGCGCTACCGCAGCCGCGGTTACAACCGGGCCACCAGCCGCGAGGAGGCGCCGCTCACCGAAGTGCTCAGGGTGCTGGCCCGCGAGGCCATGACCGGTCAGGCGCCGCCGGCGGCGGCCAGGGCCATGGTCGATCTGTGGCGGCCGGCGCTCGACCCGCGGGTGCTGCAGGATCTCGGCCGGCTGAACGAGCGGGCGGCGGACCAGGCCGCCTATGCCGAAACGGTCCGCGAGATGCTCGACCACCTGGACATGGACAGCAGCACCGAGGACGAGCCGCTCGGCGACGAGGACAGCGAGAGCCAGGGCGAAGACGCCGAGACCGATCCGAACGAAGCCCAGGGCGAGGGCGGCGAGAGCGATTCCGACAGCCCGAGCAGCCTGGAAGGCGAGCTGGCCGAGGCCGGCGACGCCGAGGGCAGCGACGAGCAGGCGGCCGAGGTCGACGGCGAGATGATGTCGGGCGCCGGCGACGAGGAGCCCGGCCAGCCCGGCCGGCCGCCGGACTTCGACGACCGCCGCAACGCGGAGCGCGAGAACGCCTACCGCACCTTCTGCACCGAGTTCGACGAGGTGGTCGAGGCCGACCAGCTCTGCGACGCCGACGAGCTCGGCCGTCTGCGCCAGTTGCTCGATCAGCAGCTGGCGCATCTGCACGGGGTGATCGCCCGCCTCGCCAACCGTCTGCAGCGCCGCCTGCTGGCCAAGCAGACCCGGGCCTGGAACTTCAACCTGGAGGAAGGCCTGCTGGACACCGCCCGCCTCGCCCGGGTCGTGGTCAATCCGGCGCACTCGCTGTCCTTCAAGCAGGAGAAGGAGACCGAGTTCCGCGATACCGTGGTCTCGCTGCTGATCGACAACTCCGGCTCGATGCGCGGCCGGCCGATCACCGTCGCGGCGATGAGCGCGGACATCCTGGCCCACACGCTGGAACGCTGCGGCGTCAAGGTCGAGATCCTGGGCTTCACGACGCGCATGTGGAAAGGCGGCCAGTCGCGCGAGCGCTGGATCGCGGCCGGCAAGCCGGCGGGCCCGGGCCGGCTCAACGACCTGCGCCACATCGTCTACAAGCCGGCCGACGCGCCCTGGCGGCGCACGCGCAAGAACCTGGGCCTGATGCTGCGCGAGGGCATCCTCAAGGAGAACATCGACGGCGAGGCGCTGCTGTGGGCGCACCAGCGGCTGCTCGGCCGGCCGGAGCAGCGCCGCATCCTGATGGTGATCTCCGACGGCGCGCCGGTCGACGACTCGACGCTCTCGGTCAATCCCGGCAACTACCTTGAGCGCCATTTGCGCGAGGCGATCGACTGGATCGAGACCCGCTCGCCGGTCGAGCTGGTTGCGATCGGCATCGGCCATGACGTGACCCGCTACTACCGCCGGGCGGTCACCATCATCGACGCCGAGCAGCTGGGCGGCACCATGATGGAAAAGCTGACCGAGCTGTTCGACGAGGAGCCGGCGCACGAATTCCCCGTCCGTCGTCGGGCCGGCGGGAGGCGCTAGGGAGCGGAAAAGCAGGGAGCGGACAGGCCATGATTCCAGCGGCGGAACGATACGAAAAGCAGCGGGTGACGGTGAAGGGCAGGTCGATGGCCTATGTCGAGGCCGGCAACGGCGACCCGATCGTCTTCCTCCACGGCAACCCGACCTCGTCCTATCTGTGGCGCAACGTGATGCCGCATCTCGAGGGGCAGGGCCGGCTGATCGCGCCCGATTTGATCGGCATGGGCGACAGCGACAAGCTGGAAGACAGCGGCCCCGGCCGCTACCGCTTTGTCGAACACCGCGCCCACCTCGACGGGCTGCTGGCGGAACTCGGCGTGGCCTCGAACGTCACCTTCGTGGTCCACGACTGGGGCTCGGCGCTGGGTTTCGACTGGGCCGCGCGGCACCGCGACGCGGTCAAGGGCATCGCCTACATGGAGGCCATCGTCCAGCCCGTGACCTGGGACGACTGGCCGCCGCCGGTGCGCCAGGTGTTCCAGGCCTTCCGTTCGCCGGCCGGCGAGAATATGGTGCTGGAGCAGAACGTCTTCGTCGAGCAGATCCTGCCTGGCGCGGTGTTGCGGGACTTGAGCGACGAAGAGATGGCGGTCTACCGGCGGCCCTACCGCGAGCCCGGCGAGAGCCGGCGGCCGACCCTGACCTGGCCGCGCGAGATCCCCCTGGAGGGCGAGCCCGCCGACGTGGTCGAGATCGTCCGCGGCTACGGCGAATGGCTCCGCGAGAGCGACCTGCCGAAGCTCTTCGTCAATGCCGAGCCGGGCGCCATTCTGCGCGGCTCGCAGCGCGACTTCTGCCGCGGCTGGCCGAATCAGGAGGAGGTCACGGTCAAGGGCAGCCACTTCATCCAGGAAGACAGCCCGGACGACATCGGCCGGGCCGTCTCCGCGTGGCTGCGGAGGATCGGCTGAGTCCCGATCCGGGCCGTTTCGCTAGGGTATGCTCAGAGTCCAGCGGCCCTGATCTTGGGGAAGGCGCTGTCGTGGAGCCTGACGACGCCAGAAACCTAGCGCACATCGAGATCTTCGAGGACCTCGAGGACGCGGAGCGCCGACGTCTCGAAGCGCGCTGCCGCTGGCAGCGGTACAAGAGCGGCGAACATATTCTCGCCCATGGCAGCGACAGCCGGGAGGTCTTCTTTGTCGCCCAGGGCGCCGTCAATGTCGTCAACGTCTCGCTCTCGGGCCGCGAGGTCGCCTTCGCGACCATCGGGCCCGGGGATTGCTTCGGCGAGCTCTCCGCGATCGATAGCAAGCCGCGCTCGGCGGGCGTCGTCGCCAGCGAAGACACGCTTCTGGCGATCCTGCCCTCGGAGGCCTTCGTCGAGCTGCTGCAGAACCGGGCGGGGGTCACGTACAGGCTGCTCCAGCGGCTCACGCAGATGGTGCGCGCGGGCGACCTGCGTATCATGGAGCTCAGCACGCTGGCGGCGAGTCACCGGGTCTTTGCGGAACTGCTGCGCATGGCCGAACCCGACGCGGCGGTGCCGGGGCGCTGGGTGGTGCGCCAGCTGCCGCCGCTGCGCGAGATCGCCAGCCGCGTCAGCACGACCCGCGAGACGGTCGCCCGCGCGCTCGGCCAGCTCTACCGCGGCGGCCTGGTCCGGCGCCGCGGCCGGGTGCTCTATCTATCCGATCGCGACAAGCTTGAAGCCTACGTCGACGCCCGGCGGACCGAGGCGCCTTAACGGCCGGCGCTACAAGCTTCCCTAGAGAAATCCAGAAAATCTGCACCAAGTGTGACGCTCGTCACTTGACCCCCTGGAAACCCGCCCCAGGTGCAGATAGCGGCTGCTAGGGAAGCCGCCGAAGGGAGATAGGCTCGTGTTCTGGCGAAAAGTCGGCGTCATCGCAATAGACGGTCTCGCGATCCTGGCGGGCCTCGCGATCTCGGCCCCCTTCTTCCTGGTGCTGCTCACGCCCTTCTTCGGTGGCCTTTAGGAATGACCGGGCGGTTGCGCGCCGGGCGGGCTACAGGTTTGCTTTGAAGAACGCGAGCGTGCGCTGCCAGGCCAGCTTGGCGTCGGCCTCGTCGTAACGCGCGCTGGTCGGGTTGGCGAAGGCGTGGTCGGCCTCGTACCAGTGGTTCTTGACGCTTTTGCCTGCCTTCTTCATGGCCGTCTCGAAGCCACCGACCATCTCCTGGTTGATCCACCCGTCCCGCGTCGCGAAGTGACCGAGCACGGGACCCTTTAGGTTCTTCAGGTCTTCGGCCGTGCGGTTGACCCGGCCGTAGTAGACCACCGTGGCCTCGACCGGCGCGGCGATCGAGGCGTTCAGCGACCAGCCGCCGCCGAAGCACCAGCCGATCGTGGCGATCCGCTCGCCGACCCGATCATGAGCACGCAGCCAGCCGGTCCACGAGACCAGGGTGTCAGTCGCCGCGTCGCCGTCGACCTGCTGCATCAGGGCGCGCGCGCCGTCGGGCGTGTCGGCCACCCCGCCGTCGTACAGGTCGACCGCCAGCGCCACGTAGCCTTCCTTGGCGAGCTGGGCGGCCACGGCCTTGATCTGATCGTTCAGGCCCCACCACTCGTGGACCAGCAGCACGGCGGGGGCGGGCACGGCCTTGGGCAGGGCGAGCGCCGCGGCGACCTTCCGGCCGCCCTTGGTGGTGATCGACACGCTCTCCAGCCCGGCGGCGGCGGCGCGCGCCAGGCGCGGATCGGCGAGCACGGCGGCCAGGGGCAATTGGGCCAGTCCGGTCAGGACCTGGCGGCGGGCAAGCGACGACATGGCTTTCCTCCCTCGGTTCAACCTTTGGTCTTCTATGCCGCAAATGCCGCGGAAAGGCACGTTCCGGGCACGGGGTCTCACGCAATCGTGAGGAAGTGCCTGCGGACGCGCCGCGAATCGGCTAAAGAGAGGCCATGACCTTGAGGTACTGCATCCTTGTCCTGGCTCTTCTGGCGCCGGGCGCCGCGAGCGCGGCCGAGCCGCTCGAGCTTTCGAGCCGCCAGGTCCACCTGAACACCGAGGACCGGACGGAAGATCGTGTCGGCGCACTC
>JAOUCL010000273.1 GCA_029859805.1 Rhodospirillales bacterium | reverse complement strand
CCGGGCGTAAAGGTGTCGATCCAGAAGCAGCCCGACGCCAACACCATCAAGGTCGTCGAGGCCGTCACCGAACGGCTCGATTGGCTGCGCGCGGGAAACATGCTGCCCGCGGAGTTGGCCGTGCGGCCGATCGCGGACCAGTCGATCTACATCCGCAACGCGCTGCGCAACGCGACACAGGCGGCGCTGGTGGGCGCGCTGCTGGCCATGCTGGTCGTCTTTGTCTTCCTCGGCGACATCCGCCGCACGCTGGTCGTCGGCACCGCGATCCCGCTGTCGATCCTGGTCACCTTCGCCCTGATGGGCCTCGGCGGACTGACGCTCAACATCATGACCCTGGGCGGCCTGGCCCTGGGCGTGGGCATGGTGGTCGACAGCACCATCGTCATGCTCGAGAACGTCTATCGACACCAGAAGTCCGGGGAAGGGCCGCTGCAGGCCGGACAGGACGCGGCGCGCGAGGTCAACAGCGCCATCGTCGCTTCCACCAGCACCAACCTGGCCGCCATCGTTCCCTTCCTGTTTATTTCGGGCCTGATCGGGCTGCTGTTCAGGGAGCTGATCTTCACCATCACCGCGGCCATCTTCGCGGCGATGGTCGTGGCCCTGACGCTGGTCCCGGCCTTCGGCAGCCGGGTGCCGGCAAACAAGGACGGCGCGGTGCGCCGCGCCATAGACGGGGTGATGGACCCCTTGGCACGCGGCTATGCCGCCGCTCTGCGCGCGCTGCTCGTGCGTCCGACGCTCGTCGCGCTGGTGATCGTCGCGCTGCTCGCTTCGCTGAGCGCGGGCATCTGGGGCATGACGGCGGCGAAGCAGATCTTCCTGCCCAGCCTGGACGACGGACGCATCCGCGTGAGCGTCGTGGCCGATCCCGGCATTCCGATCGACGTCATGGACCGCGAAGTCGCAAAGCTGGAGGACCTGTTCCGCCGACAGCCCGAGGTGGAGACCGTGTTCACGATAGTCGGCGGGCGGATCTTCGGCCGGACCCAGCGCGAGACCAGCAACCGCAGCTCCATGACTGTGCAGCTCGTCCCGCTCGGACAGCGGAACGTCGGCAGCGACGCCTGGGTCAAGCGCATGCAGGCGGCCATCGACAAGTTGCGCCTGGCGGGCTTCAAGGTGCGGATGCGGACCGGCGGGATCCGGGGCGTGCGGGCGAGTCACGGCAACGACGACATCACCCTGCGCATCACCGGTCCCGAACAGGACGTGATGGATGCGATCGGCACCCAGGTGGTGGAACGCCTCAGGGCGGTGGCGGGACTGCGCAACCTGGTGCACTCGTCGGAGGATCAGCACGAGGAGCTGGTTTTCCGGGTCGATCACGACCGGCTGGCCGAGCTCGGGCTCTCGGTCGAGACCGTCGCGCGCAGCGCACGCCTGGCCCTGGAAGGGGAGCTGGTCACCCAATACCTGGACAACGACCGCAGCTACGATATCCGGGTCCGGTTGCCGCGCCGCACGACCGACACCGTTCAGGCATTGGAATCGGTCATGATCGCGACCGGCGGGAAGGGTGCGGCGCCGATCTATCTGGGCGACGTGGCCCAGGTGGAGTTGGTGTCCTCCCCCGCGGAGATCCTGCGCGACAACCAGCGACGGATCACCGAGGTGACCGCCTCGTTGTCCGGGGAGGCGGCGCTCGGCGATGTCTCGGCGGCGGTCTGGCGGCAGCTGGCGGACCTGGACCTGCCCGATGGATACAGCATCTACGACGCGGGCGCCGCCCGGTCGCTGCAAGAAGGCCGGCATCTGACGATGATCCTGCTGGGGCTGGCGCTGTTCCTGGTCTTCGTAGTGATGGCGGTGCAGTACGAGTCCCTCCGCAATCCCTTCATCATCCTGCTGGGCGTGCCTTTCACCATGGTCGGAGTCGCCGTCGGCCTGTCGCTCCTGGACATGCCCCTGTCGATGCCGGTTTGGCTCGGCGTGATCATGCTGGCCGGGATCGTCGTCAACAACGCCATCGTGCTGGTGGAATATTTCGAGATCCTGCGCCATCGCGGGCACGCCCGGCTCGACGCGATCGTGGAAGCGGGCCGGGTGCGCCTGCGGCCCATCCTCATGACCACGCTGACCACGGTGTGTGGGTTGCTGCCCTTGTCCGTGGGCCTTGGCGAGGGCGCGGAAATGCTTCAGCCGCTGGCCACCACCATCGTCTTCGGACTGTCGTTCTCGATGCTGGTGACGTTGGTCTTCATTCCGATCCTCTGCTCGCTGATCGGCGCCCGAGAGGCCTCGACCGAAGGCCGCTAGGACGCTTCCGGTCTGCCTGGAATCGGATCGTTCAGCCCGGTGCGCGCGGGGGCCGCCTCGCCACGACCTTCTGGAACAGCCCGCCGAAGTAGGTCTGCTTGGACCAGGCGAAGTCCTCCCCGTGCCCGGCGCAGCTCTCGATCTCGTGCTCCCAGAGGCCCTTCGCGAAGGGCTCCAGAAGGTCGAAGATCAAGCCGGTCAGAGGCTTCAGGGGATGGGCCGGATGCGGCCGGTGATAATCGACGAACACGGCCTTGCCGCCGGGCGCGACACTCGACAGCAGCGAGTCGACGACCAGCCGCTTGGTGCGGTCGGGCAGCTCGTGGAGCAGGAAGAAGCAGCAGACCGCGTCGTACGAGCCGCCACTCAGGTCGATGGCGTCGCTGAGCCGCACCGTGGCCTGCGGAAAGCGCGCGAGCTTGTGCCGGCATCGCTCGACCTGGATCGGCGCGACGTCGAATACGTCCAGGCGGCCCTGGGGCCCGAGGAAATCAGCGACGCTGACCGAGAAGTTCCCGTAGACGCAGGCCGGCTGCAGAACCGCCTGTCCCGGCTCGAGCTCGCTCAACAGCGCCCTCAGCAGGCGGCCGAAGTTGCCCCAGAGGATGGTCGACACCACCAGCGGCCGGTCCAGCAGCCGGACATTGCGCGGGTTCAGATAGGCCCAGGCATAGGTCTTTTCGAGGTAGTCGGGGATGGTCGGCGCCGGCGTCGAGTGGCTTACCTGACAAGTCACGTCATGAGTCACGTGGCCATCGAGCACCAAGAAATCATCGCCCATGTCGTGGTCCCCCGATGACAGGATAGGTGGACGCCACCGCGCCCGAGCCAAGGGATTTAGACGCAGTTTCCCGACTCGGCGCTTTGATTTAAATCAAACACTTGGATGTTCCGGGCGCTTTTCCGTCGGGCCGGTAGGCGGCGCCGCGGCGCGGTGCTAGATTACGGCCATGCACGGCGATCAGGACGACGCGCTCGCGGCGCTCAGGTGGCAGATCGAAGCCGGCGCCGACGAGGCGATCGGCGAAGACCCCGTCGACCGGACCACCGCACCCCGGGCGGAGCCCGAGTCGCGCACGCGGCCCAAAGCTCCACCGCCGCCGCCATCGCCACCACCTCAAACGTCACCGCCTCCATCGCGACCGGCGGCGGGCGCGTCCGACCGGCAGGCGCCGGTCTGGCGGCCGGAACCCGGTCCCCTGGAATCCGCGGAAGCCGCGTTGCACTCGGCCCGGGAGCTGGCGGTCGCGGCGAACAGCCTGGCGGAGCTCAAAGCCGCGCTCAAGACCTTCGAGGGCTGTCCCCTGAAGGCGACGGCAATGAACCTGGTCTTCGCCGACGGCAACCCCGAGGCCCGCGTCATGATGATCGGCGAGGCCCCGGGAGCGGAGGAGGACCGCCAGGGGCTGCCCTTCGTCGGCGTCTCGGGCCGGCTGCTGGACCGCATGCTGGCCTGCGTCGGCCTCGACCGCTCCTCCGTCTACATCACCAACATGCTGTTCTGGCGGCCGCCGGGCAACCGCACGCCGACGGCCGCCGAGATCGCCTCCTGCCTACCCTTCACCGAGCGTCATATCGAGCTGGCCGTCCCCGACTACCTGGTCCTGGTCGGCGGCATGTCGGCCAAGAACCTGCTCGCCCGCAGCGAAGGCATCCTCCGGCTGCGCGGGCAATGGCGGCCCTATCAGCACAGCGGCCTGCCGCGCCCGATCCCGGCCCTGCCGACCCTGCATCCGGCCTACCTGCTGCGCCAGCCCCAGCAAAAGCGCCTCGCCTGGCGCGACCTCTTGAGCCTGCACCGCGCGCTCACCACCGGCTGGGACCCCCTGTCCAAGACCTGACGCCGGGCGGACCCGGGACGAATTTCGCTGCATTCTCGCCATTTTATTGACACGCCCCGCGTGTGTCTTGGATAGGCACACTCGAAAGTCGGCGAACCGCCGGGGTTGTAGTTAAACGAGGGCGTTAACGAAATATGAACCGGGCGAATGGCATCCTCTATTGCGCGCTTGTCGCGAAAGGGCTTAGCTGTCGTGAATCATTCTTCGGGGGACTTCTCTTGCCGCTGCCATTGACCCGTTCGCTCGCGAGCGCACTCGTCGTCGCGCTGGCGCTGACCGTCCTGAGCCTCGATTCGGCCCAGGCCGTCCCGCCGTGGAACGAGGTCGAGGTCCAGAGGGCTCCCGACCAGACGGCCCCCGACCAGACGGCCCCCGAAACCAAAGCCGCGGCGAAAAGCGAGACGAAAACCGAGACCCTGGCAGACCGCTATACGCTCGGCACGGAGGGTCTGCCTCAGGTGCTTTCGGACGCCGACGCCGCGCTCTATCGGGAGATTTTCCAGCTGCAGGAGCGCGGCAAGTGGAAGGCCGCCGACAAGCTGATCGCGCGGCTCGGCGACCGGATGCTGATGGGCCACGTCCAGTTCCAGCGCTACATGCACCCGACGGCCTACCGCTCGCGCTACAAGGAGCTGAAGCGCTGGCTCGACCGCTACGCCGACCATCCGGGGGCCAAAGCGGTTTACGATCTGGCGGTCAAGCGCCGGCCCAAGAACTACACCTGGCCGCGCAAGCCAGCCCGCCACAGGTCGACGTACATCCAGCGCAGCGAAGCCACAACCTACGCCAAAGTCCCGAGCAAACGGCTTAGCCGGAGCAAGAGCAGGCGCGCCCGCCAGATCAAATGGCATGTCAGGCGCTATGCCATGCGCACCCGGCTGACCGCGGCCGAGCAGTTGCTGGCCACGCGCGAGACCAAACGCCTGCTCCACCCGGCCGAGATCGACGAGGGCTACGCCGAAGTGGCGGCGGCCTGGTACTACTACGGCAAGGTCTCCAAGGCCTATGCGCTGGCCCGGGCGGCGGCCAAGCGCTCGGGCGAGCATGTGCCGATGGCCCACTGGATCGCCGGCCTGGCCGCCTGGCGGCTCGACGACCTGCCCGCGGCGGCGGAGCATTTCGAGCAGCTCGCACTGTCGCGGAACGCCTCGGGATGGAACACGTCGTCAGGGGCCTACTGGGCCGCGCGGACCCACCTGCGCCTGCGCCAGCCCGAGGAGATGAGCCGCTGGCTGGCGCTCGCGGCCGATGCGCCGATGACCTTCTACGGCCAGCTGGCGCGCCGCGCGCTGGGCATGGAGACGCGATTCGACTTCCGCCCGCACCGGCTCACGCCCGAGGGCGCGGAGATCCTGCTGAACACGCGCGAAAGCCGGCGGGCGCTCGCCCTGATGCAGGCCGGCCAAAACCGGCGCGCCGAGCGCGAGCTGCTGCGCCTCAGGAACTGGAACGTCCCCGAGGCGGTCGAGGCCCTGCTGTCGGTTGCCGAGCGGGCCAAGCTGCCGTCGCTGTCCTTCAAGCTGGCCAGCCGCCTGGTCGATTCCGGCCACGCCCAGCCCCAGGGCGACAAGCTCGAGGCGGCGCTCTATCCGATCCCGCCGTGGCAGCCCAAGGGCGGCTTCAAGGTCGACCGGGCGTTGATCTATGCCCTGATGCGCCAGGAGTCGGCCTTCAACCCGCGGGCCAAGAGCCGGGACGGCGCGCGCGGCCTGATGCAGCTGCTGCCGTCGACCGCCGGCTTCGTCGCCCGCAACTACCGGCGGTTCCGCGGCCACAGGCGCAACCAGCTTTTCGAGCCGTCGCTCAACATGGACCTGGGCCAGCGCTACGTCGCCCATCTGCTGTCGAACGACCGGGTCGGCGACAATCTGTTCCGCCTGACCACGGCCTACAACGGCGGCCCGGGCAATCTCGCGAAGTGGCAGCGGCGGATGAAGCTCGACGACGACCCGCTGCTGTTCATCGAGAGCCTGCCGGCGCGCGAGACACGCTTGTTCATCGAGCGGGTACTGTCTAACTTCTGGATCTACCGGGCACGCCTTGGTCAGCCGTCGCCCTCACTGGACTCGGCGGCGGCCGGCGACTGGCCCGGGTATGCCGCCCTCGACGGCGCCAGCCAGGAGATAGCCCACCGTGAGCAAGATTGAGGGAACCAGGGACTTCCTGCCGGTCCAGATCGCGCTTCTCACCATTTCGGACAGCCGCAGCCTCGAGGACGATAAGTCCGGGCGCATCCTCGAAGAGATGATCCTCGCCGACGGCCACAAGGTGGTCGGGCGCGAGGTGATCCGGGACGAGACGGCGGCGATTACGGCGCGCCTCGACGAGCTGATCGCCGACCCGGGAGTCGACGTGGTGATCTCGACCGGCGGCACCGGGGTGACCGGACGCGACGTCACGCCCGAGGCCTTCAAGGAAGTCATGGACAAGGAGATCGAGGGTTTCGGCGAGCTGTTCCGCTGGATCAGCTACCAGAAGATCGGCACCTCGACGATCCAGAGCCGGGCGCTCGGCGGGGTCGCCCGGGGCACCTACCTCTTCGCCCTGCCCGGCTCGCCCGGCGCCTGCCGCGACGGCTGGAAGGAGATCCTCAGCGCCCAGCTCGACGCGCGCTCGCGGCCCTGCAACCTGGTCGAGCTCATGCCCCGCCTGAAGGAGCACCTGGACGGCACCTAACCTAAAAAAAGGTTTCAGGAACCTTTTTTTATATA
>JAOUCL010000548.1 GCA_029859805.1 Rhodospirillales bacterium | reverse complement strand
TCCAGATCAACTGGCTGGGCTATCCCGGCACCATGGGCGCGCCTTTCATGGACTACTTGATGGCCGACCCCGTGATCATTCCCGACGAGGCCAGGGCCGATTACAGCGAGCAGGTGATCCAGCTGCCGCACTGCTACCAGGTCAACGATCGCGACCAGGAAATCGCGCCGGAGGCACCGTCGCGCGCGGACTGTGGCCTGCCGGACGAGGGTTTCGTCTTCTGCTGCTTCAACAACGCCTACAAGATCGAGCCGAACCTGTTCGACGTCTGGATGCGGCTGCTGGCCGCTGTGCCGGGCAGCGTGCTGTGGCTGTTCAAGGGCGACGCGGAGGTCGAAGCCAACCTGCGCCGCGAGGCGTCGGCGCGCGGCGTGGACGGCGGTCGCCTGGTCTTTGCCGAGCGACTGACCAAGCCGAAGCATTTGGCGCGGCACACCCATGCCGACCTGTTTCTCGATACCTTCCCCTACAACGCCCACACCACGGCGAGCGACGCGCTGTGGTGCGGCCTGCCGGTCGTGACCCGCCCCGGCGAGACCTTCGCGTCGCGCGTGGCGGCCAGCCTGGTCAGCGCCATTGGCGGACCCGAGCTGATCGCCCCGGACATCGGGGCCTACGAGGCCCTGGCCCTGAAGCTGGCCACCGACAAGAAGGCGCTGGGCGCCGTCCGGAAGAAGCTGAAGGCCAACCGGCTGAAAACGCCGCTGTTCGACACCGATCTCTTTGCGCGCCACCTCGAGGCCGCCTACCAAATCGTCTGGCAGCGGCATCGCGAAGGCTTGCCGCCCGCGCCGGTCAAAGTGCCGGCCGGGGTGGAGGCGGGCTGACGGCAAGGTCCGCGGCCGAACAGCCGGGGAGTGCGCCCGTCATGACGATACTCGAGGCCGTCCGCTATTACCTGGCGCTCCTCGTCCTGGTCAGCTTCGTGCCGTTGCTGGCCTTTTGGTTCCTGATCCATCCATTCGTGGGCCTGTGGCGGCGGCTGGGGCCGGGGATCGCCTACGGCGCGGCCATGGCCGCCATGATCCTGATCGGCGCCGGCCTTTTCGCACTGCGCGGCCTACTGCTCGCGGTCGAGTTCGGGACCATAGCGGCGCTGTGGCCGCCGGCCGCGCTCGCCTATCTGGCCGCCATCGTGCTCGAAATCCTGTGCCGCCAACAGCTCTCGATCGGCACCCTGATCGGCCTGCCCGAGCTCTTGCCAGGTCGGGCGCCCGGCAAGTTGCTGACCGAGGGCATCTACGCCCGGATCCGCCACCCACGCTACGCTGCCGGCGGGCTCGGCCTGCTGGCGCTCGCCTGCTTCACCAACTACCAGGCGGTCTACCTTCTCTTCGTGGCCTACTTGCCGACGATCTACGCGATCACGGTTCTGGAGGAGCGCGAACTCGTCGAGCGCTTTGGTCCCGCCTACGCACGCTACCGGGAGCGCGTACCCCGATTCCTGCCACGATTTCGGATGTAGCCGCGGGGCCGCGACCGGCGCGCTTAAGCTTCCGCGGCGAAGTCCTCGAACCTGTCCACTGCGGCGCGGTCGTAGCCGAGGCTGGCGGTCAGGAGCTGCTGCGTGTAGCGCTCGGCCGGTGTGGCGGACCTGAGCTGCTCGACGGAGAGCTCCTCGACGATTTGGCCGTGGTTCATGACCGCCAGGCGCGCACACATGTGGGCGACCACGGCCAGGTTGTGGCTGACCAGGATGTAGGTCAGGTCCCGCTCGCGCTTCAGGCGCTGGAGCAGGTTGAGCACCTCGGCCTGCACCGAAACGTCGAGCGCCGAGGTCGGCTCGTCGAGCAGAAGGATCCTGGGCTCCAGGATGAGCGCGCGCGCCACCGCGACACGCTGGCGCTGGCCGCCCGAGAGCTGATGCGGATAGCGGTAGCGGAACCGCGGTCCCAGCCCGACCTCCTCCAGCGCCTGGGAGATGCGCCGGTCGGGCTCGCTCAGGCCGTGGATGGCGATCGGCTCGGAGAGGATGCGGTCCACGGTATGGCGCGGATGCAGCGAGCCGTAGGGATCCTGGAACACAATCTGCACCAG
>JAOUCL010000053.1 GCA_029859805.1 Rhodospirillales bacterium | reverse complement strand
GGCGGCCTCCAGCCGCCTGTCCGCGCCGGCCAAGGCGGCCGTGGCGTCGCCCTCGTTGTGCGCCACCGCGCCGTCTTGCTTGAGCGCGGCCGACAGCTCGGCGCGGATCGTGGCGTCGCTCATGGCTGCGTGCGAACCTTCGTCCCACACCGGCGCGAGCGCCTCCAGCCCCTTCAGCGCCGGCCAGTAGCCCTCGGCGACCACGGCCACCGCGCTCTCCAGCGGCACCACCGCGCGCACGCCCTTGACCGCCAGCGCGGGTGTCTCGTCGACGCTCTTCAGCCTGCCGCCGAAGACCGGCGAGGCCAGGACCGTGGCGATCAGCATGCCCGGCAGCTTGACGTCGATGCCGAAGCCGGCGCTGCCGTCCACCTTGGCCGGGACGTCGAGACGGGCCACGGCCGTGCCGATCAGGCCCCAGTCCCCTGGCTTCTTCAGGGGCACCTCGGCGGGCGGTTCAAGCTTGGCCGCCGCGCCTGCGAGCGCGCCGTAGCCGGCGGCGCGGCCGCTCGCCTCGTGGACCACACGGCCGGCCTGCGCCCGGCACGCCTCGACCGGCACGCCCCAGGCCTCTGCCGCCGCGCGGCGCAGCATCTCGCGCGCGGTGGCGCCGGCTTGGCGCAGATGGTCGAAGGACGAGCGGATGCTGGTGCTGCCGCCGGTCGCCTGGATGCCGAACAGGCGATTGCGATAGACCTGGTCGGCTGGCGCGAACTCGGCGCGCACCTTGGTCCAGTCGACCTCCAGCTCCTCGGCCACCAGCATGGGCAGCGAGGTGTAGACGCCCTGGCCCATCTCGGAATGGGCGACGGTGACGGTAATGATGTCGTCCGGCGCGATGCGGAGCCAGGCGTTGATCGCCGCCTCGCCCTCCGCGGCCCGCGCCAGCCGCCCGCCAGCCGGCAGGTGGAAACCGAGCACCAGGCCGCCGGCGGCCGCCGCGCCGCTCTGCAGGAAGCGGCGCCGGCTGAAGTTAAACAGTGTCTGCATGGCTCGCCCCTCCCTCAGGCCCGCGCGGCGCGATGGATCGCGCGCCGGACGCGGGAGTAGGTGCCACAGCGGCAAATGTTGGTCACGGCGGCGTCGATCTCGGCGTCGCTCGGCCGCGGCGTGTCGCTCAACAGCGCCGCGGCGGCCATGATCATGCCGGATTGGCAATAGCCGCACTGAGGCACTTGCTCGGCGATCCAGGCCACCTGGACCGCATGGCCGCGGTCGGGCGACAGGCCCTCGATCGTCGTGACCTCGCTCCCCGCGACGGCCTCAACAGGGGTCACGCAGGAACGGATCGCCGCCCCGTCGACATGCACGGTGCAGGCGCCGCAGGCGGCGATGCCGCAGCCGAACTTGGTCCCGGTGAGCCCGAGGGTGTCGCGCAACACCCAGAGCAGCGGGGTCTCGGGGTCGACCTCGACCCGCCGCTCGGTTCCGTTCACCTTAATGCTGACTGCCATGGGCCTCCTCCTCGTCTCCCGACGGCTGCGTCACTGCTGACGGTCCCATCGGTCGAACAAATCCTACCTTTGCGAGCACAACTCCTGGTATTCTAAACCCGGCTGCGGCAAAACGGAACCCCGGCCGCGTGGCGGCCGGGCCCCCTGATTGCGCTACTCGGAAAGCCTGGCGACGATCAGACCGTTGAAGCCGTCGCTGGCGATGACCTTACCGCTCCCGAAGAAGGGAAGACGCCCCAGGGACCGGCGAAGATGTTGAAGTTGTAGTTCATGTTGTTGTTGGGCAGCCGCGGTTCGGTGTCCATGTGACCGCCCTCGGAGAGCGAAATGCCGGTCGCGGTCGGCATGATGTCGAGCACCCGGATGCCGGCTGTGTAGTGGGCCTGATAGACCTTGTCGCCCTTGACGAAGAGGTTGTGGTCGATCGACGCCGCCGGCGAATCGAAGGTGCCGCCGAGTGCGGGAGCCTCGAGGTTGGAGATATCGAGGATGTAGGTGCGCGCCGTGTCCGGCAGGTCAGGGTTGCGCGGGTCCTGCAAGCCGAACAGCTCGTCCTCCTCGTCGCCGAAAATGAAGAAGCGGTGGTCCTCGGTCGGCCAGCCCTGGTGGGTGAAGGAGGCGCCCGGATAGTGCGTGGCCGAAAGCAGGACGGGCGCGGCCGGGTTGGTCACGTCGTAGATTCTGACGTCCAGTGCCTCACCGTTGGAGATGAAGCCGATCCGCTTGCCGACATGCTTCGCGTCGGGACCGTTGTAGGTGACCACCTGCATGTCGTGCGAATCGATGTCGTCACCGATGATGGTGCCGACCTCGACCGGCGCCAGCGGATTGGACAGGTCCAGGATGATGACCCCGTCGTCGGTGAAGGTCGGGTCGGCGCCGTCGATCTTGCTGGCACCGATCAGATAGGCAGAGCCGCTCGCCTCGTGGATCGCGATGTTGTGCGCCCTGAGATAGCCGCCGGCATTGTATCTGGCGTCGGCCTCCAGATAGGCCGCTTCCGTGCCGGGCTCGACGGCGGATCTGCCGTCCAGCTTCCTCAGGTCGAAGATCGCCACGCCGGCGCCGTTGACCTCCGTCACGTAGTAGACGTAGTGCCGGTAGGTCCGGAGGTCCCACCACCAGTTCCGCTGCGTCTGCGTGTCGGTCGTCGGGATCATGCCGAGGAACTCGGGCGCCTTGGCCGCCCCCGGGTCGCTGCCGTCGGTGATTCGGGCGAAGGCAACGCCGGAGCTGGTGCCGATCAGCGCGTACTCGTCGCCCGTGTCCGGCGATGTCCAGCCCCAGATGTCGGAGAGGAAGGCCGCACCCGACCAGATCAACCGGTCGACGCCCAGCTGCTCGTTGGTGAGTTGGCCCAGGAAGTCCATGCCCACGGTATCCGGGAAAGGCCCCGCGACGGAGGGCATGCCCTTGCCGGTCTGGGGGACCCGCTTGACCTCGAGGTCGCCGCCCCCGGAATGGCCCAGGATGGCCGGATCATTCGTTTGGGTCTTCACGTCGTGGGCGCCGGCAGCCAACGAAAAGCCGGCGACCAGCAGGGAACAAAGCGCCCCCCGCAGGCACGGTCCGAAGCCTCGAGACCCGCTCCTCCCAGCAAGAGTTTCTTTTTGATTGTCTCTCTATCTGCCATTGTTTTCTCCCTGTTCATGGCGCAGCGCGGCCCTTCGGGCGGCCGCCCTCGGTGGCGCCATCATGGTCGAGAAATTTGATCTAAGGCAAGATTTAAGATTCCGGTCCGCCCGCGCGAGCTCCGCCGGGCATCACGAAACTTCCGCGTCCCGGCGCGGGCCGGGTGCGTCTTGGTCTGGAACCGGGACCCGCCGGGCGTCCGGGCGGGGCCAATACCGGGGCCGGGCGGCGGCTAGGCTTCCGCCTCGGCCTCAAGTCTGGCGATTTCGTCTTTGATTCGGAGTTTCTCGCGTTTAAGTTCCGCGATGTGTAACTCGTCGGGGTGTGGGCGCTGGTTTTCTTCTTCGACGGATTGTTTCAGTGCGGCGTGCTTGGCGCGCAGAGCTGCGACATGCTCGGCAACCGTCATAGATGACCTCCAGTTTCTGAGACCGTCACGGCAATGACATATGACAAAAAGATGATAACCCGAGGGGGACCGTTTTGCCAAGCGGGGCGTTACCCAAGATGACCGGCCCCGAGCGCCTGATCGTCGGCATCAGCGGGGCCAGCGGCGTGATCTACGGCATCCGCCTGCTCGAGACGCTGAAGGCCCTGCCGGTCGAATCGCACCTGGTGATGAGCAAGTCGGCCGACGTGACGCTGGCCTACGAGACAGACCTGAAAGTCGCCGAGGTCCAGGCCCTGGCCGACGTCTGCTATCAACCCGGCGATATCGGCGCGGCGATCTCGAGCGGCTCGTTCCGAACGCTGGGCATGGTGGTCGCGCCCTGCTCGATCCGCTCCATGGCCGAGATCGCCTGCGGCACGACCACGAGCCTACTGACCCGCGCCGCCGACGTGGTCCTGAAGGAGCGCCGCCGCCTGGTGCTGATGGTCCGCGAGACGCCGCTGCACAGCGGCCACCTCGCCAACCTGCTGCGGCTCTCCGAGATGGGCGCGGTGATCGCCCCGCCGGTGCCGGCCTTCTACGCCGCCCCCGAGACGATCGACGACCTGGTCGACCAGTCGGTCGGCCGGGTGCTTGACCTCTTTGGCCTGGAGACCGGACGCGTGACCCGCTGGGGCGAGGCCGGCCGCGACGGCAAGCCGCCGCCGCGCGCGGCCAAGCGCGGCAAGCGGAACTGACCCGGTCGCGGTGGGCCTGCGACGAGTCGCCACATCTTCCGGATCCAGCGAAATTCCTTACCGCTCGGGTCGATTTTCCTTGAAAGACGGAAGGTATGCCCCATATATCTTACTGTACGGTAAGCTTTTAGGACTGACGGAATGGCCGCCGAAGTCCACGACACCAGGATCCTTGGCCGGCTCGTCCGGCGGGCACGCAGGGCCAGGGGCCTGACCCAGATCGAGCTGGCCGGAATGGCCGGCGTGGGTGAGCGCTTCATCGTCGATCTGGAACGCGGGAAGTCGACCTGTGAGATCGGCAAGGTGCTGGAGGTGATGAGCATGTTGAAGCTGCGCATGATCATTGAGCCGCCGGCCGAAATCCCCACGGCGGATCTGGAGACGGACCTGCCCCGGCCGAGGCGACCGCGACCGACGGCCAAGACCGCGCCCTGAGAGGCGGCGGCGTCAGGGCCGCCATCGCCTGACACATCCGTGAGCGCTTTTTGAGGAGCGGCGTATTTCGCGCCGCGAAAGGGCACTCCCGTGCCCGCCAACCGGCCGGCGTGCGGGCGAAGCGCGGCTTCGCCCAGGCAGGAGGCCGAAACGCGCCGGCCACAGCAAGCAGGAAGGAGCAAGCCATGAGAAACGTCTTCAAACTCGCAGCCGCCGGTCTGGCGGTCCTGCTGGTGGTCACCTTCGCGTTCGCCAACGTCTTTATCGTCGACGAGGGCGACCGCGTCCTGATCGTCCGGCTGGGCAAGATGGACCGCGTGCTCGAACCCGGATTGCACCTCAAGACACCCTTCGTCGAGGACCGGGTGACCTTCAGCGTGCGGGTCCAGCGCGTACAGTACGAGGGCATCGACAGTTACACCAACGACAACCAGGTCGTGACCTCGGATCTCCTGCTCGCCTACCACATCGACCCGTCGGCGATTCAGCAGATCTATGCCGTCTACGGCAGGGATTTCGAACAGAAGCTGATGAAGGAGCTGACGATCGGCTCGTTCCGCGCCGTCATGGGCAAGGTCAACACCGTCACCCTGGCCAGCGAGCGCGACGAGGTCTCGGACCGGACGCTGGAGAACCTGCGCAACGTGCTGGCGCCCTACGGCATCATCGCAGACGAGACGCGGCTCCTGTCGATCGAATTCTCCAAGCAGTTCGAGGCGAAGATCGAGAAGGCGGCCGAGGAGAAGGCGGCGGTCGAGCGTGCCGTGCAGACCGCGCGCCTGCGCGAGCAGGAGGCCCTGGCGCTGGTCACCAAGGCCAAGGGCGAGGCCGACGCCAAGCGCCTGGCCGCCGAGGCCGAGGCCTATCAGATCACCCAGGTCGCCAAGGCCGAGGCCGACCGGATCCGCTTCGCCGGCGACGCCGAGGCCGAGCGCCTGCGGGACCGGGCAGCGGCGATCCGCGAGAACCCGCAGCTGATCTCGCTGCTGCAGGCCGAGGCCATGCTGAAGTGGGACGGCAACCTGCCGGAGCGCATGTACCCGAACTCCGCGCTGCCGATCCTCAACCTGGAGCCAGGCCAGGGGCAGTAGACGGCGAAGCTTGAAGAGGCCGCATTCAACGACCCGGAGCGATACGCGAAGGCGGATGGTACACCACCATCCGCCTTCGTCGTTTGCCCGGCCGCCCGGGCCGCGATTTCGGCCCGCTTTCTGCTCAGCCAAACAGCGTCAGGGCGTCGTCCATGCGCAACCCGTCGAAGAGGCCGCAGAGAAGCGCGGCCAGATCAGCCCGGTCCTCGTCGCCAGGCGCGAGATCCAGCACCGCGAAATAGGCCCCGAGATTGGCGGCTGCGAGCGCGGGATCCCCCTGCCCTTCGACAACCGGCACCATTCCGGCCAAAATCAGCTGCTCGAGGCGCTCGGCCTCCAGTTCTTCGGCCTTGATCGCCCGGCGCAACGTCTCGGCGGGCTCGCTTGGCGCCGTGTCTTGCGTCTTGAGCCAGCGGCGCGCCCCGCGCAGGGCGACGACCACCTGTTCATGCCAAGCTCCGACGGCGTCCACCAACCCGGCAATGTCGTCGGTAGCGAGACCTTGCCCGCGGTCTCCGGCCCAACAGCAGAATAGCAGGAGGTTGACGTCCAGCCCGCGGCGGTCCTGCAGCGCCAGGCAGGCCTCGGCCACGGCCGGCCGGGCGTAGACCGCGAGCGAATAGTCCCAAAAGGACGTGTCGGGGGCCACTGTCACGGGCCGCTTCGCTCAGACGTCGCCCAGGCAGATGCCGAGACCGCGCGCCGTGTGCACAAGCGGCCCCGCCGGGTCGACCGCCCGGTAACTGGCGATCGCGTCCGCGAGCGGCACGTCGATGACTTGGCGCGCGCTCCAGGCGACCATGCGGTCGAAGCGGCCCGCCGCGATCAGGTCGACCGCATGCACGCCGAAGACCGAGGCCATCAGCCGGTCGCGCGGCGTCGGCATGCCGCCGCGCTGCAGGTGCCCGAGGACCGTGACCCGGGTCTTGGCGCCGGTCAGCTCGGCGATGCGCTCGGCGACGTAGTAGCCGATGCCGCCGTAGCGCGAGCCGCTGCCGGCGCGGCGCTGGGCGATCGGCGAGCCGGACTCGGTTCGCACCGCCTCGGCCACGACCACCAGCGCGAAGTTGCGGCCGCGCTCCTTCAGTTCCTCGATCTTGCCGGCGACCGCCTCCATGCGATAGGGGATCTCGGGGATCAGGATGATATCGGCGCCGCCGGAAATCCCCGCCGCGAGCGCGATATGGCCGGCGTCGCGGCCCATGACCTCGAGCACCATGACCCGCGAGTGGCTGGCCGCCGTCGGCATCAGGCGGTCGAGCGCCTCGGTCGCGACCCAGACGGCGGTGGCGTAGCCGACCGAGACCTCGGTCAGGCCCACGTCGTTGTCGATGGTCTTGGGGATGCCGACGAAGTCGATGCCGCCCTGCCGGGCCAGGCGGCGCAGGATCGCGAGACTGCCGTCGCCGCCGACGCCGATCAGGGCGTCGAGCCCCAACGAGCGGTAGCCCTCGACGACCTCGTCGGAGCGGTCGATCCGGCTGCCGTCGGGCAGGGGGAAATCGAAGGGATCGCCCTCGCTGGTCGTGCCGAGAATGGTGCCGGCCATGCGCAGGAAGGCGCCGGTGAAGAGCGACAGGTCGAGAGGCTGGGACTCGACCGGCCGGGCCATCAGGCCGGCGGTGCCCTGATGGATTCCCACGACTTCCCAGCCGTAGCCCTCGACGGCCCGGTGCACGACGGCGCGGATCACGGCGTTGAGGCCGGCGCAGTCGCCGCCGCTGGTCAGAATGCCGATTCGCTCGATGCGCGCCATGCTCCGCCTTCCCGGCGCCAGTCTCGGGCAAAGGGCGCAGTGCCGCAAGCATGGCTTCGGCACTACACTTGCCTGCCGCCGCGCGGTATAATCCTAAGTGAAACAGAGGCAGCCGCTTATTACCGGACGGGTATGCAAGACAGCGATATCGAGGAGGTCAAGCGCAAGCTTGCCGAGCTGCAGAGCGAACACCGCGATCTGGACGACGTGATCGGCCGCATCACCGGCGACGGGCCGTTCGACCAGCTACAGGTCCAGCGGCTCAAGAAGCGGAAGCTGTTGCTGAAGGATCAGATCGCCCAGCTCGAGAGCGAGCTCTTGCCGGATATCATAGCCTGAGCGCGCAAGCGGCCGGGCCTCCACCGGCCCGTTGCGGACGGCGCGCGGGGGCCCGCCTCTTGTCGGCGTACATGGCCCGGTCGGCGGCCGCCAGGGTCTCCGCCGCCCCCTCACCGGCGGCAAGGTCGTGCGCCCCACAGGCGACCTGGACGCTAAGCCGCCGATCCTGGAACACCACCGACCTGGCCTGGACGGCCCGGGTCAGCTCGCGAGCCTTCGCCGCGGCGACCGCGCCTTCGCCCTGGGCCAAAATGACGCCGAATTCGTCGCCGCCCAGACGGCCGACGATGTCGCTGTCGCGCACCCGGCGGGAGAGCGTCTCGGCAACATGGACGAGCGCCGCGTCGCCAGCGGCGTGGCCCAGCTCGTCGTTGATCTGCTTCAGGCCATCGAGGTCGAAGTATAGCAGGCTGCCGGCCTGGCCATAGCGCCGGCCGAAGGAGAGCACGCGAGCCAGCTCCCGCAGGAAGGCGCGGCGGTTCAGGACCGGCGTCAGCACGTCCCGGTCGGCCAGTTTCTCGAGCCTTGCGATCCGCGCCCGGGCCTGTTCGAGCTCGTCCCGCAGGCCTTGCGCCTCGGCCGACAGCGCGACCATGGCGGTCTGCATCCGGACGGTCAGCTCACGCGCCGGAACGCCCAGAACAACGGGCGCCTCGCCGAGCGGCGCCCCTCGTTTGACGGCGGCGGCGGGTCCCTGTCCCACAAGGGCCGCGGCGAGCTTGGCGTGGCGAGATTTCATCACGGACCGTCCAAATCCACTGTGGCACCGGCCCGAAAGGGTCCGGCACAGGGAAATCCTAGGCCTGCTTGGTTAATGAGTCGTTCACGATAGACACGGGGAACGCGGCGGGCACCCGGCTTGCGTCGCTTTCGCCTTGCCGTGATAATGCGCCAGCGCCGCGTCGCCGGGGACCGCGGCCTGCCTTTGCGAGGGTCGGATGGGAGAGGACGCGCCGCTGGTCGGCATCATCATGGGCAGCCAGTCCGACTGGCCGACCCTGCGCCACGCCGCCGAGACGCTGGAGACACTCGGCGTCGCCCACGAGGCGCGCATCGTCTCCGCCCACCGTACGCCGCGGCGCATGGTCGACTACGCCGGCGGCGCGCGCGAGCGCGGGCTCAAGGTGATCATCGCCGGGGCGGGCGGGGCGGCCCACCTGCCCGGCATGGTGGCATCGCTGACGCCGCTACCGGTCTTCGGCGTGCCGGTCGAGAGCAAGGCGCTGAGCGGTCTCGATAGCCTGCTCTCGATCGTGCAAATGCCCGCCGGCGTACCGGTCGGCACGCTCGCGATCGGCCGCTCGGGGGCGGTCAACGCCGCCCTGCTGGCCGCGGCCGTGATCGCGCTGGAGGACTCGCGGGTGGCCGCCGCGCTCGATGCCTGGCGGGCCCGGCAGACCGAGGCCGTGGCCGACGCGCCCGGCGACGACGCGTAGACGCAACATGGCCAAGACACTGACAGAGCCGCTGGCGCCGGGCGCGGTGATCGGCATACTGGGCGGCGGCCAGCTCGGCCGCATGGCGGCCCTGGCCGCGGCGCGCCTCGGCTATCGCTGCCACGTCTACTGTCCGGAGCCCGACGCGCCGGCGGCCCAGGTGACGCCGCTCTTCACCTGCGCGGCCTACGAGGACGAGGAGGCACTGGCCGGCTTCGCCGAGGCGGTCGACCTGGTCACCTTCGAGTTCGAGAACATCCCGCTGGGCGCCGCCACGTTCCTGGCCCCGCGGGTGGCGCAGCGCCCCGGGCCCGAGGTTCTCAGGATCTGCCAGAACCGCCTGCGCGAGAAGGACTTCTGCCAGTCGGTCAAGGTGCCGACCACGCGCTATGCGGAGGTCAACACACCCGACGGCCTGGCGCGCGTCGTCAACGATATCGGCCGGCCCTGCGTGCTGAAGACCGCCGAGTTGGGTTACGACGGCAAGGGGCAGGCGTCGATCGGCCCGGAGACCGACCTCGACAACGCCTGGCGGCTCATGGCCGGCGACCGGGCCGAGGCCCCGGGCATCGTCGAGGCCTTCGTCGACTTCACCCTGGAGATCTCGGTGATCGTGGCGCGGGGCGCCGGCGGCGGCTGCCAGAGCTATCCGGTGGTCGAGAACCAGCACCGGATGCACATCCTGGACCAGACCATCGTCCCGGCCCGCGTCGCGGACAAGGCCGCGGAGCGGGCCGAAGCCATCGCCCGCCATCTGGCCGAGGAGATCGGCCTGGTCGGTCTGCTCGCGATCGAGATGTTCGTGACCGCCGAGGACGAGGTGCTGGTCAACGAGCTGGCGCCGCGGCCGCACAATTCGGGCCATTGGACGCTGGACGCCTGCGTTACCTCGCAGTTCGAGCAATTCGTCCGGGCGATCGCCGGCCTGCCGCTCGGCTCGACTGAACGGCACTGCGACGCGGTGATGAAGAACCTGCTGGGCGAGGACGCTGGGCGCTGGCACGAGATCCTGTCCGACCCGGCCGCCAAGCTGCATCTCTACGGCAAGACAGAGGCGCGGCCCGGCCGCAAGATGGGCCACGTCACCAAGCTGGTGCCGCGGGACTAGAGCGGCTTCAGGTTTCGCGGAACCAGCCCGCTCCGCCTCCCGGTTCGACCGCTCGTCAGTGCGGATCAAGGGCGCGCGCGACGGTGCTCAGAAACTCAATGTCCGCGAGGTCGCTGTAGACGGCCAGAAGCGCAACACTGCCCGTCGCCACCTTGCCGAGCCAGAAATTGATGAGCGTCCTTCCGGCGACCGGCCATCGGCTCATGGAAAGAACGTCCTCGCAGTAATGGCGCAGATAGAGCGCATGCATCGGCAGCTCCGGCCGCTCGGCGCGGCCGACGTTCTCGAGCTCCTCCCGAATCTCGGCAAGCTGCTTGTAGCTGGCCTGATAGACGGTCATTTGCTCCTGCCGAAAGAGATCCAGCTCCTTTCGAAACGACCACATCGGCACAACGAAACCGAGCACCTGAAGGACGAAGAGGAAGGCGAAGAGGGTCAAGAGCAGGTAGAAGACCCTGGCAGCACCCTCCCCACCACCCGGGATGAAGGGGGGATTCGGCCACAGCGCGCAGACCAGCAGCCAGACCAGCAAGTACACGATCAGCCACATCATCTTGCCGGCCTGGTAGTCGTAGAAGGCGCCGATCGGTTCGAGACCCGAGTGGCCGTCCGGGTGGCCGATCTCCGGGCGAATGCTGATCTGCCTGTCCACGACCTTGCGGATCCTGTAGCGCAGCCCCTGCCAGCCGTAACAGACCATGCGGCCGAGCCGCAGCGCGCATACCAGGGACATTGCCGCGATGACGAGCAAGAACAGCCAACGCCGGGGCTCGGCAAGGTCCGCCGCCAGTTGGTGGGCAACATAAAAGCAGAGCGGCACGAACAGGAAAGCGATCCCGCCTCCCCACAGGGCGGCATCCTCTTCGATCCTCTTCTCGGCTGCCCGGCGCAACGGGAGTCGCCGCGCCTCGTCCTCGACCAGCTTCGGTTGGCCCTGCTCATCCAAGCCCTCGGAAAAGCGAAGGACCTTCTGCTCCGACAGCTTGTCGATCATGTCGTCGAAGCGCCCGCGCACGTTGTTCGTCGCCCAGATGAACGCGAGCCCGACCGGAAGGCCGGACACGACCATCCAGTCGATCCGGAGCCAATCTCCCCAATGCGCCCAGAATTCCAAACCGATGAGCAGGCTGACGAGACCTGCTGTCAGGCAGACGAACTCCGTGCAATGGGCAAAGATCCAGCCGTGAATTGCCGCGAGCACTCCGCGGACGGACTGCCATCGGCTCAAGCGATGAGTCTGTCTCATGATTCGTCCCAACCTCTCGTCTCGATGCTGAGATCAAACGCGAGCGGGCCGGACAAGGTCTCCGGCGGCCGGGAGCCGCACCGGGATCAAGTCGATGCCATCCCCGGCTATCTGTTTATGGTGCCGTGCGGATCCGGGCGCTGTGACAAAACACACAGCCGGGTCACCAGCGCTCCGGCCTCAGCCGGCAGCCTTGCGGACCCTGCCGGAACGGCTCTCGCTCTCGCACAGACCGACGATGCGCTCCGCCGGGAAAAGCACCGTGACGACCGTGCCGACGCCCGGTTCGCTGTCCAGGTCCAGCGTGCCGCCGTGCAGCTCGACGAGGGACTTGCTGAGCGGCAGGCCCAGCCCGCTGCCGTCGAATTTGCGGTCGAGCCCGCCGTCGACCTGCCCGAAGCGCACCATGGCCCTGGGTATGTCCTCGAGGCGCATGCCCGTCCCCGTGTCGGAGACCTGCACGACATAGCCCGACTTCGCGTCGGCCCAGGCCCTGATCGTGACGCGCCCGCCGCCGGGCGTGAACTTCACCGCGTTGGACAGCAAGCTCATCAGGACCTGCTTGAGCATCCGCTCGTCGGCATGCAGGCGCGGCAGCTGCTCGGGCAGATCCGAGTCGAGCTCTACGTCTTCGTGGTTCGCGCGTCCGCCCGCTAGGACCAGGCTGGAGCGAATGGCCTCCGGCACATCGATGTCCTGCTCGTAGAGGTCCACCTTGCCGGCCTCGATCTTTGAGAGGTCCAGTATGTTCTCGATCAGCCCAAGCAGCTGCCGGCCCGACTGCGCGATATCCTGCGCGTGTTCGCGGTATTGGGGCGTCCCGACCGGCCCGAGCAATTCGTTCTCGATGAGTTCCGAGAAGCCGATGATCACATTCAGCGGCGTGCGCAGCTCGTGGCTCATGTTGGCCAGGAACTCCGACTTGGCCCGATTGGCCAGCTCGGCATCCACCTTGGCGGCGAGCAGCGCCGCCTCGCTCTGCTTCAGGTCGGTCAGGTCGGTGTTGATCGTGGCGACGCCCAGGGGCCGACCCTCGGACTCGAAAACGGGGAACTTGGTCACGACGATCAGACGCTGCCGCCCGTCCGCGAAGGCAATTTCGTGCTCCCGCGAGACCGCCTCGCCGCTTGCCAGGACCTCGCGGTCCTGCGCGGTGTAGGCGTCGGCTTGGTCGGTCGGGAAGATATCGTGCGAGGTCTTGCCGAGGGCGTCTTCCGCGCACAATCCGAACCACTCCTCGAAACGTCTATTCACGAGGCGGTAGCGCCCGTCCATGTCCTTCAGGAAGATCGCCGAGGGGGAGTTGTCGACAACGCATTCGAACTGCGACTCGCTTTCGCGGAGCGCTTGCTCCGTCTGCTTGCGCAGGGCGACCTCTCTCTCGAGGTCGGCATTGCTATCCTGTAATCCCGCCACGCGTTTTACGCTGGGAACCCAGCGAACCAGGCCCACGGCCAGAACGACGAACCCGCCGAGAAAGCCGACGACTTTCTCCAGGAAGGCCTCGGCCTCCGTGTCGCCGACGACGACGAATCGATTGAGACTTTCGAAATTATCGGAGATGTCGAGGAGGCTGCCGAACAGCAACAATCCGAAGCCGGCGACGATGAGGCCCCAGCTCCGCTGGCGCGGCCCGGAGCGGTCCCGCCCCGCGCGCCACAGAAAGAGGATCACGCCCAGGAGGACGGCGGCGCGCAGCACCTCAAGGGCGACATCGAACATCATCCTCTCGCTCGACCTTGGCCGCCAGGCGCGGCGGCCACTCCGTTAGCTAGCAGTTGGCCGCTTTCAGGATGGACTGGACCCCGAGCGGTCCCTGGTCGTGGATCAGGATCCTCGCATTTTCGACCGGGATACCGGCAAGCCGCGCCATGGCCGTCTCGAAGAAGCTCAGATCGCCCCTGGAAAGGGCCTCGAGAGCCAAGGTGGGGGACAACCGCCCTTTGGCCTCCAGCTGCGCGATCAGTTGCTCGACCTCGGCCTCGCTCGCGCAGCCGTCGCTCAACAAGCCGGCGGTCGCGCGCTCGCGCGCCTGGAAGACGAGGTTTCGGACCATCTCGGCCGGCAGCTTATGCTGTTTGACCAGAAAGCTCTGCAGGTGTTGGGAGACGACGCTGATCAACTGCTCGGAAACCGCGGCCGGCAGGTCCGTTCGCGTGGCCATGGCGGAGGTCACCGCCTGGCTCGACTCGTACCCGTCCAACACCCGGCCGAAGGACCGCTCGTCGAGCCGGGCCCCCTCGTTCTGCACCAAGCGTATCACCGCACGCTCGTTGCCGGTGTCGATCAGGGCGTCGGAGACGTGGACCGACACCTCGGACCGCTGTGCGATCGCCACCTGCTTGACCGCGCTCTGCCCGCGAACGATCTCGATCAGGTCCTCGTCGCTCAGCACGTCGCAGAACTCCAGGACCGGCAGCGCGACCGATTCGACGTCGTGGGCCAGGGCCAAGGCGACGTCGTGCGGCAGGTCGGGCGACGACTTGAGCTGCGAGGACAGCGCCTCGCGCACCCGCACCTCCACGTCCTGCAGCAGGCTCCGGAAAATGTCCTCGGCGATGCGCCGCTCGACAACGCCGAAACTGCCTTGATCGAACTGCGCCGCCACCTTGGCGGCCATCTCCGCGCGAACCTCCGGCGAGGGATCGCTCGTTAGTCGGACAACGTCGGTCTGGGTCAGCTGTAAAGTCATGCTCCACGTCGCCTATCTTCTCTGTCCCGGGATCGGCAATGGCCTTCGCGCAGCGCCCTACCCCGGCACCACGCGGCGGCCGGTTTAAGGATGATATAAATAGACTAATCGTTATTTAACGTGGGACCTTCGAGGGATTACCGCCTCCGGTGGTGCCGAACTGCTCGGCGGAGGCGGACGCCGGAAGATCCCGGTCGAAGGATTAGCGCCGCGCCGGCCGCGGGGCGAACCGCCGGGCCATCCGGTCCGGCAGGTCGAGGGCGCCCGTGACGGCCTTGCCCAGGCGGCCGGCCACCTTGAGCACCTCTGCAATGCGCCGATCGAGGAAGGCCCAGGTCTCGACCCGGCCCTCCGAACCGTCGTTCAACCAGACCAGCAGGGTCGAGGAGTAGACCCCGGCGAGCAGCAGCCGCTTGGTGTAGAAATTGTAGTCGGTCGCCCGGTCGCCGGCCGCGTACCAGATCGCGTCCACCGTGCGGTACAGGCATTTCAGGGCGAGCGGCCCGTTCTGCGGCAGGGCGAAGAAGGCGAGGCCGCGGCGCACTGCCTCGCGGTGCGGCTCGAGCAGCTCCAGGCGCAGCCGTACCCCGGCGGCGATCTTTTCGCGCACCTTCATGGCCGCGAGGCTCTGCTTCTCAAGGGCGTCCAGCATGCGGCCGTCGGCCCAGGTGCTGAAGGCCTCGATCAACTCCGCCTCGCCGCCGGGAAAGGCGTTCTGGGCCAGCGCCGAATCGACCTTCAGGTCCCGCGCCGCGGCGCGCAGGGCGGTTCGGCTCCAACCATCGAAGGCCACGTGCCCCAGGCTCGCCTGCAGCAGGTCTTCGCGCAGCTTGTCGGTGTCCGTCATGTCATTCCTCCTGCGTCTCGTCCTCGGCCAGATGCTTCATCTCGGAGGTAAACATAAGCCGCGAGAGGTCGGCCATGCGTTGCAGATAGACCACGCCGTCCAGGTGATCGCACTCGTGCTGGACCACGCGGGCGTGAAATCCGGTCGCCTCGCGTTCGATCGCCTCGCCCTCCAGGCTCGTCCCGCGATAGCGGACCGCCGTGTGGCGCGACACCTCGCCGACCAGGCCGGGTACCGAGAGGCAGGCCTCCCAGCCGAGCGCCCTCTCGTCGCCGAGCGGCTCGACCTCCGGATTGACCAGCACGGTGAGCGGCACGCCCGCGGCCCCCTCCGAGTCCGGCGGATCGGGCGACGCCGCTTCGCGTCGGGCCCGCGCGGCGCCGATGAAAAACACCACGACACGCAGGGGCACGTGGACCTGGGGCGCCGCCAGGCCCGTGCCGCCCGCGTCCTCCATGGTTTCGATCATGTCCTCGACCAACCGGCGCAGCTCCGGCGCGGTCGGGTCCTCGACCGGGTCGGCCGGGCGGCGCAGCGCGGGATGGCCCATACGGGCGATCTTGAGGATAGCCATAGCCCTACTATGACCCGCCCGCCGGACCCGGTAAAGCAGGTGGAAGCGATGGCAGGCCAGCCCTCACCCCGGCCGAAAGAGGCCTTTCCAAGGGTTTCCTTATGTGTTAGGTAGAGCCCCTCGCCGCGGAGGTCTCCGCGGCGGTGGTGGTGTTTGTCCTTGGCCTGGGCGGATTAGGTGGCCCAAGGCTGTAAGAACGGAGCAATTATCGACCGTGCACGTACATGTCCGCGACAACAACGTCGACCAAGCGCTCCGCGCGCTGAAAAAGAAGATGCAGCGCGAGGGCATCTTCCGGGAAATGAAGCTCCGCCGCCACTTCGAGAAACCGTCCCAGCGCCGCAAGCGCGAGCGCGCCGAGGCCGTACGGCGCTATCGCAAGCTGTTGCGCAAGCGCATGGACCGCGAGGGTTTCTAGGCCCCTCCGGCGCCGGACTGCCGGCGCCCTCCGGACGACCCGAGGCATAATACCCAAGGCCATTGGTAATGGCCTTGGGTATTATCTTATTGTATCGACTGCCTTTTCTTGAAAACGGGGATCTGACCCTGTCTTTCGCGGCGCGTCAGCCGTTGGGGACGGCGGCGGCCAGCTGACCGGACACGGCGAAGAACCAGTCCGAGACGGTCGCTCCCGCCGCCTCCATGGAACCTATCACGCCCATCGCAAACAAGGCCACCAACAAGACATACTCCAGATGAGCCTGGCCGGATTCACCGTCCATCAAGGAGTAAAGAAGCCTGAGCATGTTGTGGTCCTCCTGTTGCGAAGCGTGATGCACCTGACCAGAGCTGTTTATCAACCGTTCACCATGCTGCTGCACTATCTCCCAATCGATTATTTGAATATATTTTACATAGAACTTATTACATATCAGATAAGAATATTGTTTATGGGAATACTAAATAGTTTCGCTAAGAACAAATTACCGTTTGTCATTACCAAGATCCTAACGTCGCGATTGCGACGCTTGGCACCATAGCTCAAATAGTGTCCAGACTCTTTGGCGCTTTGAGCTCGGGGCTGGTAGCTGATCCGACCGAGCAGACCCTGCCGGCCCCAGACGCCGTCCTCGGTCGCCGGGCCGCGCCCGGCGATCACGAGGGTGGCCTTGCAGGAACGACCTCAGCCTCGGCGGAGCCGCCCGTTTCCCGGCAAACCGAAAACGCTAGTCGCCCAGCGCCTTGACGATGTTCTCGCACATCACCTTGGCGTCGGAGAACAGCATCATGGTGTTGTCGCGGAAGAACAGCTCGTTGCCGATGCCGGCGTAGCCCGAGGCGAGCGACCGCTTGACGAAGAGCACGGTCTGCGACTTTTCGACGTCGAGGATCGGCATGCCGTAGATCGGCGAGGTCTTGTCGGTCTTCGCCGCCGGGTTCGTGATGTCGTTGGCGCCGATCACGAAGGACACGTCGGTGGCGGAGAAGTCCCGGTTGATCTCGTCCATCTCCAGGACCTCGTCATAGGGCACGTTGGCTTCCGCCAGCAAGACGTTCATGTGGCCCGGCATGCGCCCGGCCACCGGATGGATGGCGTAGCGCACCTTCACGCCCTCGCTCTTCAGGAGGTCGGCCATCTCGCGCACGGCATGTTGCGCCTGGGCGACCGCCATGCCATAGCCCGGGACGATGACCACCGAGGACGCGTTCTTCATCAGGAACGCAGCGTCCTCGGCCGAGCCGGACTTGACCGTCTTGTCGCCCAGGTCGGCGGCCGACACCGCGACCTCGCCGCCGAAGCCGCCCAGGATCACATTGAAGATCGAGCGGTTCATCCCCTTGCACATGATGTAGCTGAGGATCGCGCCCGAGGAGCCGACCAGCGCGCCGGTGATGATCAGCAGGTTGTTCTCCAGCGTGAACCCGATGCCGCAGGCCGCCCAGCCCGAGTACGAGTTGAGCATCGAGATGACCACCGGCATGTCCGCGCCGCCGATCGGCAGGATCAGCAGGAAGCCGATGGCCAGCGACGTCAGGACGATCAGCCAGAAGGCGAGGTCCGTCTGGTCCATGGCGAACCACACGGTGAGCGCCACGATGCCGATGCCGATCAACGCATTCAGCGGGTGCTGCAGGGGAAATACCAGGGGATTGCCGCTGACCAGGCCCTGCAGCTTGGCGAAGGCCACGATCGATCCGGTGAAGGTGATCGCGCCGATGATCACGCCGATCGACATCTCGATCAGCGAGGCCAGCTTGATATCGCCCGGAACGCCGATGCCGTAGGCCTCCGGCTTGTAGAAGGCGGCCGCCGCCACGAGCACCGCGGCGAGGCCGACCAGGCTGTGGAACGCGGCGACCAGCTGGGGCAGCGCGGTCATCTGGATCCTCAGCGCGATCACCGTGCCGATCGAGCCGCCGATCAGGACGCCCGCGGCGATCAGCCAATAGCTGACCACCCCCGGCATGGCGAGCGTGGTGGCGACGGCGATGACCATGCCGACGATGCCGTACATGTTACCGGCCCGGCTGGTTTCCGGGTGGCTGAGGCCCCTGAGCGCCATGATGAAGCAGATCGAGGCGACCAGATAGGCGAGGGCTGCGAGATTTACGCTCATGACCGCCGTCTCACTTCTTTTTCTTGAACATGGCCAGCATGCGCTGGGTCACGATGAAACCGCCGAAGATGTTGACCGAGGCCAGCGTCACGGCGACGAAGCCCATCACCTCGCTGAGACTCAGGTCGGCCGGACCGGCCGCGATCAGCGCGCCGACAATGATCACCGAGGAGATCGCGTTGGTCACCGACATGAGCGGCGAATGCAGCGCCGGGGTCACGCGCCAGACCACGTAGTAGCCGACGAAGACCGCCAGCACGAAGACGGTCAATCCGATCATCAGCGGCGAGAGGCCGACCTGGCCGCCGCTCTGAACGGCGAGCTGTCCGGCGTCCCCGGCGAGCGAGGTCGCCTGCGCGGCCAGATCCTGCGCCGAGTCGGCCAGGGTCTTGGCTTTCTGGGTGAAGCTTTCCGGATCCATCAGGCTTCGCCTCCTTTGCCGCCGGTCTTGGACTTGGGTTTCGCCTTCGCCTTGGGTTTAGGCTTGGCCTTGGCCTTGGGCGCGGCCTCGGCCCCCGATTCGGGCGCCGCTTCGGGCGCGGGGGCCGGCGCGGCCGCGCTCAGCTTGGCCAGGTCCGGATTCACCACCTCGCCGTTGTGGGTGACGCAGGTCCCCTTGATGATCTCGTCGTCCCAGTCGATGGCGAGCGCACCGCTGTCCTTGTCGATCATCAACTCGAGGAAGTTGAACAGGTTGCGGGCGTAAAGCCGGCTGGCGTCGGCGGCCAGGCGGCTCGGCACGTTGTAGTGGCCGATGACCTTGACGTCGTGCTTGGCGACCACCTTGCCGGGCTCGCTGAGCTCGCAGTTGCCGCCGGCCTCGACCGCCAGGTCGACGATCACCGAGCCGGGCTTCATGGAGGCCACCATGTAGGCGCTGACCAGGCGCGGCGCCGGCCGGCCGGGGATCAGCGCCGTGGTGATGACGATGTTCTGCTTGGGAATGGTCTCGGCGATCAGCTGCGCCTGCTTCTCCTTGTAGGCGTCGCTCATCTCCTTGGCGTAACCGCCGGCGGTCTCGGCCTCCTTGAACTCCTCGTCCTCGACCGCGACGAAGCTGGCGCCCAGGCTCTCCACCTGTTCCTTGGCCGCGGGCCGCACGTCGGTCGCCGAGACGATGGCCCCCAGGCGCCGGGCCGTGGCGATCGCCTGCAGACCGGCCACGCCCGCCCCCATGACCAGGACCCGGGCCGGCGGGATCGTGCCGGCGGCGGTCATCATCATGGGAAAGGCGCTGCCGAACTCGGCCGCGGCGTCGAGCACCGCCTTGTAGCCCGCCAGGTTCGACTGGCTGGACAGCACGTCCATGGTCTGCGCGCGGGTGATGCGCGGCATCAGGTCCATGGCAAAGGAGGTCACCCCGGCCCCGGCGAGCGCCGCCAGGTCCGCGCCCGCGCGGTAGGGGTCCATGATCGAGACCACGACCGCGCCCTTGCCGATCAGCGCGAGGTCCTTGGCCTCGGGACGCTGGACCTTGAGCACGATCTCCGCCTCGGTGAGGGCCGACTTCTGGTCGTCGGCGATCGACGCCCCGGCGTCCCTATAGGCGGAGTCGGTGATGGCCGCGCCCGCGCCCGCGCCCTTCTCGACCACGACCTTGCAGCCGAGCGCGGTCAGTTTCTTGACAGTTTCCGGCGAAGCCGCCACACGCGATTCGTGCGGCCGCCGCTCCTTCGGGATGGCGATCTTCATGCTC
Organism: Rhodospirillales bacterium; assembly: GCA_029859805.1. Taxonomy (GTDB): domain Bacteria; phylum Pseudomonadota; class Alphaproteobacteria; order Kiloniellales; family JAKSDN01; genus CAMYKD01. The sequence continues at coordinate 1,159 of JAOUCL010000053.1, read as the reverse complement.
AAGCTCTTTCCCGTTTCTGGCTCTGGTTCGAATGGCCCCTATGAAGGCCGGCAAGATGGCGCGTTCGGCGGCGTTTGCCAAGACCATAGACGCGGCTTCGATGCCGGCTGCGGCCGCACACACACCGGACAAACTCAATCCGTGTAACCGATCCCCCCTTCCTCCAGTTCGCCGCTCGACGGGCGGGCCCGTGGACCCTGATTGAGTGTTCAAACGGCCCGTCTTGCAGAGCGCGGCCGCTTGCCGGCCGCGCGCGGATCTTGCACATTCGGGGCGCGCCGGTAATTGATCTAACGCAATTCTGCTGTGCTGGCGCAAAAAACACGGGCTCGACGGTTGTGGCAAGGCGGCGCGGCCGGTATAGCCATGTCAGCCTAATCCCTATTGCCGGGGCCGCCGCCGCCGGATGCTTGCAAACCTCCTCTCGCTCGGCCGCCTCATCCTGGGTACGCTCAGGGACCTCGCGCCGATCATCCTGGTGATCGCGTTCTTTCAAATCGCGGTGCTTCAGCAGCCCGTCCCGAACCTCGACCGGATCGTCGGCGGGCTGGCCCTGGTCATGGTCGGCCTGGCGCTCTTTGTCCAGGGGCTCGAGATGGGCCTGTTCCCGATCGGCGAGGCCATGGCCGAAGCCTTCGCGCGCAAGGGCAGCCTGGCCTGGCTGCTCGCCTTCGCCTTCGCGCTCGGCTTCGGCACCACCGTGGCCGAGCCGGCCTTGATCGCGGTCGCCGGCGAGGCGGCGAAAGCCGCCGCCGAGGCCGGCCTGGTCGCGACCGAGGAGTCCGCGCGCGAAGCCTATGCGACGGGGCTGCGCCTTACCGTGGCGCTCTCGGTCGGTGTCGCGCTGGTGATCGGCGTGATCCGCATCCTCAAGGGCTGGCCGATCCACTACTTCATCATGGGCGGCTATATCCTGGTGGTCGCGATCACGCCCTTCGCGCCGGTCGGGATCGTGGGCGTCGCCTACGACTCGGGCGGCGTGACCACCTCGACCGTCACGGTGCCGCTGGTCACGGCGCTGGGCGTCGGCTTGGCCACGGTGATCCGCGGCCGCAACCCGCTGGTCGACGGCTTCGGGCTGATCGCCTTCGCCAGCCTGACGCCGATCGTCTTCGTGCTCGTCTACGGCATGGTGGCGTGACCCGCGATGAGCTGGATC
>JAOUCL010000272.1 GCA_029859805.1 Rhodospirillales bacterium | reverse complement strand
CATCAGTCTTCCGCGGCGCCGTAGACGGGGTCGAACACGATACAGGCGCACAACTCGATACATTCCTCGCAAATCTGGGCGCCCTGCCCGGCCACGCCGGCCACGAGCCGGCGAGCCTCGTTCTGCCGTCTTCCGCAGAACGAGCACTGAGGCGCGTCATCCGCAGGGCTCGCGGGAAAGTCCGGCTCGCCGGGCTTGTCGGGCTCTGCCTCCGGCCGCTTGACGAACATCAACAGCGAGGCGCCGGTCAGAGTGCCGTAGTCGTCGGCCAGCTCGCGAATCCGGGCCAGCGTCTCTCGTCCCTTCGCGGAATCCCTTGCCATTGGCGTTCCTCTCCGGCTCCAGAGCCATGACGTCCGTTCGGTGCCTCGTCAGGCGCGTCTTTCGTCGGTTTCTATCTCGACGACCAATCCGTCGTAGCCAGGCTCCACGCCGGGCGGACAGCGCGCGGCGAGCGCATCGTAGTCGACTGTGTGGTTCATGTGGGTCAGGATCGCGCGGCGCGGCTTGACGCGCGCGATCCACTCGAGGGTCTTGGCGAAGTGGGCGTGGGTCGGGTGCGGGGCCTCGCGCAGGCAGTCGACGATCCAGACCTCTACGCCGTCCAGCACCTCGAAGGCCAGCTCGTCAAGCTCGACCGCGTCGGTCGAATAGGCGATCGGCCCGAAGCGGAAGCCCAGCGAGGTCTCCTTGCCGTGGCCCTGCACGAAGGGCAGCACCTCGACGCCGCCGACCGAGAACGGCCCCTCGATGGTGCGGTCGGTCAGGATGGCCTTGTACAGGCTTTTCGGGTCGGCGCTGGAGGCGAAGGCATAGGCGAAACGCCGTGTCATCGCCTCGCGGGTCTGCCTGTCCATATAGGCGTCGATCGGCGCCCCCTGCGCGTAGACGATCCAGCGCAGGTCGTCGATGCCGTGGCAGTGGTCGGCGTGAGCGTGGGTGTAGAGTACGGCGTCGAGCGTCGAGATGCCGGCGTCCAGCATCTGCAGGCGCAGGTCCGGCGAGGTGTCGACCAGCAGGACGGTCTCCTCCTGCTCCACCAGGATCGAGACCCGCCGGCGCCGGTTCTTCGGGTTCGTCGGGTCGCAGTCGCCCCAGTGGCCGCCGGCCTCCCGGCCCGCCAGCGGCACGCCGCCGGAGCCGCCGCAGCCGAGCATCGTCACCTTCATGCGCCGGCCTTGGCGAAGAGGCGGTGGAAGTTTTCGGTGGTGACGCGCGCCAGCTCGGCCGCCGTCACCCCCTTGAGCTCGGCCACCCTTTCGGCGGTGTGGACCACGAAGGCCGGCTCGTTGCGCTTACCGCGCTTGGGCACCGGCGCCAGATAGGGCGCGTCGGTCTCGACCAGCAGGCGCTCCAGCGGCACCTGCCGGACCGTCTCGCAAAGCGCCTCGGCCTTCTTGAAGGTGACGATGCCGGCGAGGGAGATGTAGAAGCCGAGGTCGAGCGCCGCCCGGGCGAGCTCGGGGCCGGCCGTGAAGCAGTGGATCACCGCGCCGAAGGGGCCCTGCGCATGCTCCTCCTCGAGGATCCGCACCGTATCCTCGTCGGCGTCCCGGCTGTGTACGATGACCGGCAGGCCGGTCGCCCGCGCGGCTGCGATGTGGGCGCGGAAGTTGGTCTCCTGGGCGGCGCGCGGCGAATGCTCGTAGTAGAAGTCGAGGCCGGTCTCGCCGAGGCCGACGACCTTGGGATGGCCAGCCAGCTCGACCAGCTGCGACGACTCCTCCACGCCCTCCTCCGCGGCCTCGTGGGGATGGACCCCGACCGAGCAGAAGACGCCCTCGAAACGCTCCGCGATGGCGCGCACCCTCTGGAACTCCGAGAGCTTGGTGCAGATCGTGAGCAGGGTACCGACCCCGGCCCGACGGGCCCGGGCGACCACCTCGTCGAGGTCCTCGTCCTTCTCCAGGTAGTCCAGATGGCAGTGCGAATCGACCAGCATGACGGCAACGACTCGGGTTCTGATGGGGCTCGGCACCCGCGGGCAGGTGCTGTTAGCGCAGGTGGCGTGGACAGGTCAATGGCCCTATCCTCCGGCAAACCGATCAGGCGCAACAGCCTTGCGGGAGCGACATCTTGGCCGGCAATCGGATTTCACTGTACCTCCTGGCAGTCCTGTTCGTCGGGGCCCACTTTCCCTCCGCTTCGCCGCTACGGGCGCAAGACGCGGCGGCCACCGTGCTGGCGGTCGGCGATATCGCGCGTTGCCGCGATCCCTGGTGGGCCAAGGCGGTAGAACCGCTCTGGGACGCCTATCCGGATTCCCGGGCAGCCGAGACGGCGGCCCTGGTCGACCGCTTGGCCGGAACCGTGCTGGCGCTGGGTGACCTGGTCTACTACGAGAGAGAGCCCGGGGACTACCGCCACTGCTACGATGCGACCTGGGGGCGGCACAGGGAGCGGACGCGGCCGGTGCCGGGCAACCACGACGATCGGGACGACGGCGCCGCCTATTTCGCCTATTGGGGGCCGCGCGCCGGCGAGACCGGCCACGGTTACTACAGCTTCGATCTGGGCGCTTGGCACCTCATCGCGCTGAACAGCAACATCGACCTGGGGCCCGACTCGGACCAGGGGCGCTGGCTGCGCGCGGACCTGGCGGCGACCCGGGCCCGCTGCATCCTGGCCTACTGGCACCACCCGCTGTTCACGTCGGGCAGGCATCACGCCGACGACAGGGCCGCGCCACTCTACCGCATGCTCCACAAGGCGGGCGCCAGCATCGTGCTGAACGGTCACGGCCACAACTACGAACGCTTCGCCCCGCAGGACGCCGACGGCCGTCGGGATCCGAAACATGGCATCCGCAGCTTCGTGGTCGGCACGGGCGGGGTTTCGTTGCGCGGCATAGTCCGGCACAAGCGGCACAGCGAGGCGTTCAACTCAGAAGCCTGGGGCGTGCTGCAGCTCGAACTCCACGAGGACCGCTACGCCTGGCGCTTCATCCCGATCGAAGGCGGCACCTTCACCGACAGCGGCGCGGCGGACTGCGTCGAACGGCGCGGCAACTGAGCGTCAAGTGTCGACCTCGCCCGTCTCCTCGACGTGGCGCGGGAAGACGCCCTCGGGCTTCGGCAGCGCCGTGCCGGGCAGAAGCTGGTCGTCGAGCTGGGCGAAACCGCGCTTGTCGGCGGGCACGCCGAGCTGGTCGAGCATCCGGCCCATCGACTCGGGCATCACCGGCTGGGTCATGACCGCCAGATGGCGGATCGTCTCGGCCAGGACGTAGAGCACCGCGGCCATGCGCGCCGGATCGCTTTTCTTGAGCGCCCAGGGCGCCTGCTCGTCGACATAGCGGTTGGCCGCGCCGACCACCTCCCAGGTCGCCTCCAGCGCGCGATGGAAAGACTGCCCATCATAGGCCTCGCGCAGACGCCGGATCAGCCCCCTCGCCCGGCCGAGCAGCGCCTCGTCGGCCGGCTCGAGCGGGCCCGGCTGGGGCACCGCGCCGTCGCAGTTCTTGGCGATCATCGACAGGACCCGTTGCGCCAGGTTGCCGAAGTCGTTGGCCAAGTCGCTGTTGATCCGGCCGACCATGGTCTCGTGGCTGATGTAGCCGTCGGCGCCGAAAGGCACCTCGCGCAGCAGGTAGTAGCGCACCTGGTCGAGGCCGTAGCGCGCGATCAGGTCCTCGGCCCTCAGCACGTTGCCGACCGACTTCGACATCTTCTCGCCCCGGTTCAACAGCCAGCCGTGCCCGAAGACCCGCTTCGGCGGCGCGACCCCCGCGCCCATCAGGAAGGCCGGCCAGTAGACCGTGTGGAAGCGCAGGATATCCTTACCCACCATATGAAGATCCGCGGGCCAATACTTTGTAAAATTGGCGCTTTCCACATCCGGAAACCCGGCGGCCGTAATGTAGTTGGTGAGCGCGTCGATCCACACGTACATGACGTGGTCCGGGTCGTCGGGCACCGGCACGCCCCACTTGAAGGTGGTCCGGCTGATCGAGAGGTCGCGCAGGCCGCTCTTGACGAAGCTCATCATCTCGTTGCGCCGGGTCGGAGGGCCGATGAAATCCGGATCGCGCTCGTAGAGCTCGAGCAGCCGGTCCCGCCATTCGGACAGCTTGAAGAAATAGGACGGCTCCTCGACCCACTCGGCCTCGGCGCCCGACGGCGCGATCTTCTTGCCGTCGGGGCCGTCGCTCAGTTCCTCCTCGCCGTAGTAGGCCTCGTCGCGCACCGCGTACCAGCCGGCATAGCTGCCCAGGTAGATCTGGTCGTTGTCCTTCAGCCGCGTCCAGATCGCCTGGCAGGAGCGCTTGTGGCGCTCTTCGGTGGTGCGGATGAAGTCGTCGTTGGAGTAGTTCATGGCCCGGGCCAGGTGGCGGAAGTTCTCGCTCACCTTGTCGACGAAGGCCTGCGGGTCCATACCGGCGGCCTTGGCGGCCTTCTCGTTCTTCTGGCCGTGCTCGTCAGTGCCGGTCAGGAACATCACGTCGTAGCCGTCCAGGCGCTTGAATCGCGCGAGCACGTCGCAGGCCAAGGTCGTGTAGGCGTGGCCGATGTGCGGCACGTCGTTGACGTAGTAGATCGGCGTGGTGATGTAGTACGGCGTCTTGTCCGGCCCGGCCATTCGTGTCTCCTCGGGACTCCTGTCTTCCCGTCCGACGGCGGCCGCCGCATCGTCCGACACGGTCAGGCTGCCAGCGCCTCCAATTCGAGGAATGCAGTGACCACTACCTGCTTGCGGTCGAGGTTGGCGCCCTCCGCAGAGGCGAAGAGGCGGCCCCATTTTTCCCATAGGGTAAGCCATTGCGCAAGGCTGCGACGCTCCAGCAAGCGCGCCATCAGGGCCGCCTCGCCGCCCACCACCTCCGCCGGCAGGGCCCCGCCCGCGCCGCCGTGGATCATCCGCGCGAGCCACCAGGACAGCAGCTCCGTGCCGACGCGAAAGGCCGTGCCGTCGCCGCCGCGTGCCAGGCGGTCGCCGAGGGCGTGCACGCGGAGCACGTCGAGCCGCGGTAGGCCAGACAGCAGATCGACCAGGTCCCGGTAGAGCTCGAGCCCCTCGCTCGCCGCCAGATCGAGCGCCTTGCCGATGCTCCCCTCGGCCAGGCGCCCGAGGGCCGAGGCATCCTCGGACGTCAGGTCGGGCCGATAGCGCTCGAGCAGCAGGGCCACCGTGGCGTTGTCCAGCGCCGGCACCGGCAGGCGGCAGCAGCGGGACCGGATGGTTGGCAGCAGGCGCCCGGGTGCGTGGCTGACCATCAGCAGCAGCGCCTGGCGCGGCGGCTCCTCCAGGATCTTCAGGATGGCGTTCGCGGCGGCCCGGTTCATCTCGTCGGCAGAGTCGACCACGACGACGCGCCAGCCGCCCTCCCCCGGCGTCATGTGGAGGAAAGACGCGACCGAGCGCACGTCGGCAACGACGATCTCGCCGCGCGGCTTACCGGTCTTTTCGTTGACCCCGCGCTCCACGGCCAAGAGGTCGGGATGCCCGCCCGAGGCGACCAGCCGGAACACCGGGTGCTCCGCGCCCAGCGCCAGGCCGGTGGGCTCCGCGCCGAACAGGCCGCCGTCGCCCCCGCCCCCCGACAGCAGGAAGCGCGCGAAACGGTAGGCAAGCGTCGCCTTGCCGACGCCGCGCGGGCCGGTCAGCAACCAGGCGTGCGGCAGCCGGCCCGAGCGATAGGCCTCGAACAGCGTGCTTTCGGCGGCCTGCTGGCCGAGCAGCTCGGCATTGGCGCGCGGCGCCGGCGCGCCTTCGAACGGGGCATCGGTCATGGCAGGTCGATTCCCAGATGCCGGATCACCTTGGCGCATACGGCCTTATGAACCTGTTCGACGCCGCCGCTGGCGTCGATCACGACACAACGCGCCGGATCGCCGCGCGCGATCTCGAGGAAGCCTTGGCGCAGCCGCTCGTGAAACCCGCCGTTCATGCGTTCATAACGGTCGCCGCCTTCGCGGCGTCCCGCGGCGCGCCGCAGTCCCTGGTCGACCGGCAGGTCGAGGATCAGCGTGAGGTCCGGCCGGAATTCACCGACCACCAGGGCGTAGAGCGCTTCGATCGGCCCCGGCCCGAGATCGTGCCCGTAGCCCTGGTAGGCCATGGTGGAGTCGGCGAAGCGGTCCGAGAGGACCCAGGTCCCGGCCTCCAGCGCCGGGAAAACCGTATGGACCAGATGCTCGCGCCGCGCGGCGAAGTGCAGAAGCGCCTCGGTCGTGCCGTCCCAGCGGCCGACCTCGCCGTGCACCAGCAGCTCGCGGATCTGTTCGGCGCCCTTGCTGCCGCCCGGTTCCCGGGTCTCCAGCACCCGGCGGCCGGTTCCACGCAAGGCCGCCGCCAGCAGGCCGACCTGGGTCGACTTGCCGGCGCCCTCGCCGCCCTCGAAGGTGATGAATTTCCCCTTGGCCATGCCCGATCCTGCCGGGCCGCAGGGCGCGGGTCAATCGGGCGTCGCAGCCGGGATCAGGAGCCGCCCAATACCAGGTGCTTGACGTTGCTGATGAACCGGCCGAGCAGCCCGAGCCGTTCGACCGAGGCGCCGGCCTGGAGCGGCACCTCGACGGTCTCGGCGCCCGGGGCCGCGACCACCAGGGTGGCGACCTCCTGCCCCTCCTCGATCGGTGTCGGGATCGGCCCGTCGTGCCGGACGCTCACGGTCATCTTCTTGCGGGACTTGCGGGGCAAGGTGACCTCGAGGTCCTCGGCCAGAACGAGCGGTACGGTCTTGACCACACCCTGCCAGACCGGCGCCTCTTCCACGGTCTCGCCGGCGGCGAAGAGGCTGTAGTTGTCGAACTCGCGGAACCCCCAGTTGATCAAGCTCTGGGCCTCGTTGCCGCGCTCCTTCATGCTCTTGAGCCCGTTGACCACGACGATCAGGCGGCGGCGGTCCTGGACC
>JAOUCL010000271.1 GCA_029859805.1 Rhodospirillales bacterium | reverse complement strand
CTATGTCGACGCCAACACCTCCACGTGACCCACGGCCGCCCGCTGGCCTTCGCGACCGGCCTGGCGCTGGCCCGGCCCGATCTCAAGGTCGTCGTGATCAGCGGCGACGGCGACTGCCTGGCGATCGGCGGCAACCACCTGATCCACGCCTGCCGGCGCAACCTCGACCTGACCTGCGTCATGCTCAACAACGAGGTCTACGGCATGACCGGCGGACAGGCCTCGCCGACCACCTCCGAGACCCGTTACACCACCACCACGCCGCACGGCAACATCGAACCGGCCTTCGACGCCTGCAAGCTGGCCGAGGCCGCCGGCGCAGGCCTGGTCGGACGGGAGGTCACCCTGCAGACGCCGACCCTCAAGGACCTGATCAAGCAGGGGATCGCCTACAAGGGCTTCGCCTTCGTCGAGGTCATCTCGGACTGCACTGAGATATTCGGGCGCAAGAACGAGCTCGGCTCCTCGCCGGAGATGATCCTCAGCCAGAAGCGCAGCATGCGCCCGGACTCCTACGGCAACAAGGTGGACCAGCCGTTCCGCCCCAACGCCTTCCCGACCGGCGTCCTGGCCCGCAACGACCGCCCGGAGTACGCCGAGACCTACCGGCGCCACGCCGCCTCGGTGAAGTCCGCGCAGAGCGGGGCCGGTTGACCGCGCCATGGGGGAGCTGGAAATCCGTTTGAGCGGCTCGGGCGGACAGGGGCTCATCCTCTCCGCCCGGATCCTGTCCGAAGCGCTGACCCTGGAAGGCCGGACGGTCGCCCAGTCGCAGAGCTACGAGCCGACCTCGCGCGGCGGATTGAGCCGCTCGGACCTGGTGGTCGGCGACGACGTGCCGGACTATCCCCTGGTCACCGCGCTCGACTCCCTGCTGATCCTCGACCAGTGCGCCGCCGAGGCCTCGGCCGGCCTGATCAAGGCGGGCGCCACGGTAATCGTGGACACGCGGCGCGTCTCCACGCCGCCGCAGGGCGACTTCGCCCTGCATGCGCTGCCCTTGAGCGAAACCGCCCGCAAGCTCGGCAACGAACGTGTGGCGAACATCGTGGCCCTCGGGGCGCTGGTCGAGCTGAGCGGGGTCTGCCGCCGCGAGTCGCTCGAACAGGCGATCCGTGCGCGCACGCCCAAGGGCTACCTGGACCTCAACCTGGAGGCCATGGCGGCGGGCGGCCGCCTGGCGTCGTCGGACGAGAGCCTGATGTCCTCTGGCGCCGGTGCTTGACGGGGATACCATGACGGCCGACGACCCGGAACGGCGGCGCTTCAGCGAGGCGGTCGGCGCCGGCATGTACGAAACCGACTGGGCCGCGCAGCACCTCGGCATCCGGCTCGAGGAGATCCGGCCGGGCTACGCGCGCACGGCCATGACGGTCGCCGAGATCATGCTGAACAGCCAGGGCACCTGCCACGGCGGGCTGATCTTCACCCTGGCCGACAGCGCCTTCGGCTATGCCTGCAACGCGGAGAACAAGGCGACCGTCGCGCTCGCCTGCTCGATCAGCTTCACCAGCGCCGCGCGCCCGGGCGAGCGCCTGACCGCCGTCGCCGAGGAGCGCCTGCGCAACGCCCGCACCGGGACCTACGACATCACCGTGACCGGCGGCGACGGCCGCACCGTCGCCCTGTTCCGCGGCAACTCCTACCAGATCAAGGGCGAAACGGTCCCCGGCCTGGGCGCCGGCCCGCAGGCGGAGGAGACCTGAACGGCCCGCAGCCATCCGAGCGCCGCAATGCGGGTGCTCGGGAGCTTGGGCTTCATGTAGTATCAAGGAAACAAACGGTTATTCGGAGGATGCCATGACGGCCGAGGCCCCGGCAAAGAAGGACTTGGACCCGATCGAGACGGCCAGCCGCGACGAGATCTCGGCGCTGCAGCTCGAGCGCCTGAAGTGGACCCTGCGCCACGCCTACGAGAACGTGGCCCACTATCGCAAGGCCTTCGACCAGGCGGGCGTGCATCCCGACGACCTGCGCGAGCTCGCGGACCTGGCGCGCTTTCCGACCACGAACAAGGAGGACCTGCGCCAGAACTACCCCTTCGGCATGTTCGCCGTGCCGCGCGAGCAGGTCGTGCGGGTCCACGCCTCCAGCGGCACCACCGGCAAGCCGACCGTCGTGGGCTATACCCAGACGGATATCGACAACTGGTCCGACCTCATGGCGCGCTCGACCCGCGCGGCCGGCGGCCGGCCCGGCGACATCGTCCACGTCGCCTACGGCTACGGCCTGTTCACCGGCGGCCTGGGCGCCCACTACGGCGCCGAGCGCCTGGGCTGCACCGTGATTCCCGTGTCCGGCGGCCTGACCGAGCGCCAGGTCCAGCTGATCCGGGACTTCGAGCCCCGCATCATCATGGTGACGCCGTCCTACATGCTGGTCATCGCCGACGAGTTCGAGCGCCAGGGGGTCGACCCGCGCAGCTCCTCGATCCGCATCGGCCTGCACGGCGCCGAGCCCTGGACCCAGGCGATGCGCGAGGAGATCGAGGCGCGCTTCGACATGGACGCGATCGACGTCTACGGCCTCTCGGAGGTGATGGGGCCCGGCGTCGCCTGCGAGTGCGTCGAGACCAAGGACGGCCTGCACATCTGGGAGGACCACTTCTATCCGGAGATCGTCGAGCCGGCGACCGGCGAGGTCCTCACCGACGGCGAAAAGGGCGAGATGCTCTTCACCACGCTGACCAAGGAGGCCTTTCCGCTGATCCGCTACCGGACCCGCGATTTGACCCGCCTCCAGCCCGGCACGGCGCGGACCATGCGGCGCATGGAGAAGGTGACCGGCCGCTCGGACGACATGCTGATCATCCGCGGCGTCAACGTCTTCCCCTCGCAGATCGAGGAGGTGATCCTCGAGGACGGCCGCCTGTCGCCCCACTACGTGCTGGAGCTGCACCGCGACAACCGCCTCGACGCGCTCACCGTCGTCGTCGAGGTCAAGCCCGAGAACGCCGGCGCCCTCGAGCAGATCGAGGGGCCCTGCGCCAAGGAGCTGGCGCACCGGGTCAAGTCCACAATCGGGGTCAGCGTCGGCGCGCGCATCGTGCCGGTCGGCGGCGTCGAGCGCTCCATGGGCAAGGCCAAGCGCGTCATCGACCTGCGCGACCCGGCGTGAGGAAAAGGCCGGGCAGCACGGGTTGAACCAACGAGCCAAGGACTGAAGTCATTGCGGAGTGGCCCTCATACTTCGTCCCTCGACGCGCTCGGGATGAGGAAGCTCAGCATGAGGGCGTCAACTTGAGCCCCTCGTCCCGAGCCTGTCGAGGGACGGCGAGGCCCGAGTCGCTGCAATCGCGCGCCTCAGACCCCCAGATAGGCCGCCTTGACGGTCTCGTTGGCCAGCAGCGCCGGGCCGCTGTCGGTCAGGATCGTGCGCCCGGTTTCCAGCACGTAGCCGCGGTCGGCCACGTTGAGCGCCTTGTAGGCGTTCTGCTCGACCAGGAAGATCGTGGTGCCCGCCTCGCGCAGGCGGCAAATCACCTCGAAGGTCTCGTCGACCAGGATCGGCGCCAGGCCCATGCTGGGCTCGTCGAGCAGCAGCAGGCGCGGCCGCGCCATCAGGGCGCGCGAGATGACCAGCATCTGCTGCTGCCCGCCCGAAAGGGTGCCGGCCGCCTGGCGCCGGCGTTCCTTGAGGACCGGGAACATGGCGTAGACCTTCTCGAGGTCCTCGGCGACCTCGGCCGCGCGGCGGGTGTAGCCGCCGAGCCTGAGGTTGTCCTCCACCGCCATGGGCGCGAAGACCTGGCGCCCCTCGGGCACCTGGGAGATGCCGAGGCGCACGCGCTGCTCGGGCGCGAGCCCCGTGATGTCGGTGCCTTCGAAAAGGATGGAGCCGGCGCTGGCCGGCTGCACGCCCGAAATGGCGCACATCAGGGTCGTCTTGCCGGCCCCGTTGGCGCCGACCAGCGAGACCAGCTCGCCCTCGCCGACCTCCAGGTCGATCCCCTTGAGCGCCTGGATGCGGCCGTAGTGGCTGGTCAGTCCGGTGATCCGAAGCATCAGCGCTCCCTCGCCTCGCCGCCCAGATAGGCCGCCACGACCTCCGGGTTGCGGCGGATCTGAGGCGCCGTGCCGGACGCCAGCCAACGCCCATGGTCGAGCACCAGGATGCGGTCGCTGATGCCCATCACCAGGCGCATGTCGTGCTCGACCAGCAGCACGGTCACGCCGCCTTCCGCGATGCCCTTGATCAGGCCGTCGATCGCGTCGGTCTCGGCCGGATTGAGGCCCGCCGCCGGCTCGTCGAGCAGCAGCATCTTGGGCCGGGTCGCCAGCGCCCGGGCGATCTCCAGGCGCTTCAGGGCGCCGTAGGGCAGCATCGAGGCCTCGGCATGGACATAGTCTCCGAGACCGACCGAGGCCATGAGCTCGGCCGCGAAGACCCGGCAGGCGGCGTCGCCCCGCACGATGTGTGGCAGGCGCAGCAGGGCCGGCAGGAAGCGCCGGTCGCAGTGCAGATGATGGCCGACCATGACGTTCTCCAGCGCCGTCATGTTGGCGAACACCTGCAGGTTCTGGAAGATGCGCGACAGGCCGCGCCGGGCCAGCTCGTAGGGCGGCAGGCCGGTGACGTCCTGGTCCTCGAAGAAGATCCGGCCGCTGCTCGGCCGGAAGATGCCGGAGATCAGGTTGATCACGGTGGTCTTGCCGGCGCCGTTCGGCCCGATGATCGAATAGATGGCGCCGGGATCGATGGTGAAGCTGAGGTCGGCCACGGCGGCCACGCCACCGAAGCTCTTGGACAGGTTCTCGACCCTGAGCAGGCTCATTTGCGCCGCTCCCGCAGCAGCTGGGCCAGGCTGGGCACCAGCCCCTTGCGCAGGAAGATCATCATGCCCATCAGCACCGCGCCGAACAGCAGCATCTCGTAATCGTGGAACGCCGCCAGCAGCTGCGGCACGACGGTCAGGATGGCGGCCCCCACGACGGCGCCGAAGGTCGAGGCCATGCCGCCCAGGACGACCATGGTGACCAGCTCGATCGAGCGGAAGAACTCCCCCTCGGCCGGCGAGATGAAGCCGCTGTAATGGGCGAAGAGGCTACCGGAGAGGCTGGCCAGGACGGCGGAGACGACGAAGACCTGGACCTTGTAGCGCGTGGTGTCGATGCCCATCACCTCGGCCGCCGTTTCCGAGCCGTGCACGGCGCGCAGCGCCCGGCCGACCGGCGAATCGATCAGGTTGAGGGCCAGCCACACGGTGGCGAGCAACAGGCCGCCGACCAGGGCATACCAGGTCAGCTCGCCCGCCGGCTCCCAGCCGAACAGGACGAACGACGGCACCGGCATGCCGTCCGGCCCGCCGGTCAACTCGACCTCCTGATTGAGCACGATGGAGATGATGATGCCCATGCCCAGCGTGCCCATCGCCAGGTAGTGGCCCTTGAGCTTGAGGATCGGCCGGGCGATGACGAAGGACAGCAGGCCGACCGCCAGCGCGCCGCCGAGCAGCGCCGCCAGCGGCGGCCAGTCGTGGTCGCCGGTCAGGATCGCCGAGGCGTAGGCCCCCAGCGCGAAGAAGCCGGCGTGGCCGAGGCTGATCTGCCCGGCATAGCCGATCAGCAGGTTGAGGCCGACGCAGACGATGGCGTTCAGCCCGATCAGAATCGCGACGTCGTAATGGAACGCGTTCTGAAGGAAGAGCGGCAGCACCGCGATGACCGCGGCCAGCGCGATCAGACCGCCCCGCCGCGGGGTCCACAAGGTAGTCACGACCCCTCGCCGCCGCGTCGGCCGAACAGCCCGTTCGGCAGGAAGAACAGCACCGCCAGGATGATCACGAAGGCGACCGCGTCCTTGTAGGCGGAAGACAGGTAGCCGGCGGTCATCGCCTCGGCGATGCCGACGACGAGCCCGCCGGCGATCGCGCCCATGGGATTTCCGAGGCCGCCGACGATGGCGGCGCTGAACCCCTTGAGGCCGAGCATGACGCCGACATTCGCGTAGGTCAGCGCGATCGGGGTGATGAGGATGCCGGCGGTCGCGCCCAGCCCGGCGGCCAGCGCGAAGCTGATCAGCAGGAGCCGGCGCGTGTCGATGCCGGCGAGCTGCGCCGCCAAGGGGTTGTAGGAGGCCGCGAGCATCGCCTTGCCGGTCAGGGTATGCCGGAAGAAGACGCGCAAGGCCAGGACGATCAGCAGCGTGCAGCCGAGCACCCAGAGGCCCTGCGGCAGGATCGTGGCGCCGGCGATTTCTATCGGCCGGTCGCCGGTGAACGGCGGCATGGAGTGGAAGTTCCGGTCCCAGATCACCTGGGCCGCGCCGCGCAGGAAGATCGAGGCGCCGATCGTGATGATGATCAGGGTGACGACCGAGGCGCCGCGCGCCGGCTCCACCGCGAAGCGCTCGAGCGCGATGCCGACCGCCGTGGCGATCACGATCGCCAACAGGATCGCCAGCGGCATGGGCAGCCCGCCGCCCATCAGGAACACCGTGGCCATGCCGCCGATCATGACGAACTCGCCTTGGGCGAAGTTGATCACCCGGCTGGAGTTGAAGATGATCGAGAACCCGAGGCCGACCAGCGCATAGATCGCGCCGACCGTGACCCCGGAGAACAGGAACTGAAGGAACTCAGCGAGCACGGTGGAGACTCAAGGGTGGGGACTCATAGGCCAAGGACTGGCCCCGCCGCGAGTCTTCCCTCGCCCTTCGGGAGAGGGAGGGGCCCGCGAAGCGGGAGGGTGAGGGCATGTTGGTTGTGGTTTCGGTCCCGGGCGACGGGTGTGCCGCCGCATGTGCTCGAACCAACAGGCCCTTGTGTCTTGGGAATCGGGTAGATGTGGTTGTGTTGCCGGGGTGGAGCATGCTCCACCCCGGCGGCGCGGCCCGGCGCCCGTAATGCCCTTGGTTGTTGGACCA
>JAOUCL010000547.1 GCA_029859805.1 Rhodospirillales bacterium | reverse complement strand
TGGGGATTCCCGCCATGGATAGGCGGTACTCTATCGCTGATCGAGACGGTCGGTCTTGCCGCCTTCATCGCCGAGTGCGAGGCGTTGGCAGAACGTCACGGCCCAAGGTTCACTCCGCCCCAATGGCTGCGTGAACAGACTTCCATGCGTTGAGGAGACGTCCGGTGAGCGAGACACAAGCGACCAGGCTCGATCGACACGGCCCGGTCGCCGTGATCACACTCAACAGCCCGCAGACCCGCAACGCCCTGGGCGAGGCGGTGGCAAGCGGTCTGCATGCCGCCCTTATGAGTGTGGCGCCCGATCCCGCCGTGCGTGTCGTGGTGCTCACCGGCGCGGGCGGTGCATTCAGCGCGGGTGCGGACCTCAAGGAAGGCTTGCCCGAGACGCATCGCGTCGAGGACATGATCAACAGTCGTTACCGGCCGTCGCTGGAGCTCATCGCCGGGATGGACAAGCCGGTGATCGCCGCCGTTGCCGGGCCGGCGGCCGGCATCGGCATGTCGTTCGCGCTCGTCTGCGACCTGGTCGTGATGGCCGAGAACGGCTTCCTGTTGGCGCCGTTCTCGACCATCGGGCTGATACCGGATGGCGGCGCCACCTGGCTGTTAGCCCGACGGCTTGGTTACCACCGGGCCTATCAGCTTTGTATCGAGGCCGAGCGCATACCGGCGGACCGCTGCCTGGCGATGGGGCTTGTCAATCGAGTCGTCGCCACAGACACGCTGTTGTCGGAGACGCTCGCGTGGGCTGGCGAACTGGCGGAGCGCGCCCCGCTGGCGCTCGCCAGGACGAAGCGCGCCATGCGTCAGGCGATGAGCCTGTCTTTCGGTGATACTGTCGCGCTCGAAGCAGCACTACAGAACGAGTGCGCCACGAGTGCGGACACCCGCGAGGGCGTGCAGGCCTTCCTGGAGAAGCGCAAACCCCAATTTGAAGGACGCTAACAAAAAGTCCGAACACCTGCCGAGGAGAGCTGACCGATGATGGAAAGGAAGATATTCGACACCGAGCACGAGATCTTCAGGGATTCAGTCTCCCGTTTCCTACAGGCGGAGATCAAGCCCAACATCGACCGCTGGCATGAGGCCGGCATCGTCGATCGTGAGGCCTTCCGCAAGGCCGGCGAGCATGGCCTTTGTCTCATGTGGGCGGAAGAGGCGTATGGCGGCCTCGGGGTGCAGGACTTCCGCTACGAGCAGATCATCATCGAGCAGATGGCTCACGATGGAGACCCCGGATTCGGACTGCCGCTCCACAGCCGCCTGGTAGGGCCTTACCTGGGCGCGCTCGGTACGCCGGAACAGAAGGCCCGATTCCTGCCCGGATGTATCTCCGGCGAGACCATCCTCGGCATCGCCATGTCCGAACCCGGGGCCGGCAGCGACGTCGCCGGTATCCGAACGCGCGCGGACGACCGCGACGACCACTTCGTGCTGAACGGCTCCAAGACCTATATCTCGAATGGCATCAACGGCGATCTCTTCGTCGTGGCCGCTCGCACCGACGCGAACAATCCTCACTGTATCGGGCTGTTCCTGGTGGAGCGCGGCATGGACGGATTCCGGCGTGGCCGGAACCTCAAGAAACTGGGACTCAAGGCGCAGGACACGGCGGAGCTGTTCTTCGACGATGTGCGCATCCCCAAGGACAACGTGCTGGGTGATCCGCGCAAGGGGTTCTACTACCTGATGCAGTTCCTGGCCGAGGAGCGCCTGATCGTGGCCTGTGGCTGCGTCGCGGCCGCAGAGGCGGCTCTGCAGGCAACCCTGGAGTATGTCCGTGAGCGTCACGCCTTCGGACGGCCGGTCGGAATGTTCCAGAATTCGCGCTTCAAGCTCGCCGACATGCGGACCCGCATCGACGTGGCCCAGACCTTTGTTGATCGGTTGGTGATGGACCACAACGAAGGCAAGCTCACGGCGGAAGTCGCTGCGGAAGGCAAGGTGTTCTGCAGCGAACTGGAAGGCTGGGTAACCGATGAGTGCCTGCAGCTTCACGGCGGCGCCGGGTACATGGACGAGTACCCGGCGCCGCCGTGAAGCTGCA
>JAOUCL010000546.1 GCA_029859805.1 Rhodospirillales bacterium | reverse complement strand
CAGGTGGCCGTTGGCGTAGGGCGGGCCGTCGTGCAGGATGAATTTCTCGTGGCCCCGCGCGGTCTCGCGCAGGCGGTCGAAGAGCCTCATCTCCTGCCAGCGCGCCAGGATCTCCGGCTCGCGCTTGGGCAGGCCCGCGCGCATCGGAAACTCGCTCTTCGGCAGAAACACCGTATCCTTATAGTCGACGCTCATGGCGAGACTCTCTCGCTCCATCTCTCGGGGTGGCACCGGGTCCACGGCCGGCCGCGGGGCACGCTAGCGAGCCAGAATCGCCCGGGCCTGGCGGCAATCCTCGGCGATTTGTGCCCGCAAACCCTCCAGGCCGTCAAACTTCTTTTCCCGGCGCAGGAAATCGATCAGCTGGACGCGCAGGTGGCGGCCGTAGAGGTCGTCCGCGAAATCGAACAGATGGACTTCCAGCAGGATGCGGCTGCCGTCCACCGTCGGACGGCGGCCCAGATTGGCCACGCCGGTTTGCCAGGCGCCGTCCTCGGCCTCGTCGATCATCACCCGCACCGCATAGACGCCCAGCGCCGGCACCAGATAGTCGTCGATGGCGAGGTTCGCCGTCGGAAAGCCCAGCGCGCGGCCGCGCTCGTCGCCGTGCTCGACCCGGCCCTCGATCTGCCAGGGCCGGCCGAGCAGGCGGGCCGCCTCGGCGGGCTGGCCGTCGCGCAGGCAGCGCCGGATCGTCGAGGAGGAAAAGATCACGCCGTCCTCGGCGGCGATCGGCGCCAGGGCGCTCACGCCGAATCCCAGGTCCCGGCCCAGCGCCTCGAGCAGCGCCGCGTCGCCGACCCGCTTGTGTCCGAAGCGGAAATCCTGGCCGACCACGACTTGGCGGGCGGCCAAACCCTCGACCAGGATCTTGCGCACGAAGGCCTCGGCGGTCTCGGCCGCGAAGTCGGTGTCGAAATGCAGGACGTAGAGATGCTCGACCCCCAAGGCCTCCAGGGCATGTGTCTTGGCGCGCAGGGGCGTCAGGCGGAACGTCGGGTCCTGCGGCCGGAACACCGAGCGGGGATGGGGCTCGAAGGTCAGGATGCCGAGCGGTACGTCCAGGCCCTCCGCCAGCCGCAGTCCCTCGGCGAGCAGGGTCCGGTGGCCCAGGTGCACACCGTCGAAGTTGCCGATCGCCACCACGCCGCCGCGGGCCTCGGGCGGTAGATCGTCGGTGTGCCGGAAAATCGCCATATCTTCCCGCGCCTAAGCTTCTGGCCGGGCAGCAAACTAGCCCGGCAGCGGGTTCCTGGATAGGGGGGTAATACCCGCGCGCGCGGGCGGCCGTTCACTCGGCTGCGTTGATCAGGTCCGCCCGGCGGGAAACCATGAGCAGGGCCTCGCCGTCGAGCACCACCTTGTCGCCCACCTTGCAGACGGTCTCGAGGACGATGCGCTGCTTCTCGCGGTTCACTTCCTTGATCGTGGCGCTGGCCTCCACGTAATCGCCGATCATGACCGGCGCGCGGAACCTGAGCGACTGGCTCAGGTAGATGCAGCCCGGCCCCGGCAGGCGCGTGCCCAGCACCGCCGAGATGAAGCCGGCCGACAGCATGCCATGGGCGATGCGCTCCTTGAACATGGTGTCCGCCGCGAAATCGTGGTCGAGATGGACCGGGTTGGTATCGCCGGTGATGTCCGCGAACCCGAGGATGTCGGAATCCGTCACGGTCTTGGCAAAAGCCTCGGACATGCCGACGGAAAGGTCTTCGAGATAATAACCGTGCCGTGGGTCCATCCTGGTCATCTCCGCCATGTTGGCTCCGCGAAATTCCGACATGCCATGCTGCGACGCGGCAATTATTGGAAGCGCACTCTAGCCAAGCCCTTGGAGTCGGGCAAGACGCTTCTTCGCATACGCAAAACGCCGGGCCCGGGGTAGCCGGAACCAGTGAGCACAAATGGAGTTAAGATGCCCTTAATCTTACTGCGTCATAAATTTCGTGTGGTTTTGGTTTTGTCTGGGATCACTTGGAGACAGCATGGACATCGGTGCAGTTTCCTTGCCAGCGCCACGGCGATGATCCGGTGCAGCGTGGCGATGGATGT
>JAOUCL010000545.1 GCA_029859805.1 Rhodospirillales bacterium | reverse complement strand
GGTTCCAAGTGCACTTCACTGCACCGGGACACCCGCACCACTGCGGAAAACTCGACCGGAAAGACCCCCGCGCTCGATTTGCGCTGACCAAGATCCACTATGTTTTCCACTGTTAGTGTGTATACGGGCACGAGTAAAAAATTCGTAAACGTTCTCCAATAACCTGTACATATTATATTTTTTGTATTAATATTTGATTTTTTATATATTCTATCAAAATTTTATTCGACATCATTTCTGCTCTCGTTATAATTTATTTCGGTGATTCTGGTTGAATACGGCCGACACTTTGCTTCCGAATGGCAATCCATGGAGTTGGGCCGCTCCCGCAGAGTCCCGGTCTGGAACCTACCAGGAACCGCCCGGTATCACTGACTGCCGCCGTGCGTTCGCCACCACCGGCAGGTCCAGCTGGTTCGCGCTCAATGGTCCTGCCCGCAGCTCTTCGGCTTCTGGGCCGCGCTCGACCGGCATGGATTGAATCGGGCCGCCAACGTCAGTGCCCCGCCTCGCGGGCGGAATAGGAATTACGACCGACTTTCCTTACGTCTTGTCCTCGATCACCTTGTCGGGCCGGAGCCAATAGGCGAAGTCGGGGGCGGCCACGGCGTCGCGCAGCTCGGGCTTCTCGAGGTTGAGGATGTTCGGCTTGCGGATGCCGGGCAGAAAGCGCACGTCGTAGATCTCGGTGCAGCCGCCGGTGAACTCGAACAGGCCCTCGGCTCGGCCGGTCTTCAGATTGACGACGGCCACGCCGCAGAGCAGCTCCGCGTGGCGCTCCTGCACCGGCATGCCGCCGAAGATGTTGGTCTCGCGGATCTTGCACAGGCCGACCAGGGCGATGTCGCCGAAGAAGGTGAGCCCCCGGAGGTAGCCCGGCAGGCGGCAGACCACCGTGCGCTCGCCGCGTTCCGGGTCGACCTGCAGCATTTCGCCGGCGCCGGAATCGAGCAGGAAGAGCCGGTCCCGGTGCCAGCGCGGCGAATGCGGCATGGCCAGGCCGCGCAGGACGATCTCGCCGGACTCGACGTCGATCAGGAGGCCGCCCGTCGCCTTGCCGTCACGCCAGCCGGCCACACTGTCGGTCTCGCCCAGGGCGGTCACGTATTTCGGCTTGCCGTCCACGAGCGCCAGGCCGTTCAGGTGGCAGCGGTCCTCGGGCACGGTCTCCGAGACGAAGGGCGGCCGCCAGCGCGGCACGAAGGTGAAGTCGTGGCTGAGCCCCATCAGACAGGAAAACCGGGTGTTGACCAGCCAGAGGTCGTCGCCCGAAATCGCCAGGTCGTGGATGTTGAGTTCGTTGGTGTGATAGGTGGCGCGCGGCAGATAGAGCGCGTCGTAGTAGCCGGGCTTGTCCGGCAGGTACTCGTGGGCCAGCAGCCGGGCATTGGCGAAGAGCGTCACCTCGTGGCGAGTCGCCAGCACCAGGCGGTCGCCCGCCGCGTCGAGGCCCATGGGCTTGTCGAACTGGCGCGGCAGCAGGCGCATCTGTTGCCCGTCCCAGCCGACCAGCATCAGCTTGCCGGCTTGGTAGGTCGAGATCGCAACCGAGCCGCCGCTGCCCGCCAGCCAGTTGGCGAAGCCCTCGTCCGGCCGCACCTGCAGCGGCGCGGCAGGCTCGCGCGCCGGACCATCGTTCGCTCCCGGTCTCTTCTGCGCGGTCATGGCGGCTCCCTGGTAGAAGACCCGGAGTCTACCACGGCGCGGCCCGAGTCGCGCGGAAAACGTGGCGGCGCAACCGGGCTTGGTCCGGCCAAGCCCGGCCTCGGTCGCCGTATCGATGGTCCGCGCCGGAACGCGGGGTGGTGCGTCGACTCTACTGCACGTCCCAGGTGCCGCTCACGTTGCCGATCGACTGCACGGCCTCCTGGGCAAGACCGTTCATCTGCCAGACGACGGTGCCGCCGGTGCTCGTGTTGCGCCACAGGATGTCGGCTTGGCCGCCGCCGTTGTAATCGCCCAAACGTGCGACCGCCCAGTCGGAGCTGGTACTTCCGATCGACGCGCCGGCCTCCTTGGTGAAGCCGTTCATCTGCCAGATCACCGCAGCGCTGGT
>JAOUCL010000052.1 GCA_029859805.1 Rhodospirillales bacterium | reverse complement strand
AACAGACCCTTGAACGTCTCGTTCTCCGGCATGGGCGCAGGCTGGTCCTGGCGTAGTGGCCAGGGATGATAGTACAGCAGGCGCTCGCCCCGGCGGCGGTCCTGGTCGTAGAGATAGATGTCGAGCCCGGGCGGGGCGGTCAACCCGGGCAGGGCGGCCGTCACGAGGTCACCTAGGCGATATATGCCCCGCACGAATCCGCGCAGCTTATCCCGCCGCTCCTGGATCGTATCGGGCACCGTTACGGAGCCATAGACCGGCAGGACCACGGTGAACTCCGGCTGGTCCGAAAGTTCGGCGGTCGGCGTGGTCCGTGGAGTGGCCACAAGGCCGCCGATGTCCCGCGCCAGGGTCAGGATCTCGCGCTGTTCCGGATCGGCGGCCAGGTCCAGCCCCAGGAAGGTCTCGTTGCGCTCGAAGGGCTCGACGTAAAACACCGGATAATACTCCGGTCGCTCCCAGGCCGTGACCAGGTTGCCAAGGTCGTTGCGCTCTGTGAAGCGAAAGCCGAACAGGCCGTCGGCCACCGCCTGCTTCTCGTAGGCCGCACGCTGCCCGCCCGGAACCCTGGGGATCCATTCGAGCGCCCGGATGCCCGGGTGGCGCGGCAGGGTTTCGCGGGTGAAATCGAAGAACTGCCAGCGGCTTACCTCGCCCGTGGCGGTCAGAAACGCGCCCACCGAATTGACGACCTCGGAATAGCGGTCGGCAGCCTTGGCCAGGACCGCCGTGAACTGGGCCGCGGGGCCCTCGAAGGCCTTTTGCGCCTTCGTGCGATAGTGATACTGGACGGCGAAGAAGCCGCCGGTCGCGATGACGATGCCAAGCAGAAACACCAGGACGGTCAAGAGCCGCTCGTGCCGCGGCGCGCCGGTGCGGTAGAACTCGACCCCGCCGAGAACTCGCGCGACGATCCGCCGGCCCAAAAGACGCAGCGTCTTAAGCTCGAATTTGGCGAAAAGCCGCTTTGCCAGCCCGCGGAAACCGCGCGACTTGTCAGCGGTCCGGGCAATGGGCCGTATTCCCTGCATTTGCGTATTGAAACTTGTCCTGCCAGCCGGCAGATAGTATGGCGATTCCAGCGTTAACAACGGCTTAAATAACCCCAGCGGAGGGGCCGGGGCCGATCGCGGGCCCCCTCCTAGACCGTGTCCTCCAGGCGGCAGTTGACCGGGAGCTCGGCGATGGAGGCGGTGTTGGGCAGGGCGAGCACCGTGGCCACCAGCTCGGCCAGGTCGGCCGGCTGGATCATCGCCTCGGCCGGCGGATCGTCGACCTTGGCCACCATGTCGGTCGCCACGTAACCCGGGCAGAGCGCGGTGACCCGCACGCCGTCTTCCCAGCCGGCCTGGCGGGTGGCGTGGCTCAAGGCCACCACCGCAAACTTGCTCATGGCATAGCCAGCATTGCCGCCGGCCACTCGCTTGCCGGACAGCGAAGCGAGGTTGACGATGCGGCCCCGGCCGGAGGCCCTGAGATGGGGCAGCGCCACGCGGGTGAGGCGCAGCGGTCCCATGACGTTGACCGCCCAGAGCGCCTCGTAGCGTTCCTCGGCGTCCTCCTCGAGGCCGGCCGGCATCAGGATCCCCGCGGCGTTGACCAGGCCGTCGATCCGCCCGAAGCGCCCGGCCGTGGCCGTCACCCAGGCCTCGGCGGCGGCCCGGTCGCGCGCCTCGTAGGGCTGCTGCAGGACCCGCCCGGGATCGAAATCGCGGCACGCCGTCTCGAGCGCCGCCGGGTCGCGCGCGCCGAGGCTGAGCCGGTAGCCGCGGTCGTAGAGCGCGCGGGCCACCGCCTGGCCGATACCCCGATTGGCGCCGGAGACCATGATCACCCGGTCGTCCACTGCCAGCATGACGGTCGGCCTCCTTTCTCTCCCCTGCTTCAGTCAGCGCCCCGAGCGGCCAGCAGGGACCCGACCAACTCGGCGAAGCCGGCTCCGGAGCGAGCCTCGGTGACATAGGCCGGAAGCGCCGCCAACCGGCCGGCGAAGTCCAGCACGTTGGCAACGCCGACCGCGTTCGGAAAATACGCGAACATGGGCGCGTCGTTCGGCGAATCGCCGGCAAAGACGAAGGCCTCGCGCTCGGCCTCCAAGTCGACGCCGAAACACTCCGCGAACATCACCCGGGTCATAGCCAGCTTGTCGTAACGGCCGAACCAGCCGTTGACGTGGATCGAGGAGACCTTGGCCGTAGCGCCTGCGGCCTCGAAGAGGGCGACGATGCGGTCGATCTCGGTGCGCGAAAGCGGCGCCACGTCCTCGCGGAAGTCGATCGCCAGGTCGGCCTCGCGGTACGGCTGGTCCGAGGCCAAGCCGGCCCCCGGCACGGCGGCCAGGATCTCCTCCTGCAGGTCCGCCAATCGCCGCCGGTTCGCCGCCCGTTCGGCCTCGTCGGCCATGAAGCGCTTGATCAGCCTGCCTCCGTCCCGGTCGTAGCGGAAATAAAAGGCCCCGTTCTCGCCGACCACCGCGTCGACCGGCCACATGCGCGCGATATGGTCGCACCAGCCGGCCGGCCGGCCGGTCACCGGCACCGTCAGGAAGCCGGCTTGGTGCAGGCACTCGAGCGCACCGTACGCCGCGGCGGTCAGCCGGCCCTCCGTCGTCAGGGTCTCGTCGATGTCGAACAGCAGGCCACGCACCAGGGCGCGCCGGCCGGCCGGAAATGTGGCCAGCGGGCGCGGCACTGCATCGCCCGCCTCTGTACCGGAGCTTTCAGTCATGTCGCGAACATCGCATCGAAATTGTGGTCGAGTGGCGCCAGCCGTTCCTGGGCTTTCTTGTAGATGGCGAGGAGCGCGGAATAAAGGTCGGGGAAAAATAAGAGCGGCCGCCGCGGCGGCCGCTCGTTTCGACTCCTGGATCAGCGACAGGGCCGTCGCGCTTAATTCCAGGTAGCGGATGATCGCCGGAACGGATCTGTGTATTCGGGCGCGTATCGCTCGCCAGCGAACTCGGCCAGGTTGACACCGGATTCCCGCACCACGGCGGACAGCGCGGAACGAACCAGGCGCTCCATCTTCTCCAGGACCTGATCGGTGTCCTCCACCAAGTCTTCGCGGACGCGCTCGATATAGGCCGAGGCCAACATGACCTGAACCGCCGCCTCCGCGAGGCTCGTGGCGGGGCTCGCGCTGATCTCGTCTTCCAGAGCGGAAATTTCGGATCCCCAGCTCAGAAAATCGAACGACTCCGCCTGCTGGTACAGCGACTCGAGACGTCGAGCCAAGGAGAGAATCGGCGGATTGTGGGTGATTTCGGTGGCTTCCAATCGGTTCGCATTCTGTAGCATGATTTTGCTTCGCCTTTCGCCCGGTCTTGTCCAGGTGTGGTTAAGTAATACTTTGCCCCGGCGGTTCTGAAAATTCGGAATTCTACGTACATATTCTTACGTAGTCGGTGCCGGACACCAAAGGGATTACAGAACCAAACCAGGCACAATGTGTCATTCCCGACTCATTCGCCAAGATACGCTAGCCCTGACCGCCGTGCTTGCTCGTCGTGGGAAAGCTCCCGCTTCGGCCAAAGGCTTGTCATGGTTGCTACAGTGCCGCTCAAAAGGTTAAATACGTTTTAAGATACTAGCCGAAATGGATGAGGTTATCAGGCAAATTGTCACATTTTTTTCGTCATATTGAACTAACGATCATAATGCATTTCGCGTCGTCTATAACAGGTACTCCGCTTCGTGGAATCCGGGAAACATCTCTTCTCGCGCTTCGCAGGCCACCGTCCTCGAGCCCGCCCAGCGCTCGCTGCAAACAATGGTTTTCGGCAGTCCGCGAACCACTGCGAGCCGGATCACGGACCGCCCGCGCGGCCCTTTCGATTTGCGGCGAGGACGCGCGCGACGGTCTCGATCAGCAGACCGTCCTTGATCGGTTTTTCCAACAAAGCGACGGCCCCGGTCCTCAGGGCGCGGTTTCGGGTCGCCCTGTCGGCCCGCCCGGAAATCAGAATTACCGGCATTTCCGCGCGTTCGTCCGACAGGGTCTCGAGAACTTCCAGGCCGCTCATGACCGGAAGATCGAGATCCAAGATCAGGCAGCCGGCCGCATGGTCGTGATCACTGTCGAGGAAATCCAGACCGCTCCCATAGGTCTCCACCCTGTGGTCCGCCGACTCGAGGAGAACCCTCAGCGAATCCTGCACGGCCGCATCGTCGTCGACGACAAAGATGGTCGGTTTGCCTGTCATCACCAAATCACGTCATCCAAACCGCGACGATAACGCCCCAAAGACGCGCGTCAACATAAGGATTTACACCTACTCAGAACGTATCCGTTGCAAAGGCTGCTGTCCCTGGAACAACCCGCCCGACCCCGTTGCGGGTCAAATCAATTCATTGTCGATCCCCGCTGCCAAGGCCATACGCACGAGGTGGGAGAGGCTCTTTGCCTCCATCTTGGACATGACCCGCGCGCGGTGAATCTCCACCGTCCGCGGGCTGATTCCCAGATCGTAGGCGATCACCTTGTTGGGTTGCCCGCCGACCAGGGCATCCAGCACCTCACGCTCGCGCGGGGTGAGCAGGGCCAAACGGACGGCCATGTCGTCGTTCGTCGCCTCCTCCTCCCGGGCCTTTTCCGAGAGCTCGAGGGCCCGTCGGACGCAGTCCAGGATGACATCGTCGGTGCAAGGTTTCTCGATGAAGTCCACGGCTCCCGCCTTCATGGCCTTAACCGCCAAGGGCACGTCGCCGTGCCCGGAGATCATGATCGTGCGCAGCTTGGCGCCCATGGCGAAGAGCTTCTGCTGGACCTCGATGCCGCTTATGTCGGGCAGGCGCAGGTCGAGCAGCAAACAGCCGTGGCTCGACGGGTTGAGCGCATCGAGGAAGTCGTGGCCGCAACCGTACATCTCGACCGAGAGGCCGTTGGCCTGCAGAAGCGCTCCGAGGCTGTCCCTCACCGCTTCGTGATCGTCCACGATGAAGATGGTCGAACTATCCATCTGGGTCCCCCGTAGCATCCGGGGCCGCCGGCAACGTGAAACAAAAACACACCCCGCCCTCGGGATTGGGCTCCGTCCACAAGCGTCCGCCATGGGCCACGACGATCCTGCGGCTGACCGACAGGCCCATACCCAGGCCCTCGCGCTTGTCGGTCACGAAAGGCTCGAACAGCCGCCTGGCAACCTCCGGCGAAAGTCCCGGTCCCGTGTCGCGTACGGCAACCTCTACGCCGCCGCAGCTATCCGATGTTTCGATCGTCAGCTTGCGTCTCCTGGATGCCGCCACCGCCTCGAGAGCGTTTCTTACCAAGTTCAGGACAACCTGCTGAATCTGGACGCGGTCGATGATAACGGCTGGCAAGTTTTCACTCAAGTTCAACTTATACTGGATATCCATCCGCGCGGCGTCGATCAGCGCCAAGCTCGCCGCGTCCTCGACAACCTGGTTAATGCTCTGCGGCGCGGGCGCCGTCTCGCCCTTATCGAAGAGACCCCTCAGACGGCGGATAACGTCACCCGCCCGGGCGGCTTGTTCGACGGTCTTGTTCAGCATCTCATGGATCTTTTCGGGCCCGCCGCTGCCCCCGGGTTCCAGCATGCGGCGACCGGCCTGGGCGTAGTTCATGATCGCGGCAAGCGGCTGATTGAGCTCGTGGGCCAGGGCCGAGGACAAGTGGCCCATCGCACCTGAACGTGCCACGTGGAAGAGCTCCGCCTGCAGCTCGCGCAGGCGCACCTCCCGTTCCAACAGGGCCTCCTCGGCCCGCATGCGCTCGGTGACATCCGACCCCGTACCCCGGTAGCCCAGAAAGGTTCCCTCGCTGTCGAACACCGGCTTTCCATTGATCAGGTAATAATAGGTCCGCCCGTCGCCCCTTCGGTCCGCGTGCTGGAAATTCCGGAATAGGCGGCGGGCGTCGAGGTCCGCCAAGGGCCCGGCCCAATGTCCGCCCCCTAAGCCGGACCCGCGCACCTCCGGAAACGTTTTGCCCAGCATGCGGGCCCGGGACCCTCCGGTGACGGCTTCGTAGCGACTAGAGATGTAGCTGAAGCGGAGATCCGCATCCATTTCCCAGAACCAATCGGCCGAAGCTTCGGCGAAATCCTGAAACCGGCGCTCGCTCGCGCGCAGCGCTTCTTCCGCCTGGACGCGATCCGTGACGTCGATCAAGGCGGTCTGGATCGCCGGCGCGCCGTCCCAATCGACCATGCTGTTCATCGCCTCGAGCCAGACGATCGATCCATCCTTGCGAATGTACCTCGCGGTATGGCGCACCGGCGCCGCATCGCCGCGCATGCGGGCTTCTCGGTATTCCTTGAGCCGCTGATAGTCTTCGGGAATGATGATCCGGTCGACAGAGTCGACGGTGAGGAGATCTTCGGTGTCGTCATAGCCGAGCATTTCCGCAAGGGCCTGATTGATGAACAGCGGCTGCCAGTCCCTGTGAATGAAGACGCCCTGGATCGAGCCCTCGAGCAGGTTTCGGAATTTCTCCTCGCTCCGGCGTAGGGCGCTCTCCCCCTCCTTGAGCTCGGTGATGTCGACGTGGAACGTCACGGTATGGCGCCTGCTGGTACACCGGGCCGTGCTTTTCAGCCAAAGTCCGTTCGACAGTTGCTGGATCACTGTGGCGTCCGGCCTTTGGTCCAGCCCGACCTGTTCCTCGATCCACGTCTCCAGTGGTTTCTTCCCGTCTCGAACGTCGATCGGCTCGGCTCCGCAGCGCAGGATTTCGGCGCGTTCGGCCCCGCGGTAAAGGTTCCGCTCGGGCAGCGAGAGGATTTTTCGGTAGTTCTCGTTCCATAGCAGCAAGCGGTCCTCGGCGTCGAACAAGGCGAAAGCCTCCGAGCTGTCGGAGGTCTCGAGCCATTCGTCACGCTCGGCTTGGAACTGGGCCAGAAGCGCGGCATTGGCCTGCCTGGCCCTGATGCTCTCAAGGAAAGTGGCGTAGACTATGCGCGTCGAACTCAGAATGGCGAGCATGAACACGGTCGCCATGAACGACAGCGCGATGTAATCGCGATCGCCCTGCAACACGAAAAGCCCGATCCACGGAACCAGACTGCAGAGAATGAACGAACCCGATGCCGCGGGGATGGCGCCCAGCGTGGCGGCCGCTCCAGCAGCCATCGCGGTGGTCATGACTATGAGGAGGAGCCGATACATATCCGGCACCTCGGAAAACAAGAAGATGGTGCTGCCCCAGAGGAGACCTGCAACCGCCGAAGAGACGAGCGCCTTGCGCGGGCCGCGAGCGCCGACCCATTTGGGCGAGAGCTGCTCCCGCCGGCGCCACCATCTGAACAGGTGCCACAGGGCAACCGCCCAAATGAGCGCGGCCCAGCTCAACAGGGTGGGATGCGGCGCGACATGCCACAGGGCAAGCGTCGCCAACAGGGAAACGCTCGTGGTGGCCACGGAGTTGATCGGTGTATGCCGTGCGAAGGACGCCATCTGTTGAGCGCGGATTTCGCCGGCCTCCGGCGTATCCTCGTGCGGCAGATCGAACAGCCATGAACGGACGAGACGGCCCGCGGGCAGGTTCGCCATCCGGTGGGTCCAACTGCCCTGCTCGCGCCCTTCAAGGGTCATACGTCATCTCTGACTCGTCGCCGCCTTTGCGAACATTTTCGATGTCCGCGTAAGCAGTTCCATCTAACTCTATAATACAAAACCCGAGGCCCTCGCCTTGACAATCATCAAACCGGGGCGCGAAATCCCCGACGGTCAAGTTCGCAATGATAGTTACGCGCTCGGTACCAGTAAAGCGGACCCGAGGCAATACGCCGTGTTTCTCCGAAGGTTCTCCTGCAAAATGGCACTGTGCTATCCTGGAGTCGATTCGGAGACAGAGGGATCGTAGATCGCAGCGCGTCGAAATGATGCCGTACATATTCTCAACAAGGCTTTGCGGGCCGACAGCCGACGACCGGGATCTCCCTGTGGATACATCGGGGCGGAGCTGAAGCCGCCGTGCCGGACGACATCGAAGGGGCGCCGTGCAACCTGCTGTTCGACCTGGACGGCACCTTGGTCGATTCCGCACCCGATCTGGCCGGCGCGCTCAATCGGCTGCGCGCCGAGCAGGGCCTAGCGGCGCTCGCCATCGCCCAGGTCAAGGGCATGGTCGGCGACGGCGTGGCCAAGCTGGTCGAGCGGGGCCTGCCTCCCTCCGGTGAGGCGGCGCCGGGGCCCGGGGACCGCGAGCGCCTTGTCCGCCGCTTCCTCGAGATCTACGAGGCCCGGCTGACCGCCGAGACCCGGCCCTATCCCGGCGTGGTCGAGACCCTCGAGATACTTGCAGCGGCCGGCTGGCGCCTCGGGGTCTGCACCAACAAGCCGGAGGCGGCGAGCCGCGAGATCCTGGCAGACCTCGGCCTCGAGCGCTTCTTCGCCACGGTCGGCGGCGGCGACAGCTTCGCCGAACGCAAACCGGCGGCCGGACACCTGCTGGCCACACTGGCGCGCATGGGCGCCGCGCCCGGGTCCGCGGTGATGGTCGGCGACAGCCCGAACGACGTGCTCTCGGCCCGCAACGCCGGCCTGCCGGTGGTCGTGGTCGGCTACGGCTACAGCCGCGTGCCGCCCGCCGAGCTGGGCGCCGACGCCCTGATCGAGCGCTTCGCCGAGCTGCCGGCCGCCCTCGCCGCGCTCGCGCGGGACTTGTCCTAGATCGCCTGGTCCTGCGGCAGGACCATGAGGCGCGGGACTGCCACGTGTTCGGGCAGCGCGGCGACGAAGAGCACCAAGCGGGCGATGTCCTCCGGCACGAGCGGGCGGGCGACGCCGAGCGTGTCCTTGGGATGGACCGGCAGGTCCCGGTGGAGTTCGGTCATGACTATGCCCGGCTCGATGCAGCTCACCTTCACGGCCGAGCCCGCCACCTCCATCCGCAGCGCCTCGGAGAGCGCCTCGATGGCGTACTTGGTGCCGGCGTAGGCCCCCGCCGTGGGACGGATCTTAGTGCCGAGCACGCTGGAGAGGTTGATCAGGTGGCCCGCGCCCGCGCCGCGGAACTGCCGGAGCGCCGTGTAGGCCATGCGATAGGCCGCCTCGACGTTGATCCGCACCATGCGGCAGACCGCCTCGAGGTCGATCTCCTCGATGGTGCCGAGTGCGATCGTGCCGGCGTTGTTGACGCAGAGGTCGAGCCGGCCGTGGGCCTCCAGCGCCAGGTCGACCAGCGCCCGTGGCAGGTCCGGGTTAGTCATGTCGCCGGCCAGCATGGCGCAGCCCGGCAGGCCCTCCGCCACGGCGGCCAGCTTGTCCTCCTGGCGCCCGGTGATCAGCAGCTTGGCGCCGGCGCCCGCCAGCGCCTCGGCCGTTGCCCGGCCAATGCCGCTGGTCGCACCGGTCACCAGGGCCACCTGTCCCACAAGCGTCATACTCGACCTCCTGTCTCGATCCCTCGAATTGTCCTCAATCCTGCACACGCAGCCCGCGGGCCGCCGGCCGGGCCGCCACCAGATGGATGCGCAGCGCGCCGAAGGCGCTCTTGGCGTGGATGCGTACCGGCACGGGCGGCGTCGAGGGAGTCATCGGTGCCAGGAAGACCTCGACCTGCGCGTCGTCGGACCGCTTGGCTCGCGCGCTGCGCCAAAACCCGGCGATCGGCCGGAAGGTCACGCCGCAGCGGACGGCCGGCCCACCGTAGGGCGCGACATCGCTCGCCTCTAAGACGGTCTCGCCCAGGTCGTGCGTGATCACGTCGTAGCGCCGCCGGCCGTCAAACACCGCCACCTCGCCCTTGCAGCTACCACTGCGCGCCAAGCGCCGCACGTGGTTCAGCACGGCGCTGATCGGATCCAGGGTGTCACGGCGCAGAGCCGCGGGCACCTCGTCTCGGTCGTCCTCCTCGGCCGGCGGCTCGACACGCAGCGACGCCGCGCCCTGCTCCGCATAGGTGATCTCGACCAGACGCTCGGTGTTTTCGCGCCACTGGCTGCTCACGTTGAAGCGCCGCGGCTGTAAGCTGCCGGCGCCGGCCACCCCGGCGGCCTCGGCGTCCAGCGAGAAGTCGACCAGCTTGGCCAGCAGGCCGTCGCTGCCGAGCCGCACTTGCGCCCGGTAGTCCGCCTCGCCCAGGCCGACCCGCGCCTGGAAGCTGAGCGCGTGCATCCCGCCGAAGTAGGCTTTGTACTCGAGCTCGAGCGCCGAGGGCGTTTCGGCGCGCGGCGCCCCGCCCGCCAGCAGCAGGACCGCGCCCGCCGCCGCCAAGCAGCCCGCCGCCCGGCGCCATATGCCGTTCCCAAGGTGCATGGCCGATCTTCCTCCCACTGTGGCGCGGCATGCTACACGTCCGGGACCGCCTTGTCGCCCCTCTGCGCGCAGCCTCGGCGCGCACTCTGACCGGACCGCCCGGGCGCCTCGCTTGACACTGGTCCGGGCCTGCCCTAAATCAGATCGCCCGATACGGTGGCAGCGGGTGCGTAGCTCAGCGGGAGAGCACCGTCTTCACACGGCGGGGGTCGCTGGTTCAATCCCAGCCGCACCCACCATCGTCTTCAAGGACTTGGCGAGTCGCAGGACAGGGGCCCGCTGGCTTGAACGAGCCAACGGCACTGGTCGGTTGCTGACGCGTCACGGCCCTGCCATCCGCCCGCCGGGATCAGTTTTTCGGCAAGGCCGAGGCGGTGCGGGCGAGGCGCACCAGGTTGATGAACTCGGCGCGGTAGCCGAAGCGGTCGTCACCCTTGGCGCCCTGCGCCAGCGCGATGACGTCGTCGTAGGTATAGGCGCCGGTGTACTTGCCGCCCTTGAGGAGCTGACCGAAGGCGGCGACGGCGGTCGCCCACTGCGCTTCCCGTGCGCTCGCGCCCGTTGCGCTCTCCTGGGCGAGGGTGACCGGGGTCGTGATCAGCGTCGAGCGGTCCTGATCGGGCAGCTTGTAGCGGATCTTCAGGAACGCGTATTCGTCGGCGAAGGGTGTCTCGCTGACGGCGGCAGTCGTCTCGTAGCGGCTGGGCTCGATCATCCGGTTCTCGCTGCCCACCGGAGTGATCTCGTAGATCGCGGTCACCGTGTGGCCGGCCCCGATGTCGCCGGCGTCGACCTGGTCGTTGCTGAAGTCCTCGCGCGCCAGCGCCCGGGTCTCGTAGCCGATCAGGCGGTATTCGGCGACCTTCCTGGGGTTGAAGTCGACCTGGATCTTGACGTCCTTGGCGATAGGGAACAGCGCCGAGGAGGCTTCCTCGACCAGCACCTTGCGGGCCTCGTTCAGGGTGTCGATATGGGCCGCCACGCCGTTGCCGTTCTGCGCCAGCGTCTGCATCAGGTGGTCGTTCAGGTTGCCCTGGCCGAAGCCCAGCACCGACAGGAAGACGCCGGTGTCGCGCTTGCGCTCGATGAAGTCCTTGAGCTCCTCGCGGTTGGTGATGCCGACGTTGAAGTCGCCGTCGGTGGCCAGGATCACGCGGTTGACCGCCTTGTCGTCGAGGCTCGCCTCGGCCAGCGCATAGGCCTGGCGGATACCCTCGGCGCCCGCCGTCGAGCCTCCGGCCTGCAGCCGGTCGAGGGCCGCCAGAATCTTGTTCTTCTCCGCGACCTTGGTCGGCTCCAGCACCGTGCCCGCCGCGCCGGCGTAGACCACGATGGCCACCGTGTCCTCGGGCCCGAGCGTGTCCAACAGCAGCTTCATTGAGTTGACCATAAGCGGCAGCTTGTCGGGCGCGTTCATCGAGCCCGAAACGTCGAGCAGGAACACCAAGTTGCTGCGCGGCTTCTCCGCCGGCTCGATGTCGTAGCCCTTGATGCCGATGTGGATCAGCTTGTTGCCGTCCTTCCACGGGCTGGGCGTCACGCTCACAGTGGTTTCGAACGGCCGCTCGCGGGCCTCGGGCAATGGATAGGCATAGGTGAAGTAGTTGATCAGCTCCTCGATGCGCACCGCGTCCTTTTGCGGCAGAACGCCGTGGTTCAGCTGCCGGCGCACGAAAGCGTAGGAGGCGGTGTCGACATCGATGGAGAAGGTCGAGACCGGATCCTCGGCGACTCGCTTAACCGGGTTCTGTTCGACGCTCTGGAACTGGTCCCGCCCGACGTCCTGGTAGTGCGGCGGCACGACGTCGCCCGGGCTCGGGACAACGAGGATCGGCACGCCGCCACCCTGCATCGGGCTGCTCAGTCGGTACTGTAGTTCGAGCTGCCCGCGCGCGTCGACCGACGGCTGCTTGGCGGGTTTCCGCTTCGTCTCGGCGATGGTCGGGGCCGGCGCGGCCTGCTCCGCCGCCGCGAATTCGCGCTCGCGCTTTTCGCCGGGATCGCGGCCCGCATCCGCTTTGTCCAGCATCAACACCCTCTGGGGACCTGCCCGCTGCGCGTCCAACCAGCTCCGCGCCGTAAAGACGCTCGCGGTGGCCACCATCATCAGTAGGGCCGCGGCGCTACCGCCTAAAACCAGGCTCTTTCTCATCGGTCGTCCTTTCGATCGCTTTCTGTCACGACCTATGAGACGACCGAGCAGGCCGAATCCTTGGCGTTTTTTCCGCGTCTCGCGCCGGGCCTCGTCGAACGCTGCAAGCGCCAGGTTAATGGCCTGCTTGCGCGCGTTCTCGTCGGCCGGCGGCACCGCCTCGGCGCCCAGGATTTCCTTCAGTTGCCGTTCATCCATGGCGGGCTTCCCTCTCCCGAAGCGATCGCAGCTTCTTGCGGGCCTCGTGGATGTACCAGGACACGGTGCTCTCCCGGCAGGCCATGGCTTGGGCCGCCTCGCGGTGGCTGAGGCCTTCGCTGAAGACCAGATAGATCGCCTCCCGCTCGCGCTCCGGCAGCGCGCGGATGCGGTCGAGGACCTGGCCGGCATAGACCTTCTGCTCCGCGACCGGCTCTTGGGCGTAGTCGGGGTCCTTGCCGTCGCCCGCGGGATGGCGGGCCCGGGCCCTCATCCAATCCTTGGCCGTGTTGATCACCAGCGGGTAGAGCCAGGTCAGGAAGGCCGACTGAAACCGGAACGACGCCAGCGAGCGCGCCAGCTTGATACAGGCGGTCTGGGTGATGTCCTGGGCATCCTCTCTGTTGCCGCACCATTTGTAGGCCATCCGGTACATCGCATCGTAATGGCTGCGCAGCAGCGCCTCGAACGCGGACCTGTCGCCGCGCTGCGCCCGTTCGATCAGGTCTGTCTCAGACGTTTCCGTCATCCAGGTCTTCCGGCCCGCGGTACTGACAGTAAGACGATGCGGTCACGGCAATCCTTGGAGAAAATTCTGGATAGATTTTAAGAGTTTGAATTATCGCACTTTTCTCCGGGTGCGATCGCCTGCATGGGGCCCGACCCGGGCCGCGGGGATGCCGGAAAGACATTTATGGCCGGGCCACGGGGCGCTCCGGATGTCGAGGCGGCAGACCGAAGCGCCGATCAATCGTCCAGATCGTCGATGGTCCGGCGGCGCTGGATCTCGTCGAGCAGGAGGATCATGCGCGCCAGATTGGCGGTGTCGACGTTCGACCAGCCGGCGGTCACCCGGCCGTCCTTCCACAGCACGGCTGCCGCGATCGCCTCGATCTCGCCCAGGTTCTCCAGGCCGCTCTCGAAGATCTCGGCCGGCGTCGTCCCGTGTAGGCTCTCGATCTTCGCCACTGTCGGCCTCCCTTCCGGTGCAGAAACAGGCCGCTAGGGCGCCATGTCCTCTACGGCTTGGCTCAGGCGCGCCAGGGCCATCGAGGCGCCGAGCACCGCGCGGTCGTGCTCGGCCCCGCCGCTGGCCACGGTGGAGAGCGAACGGTTGGCCTCCATCAGGTTCTGCGCCAGCGCCTGGGCGTTCACCGTTCCGCTCCTCACGAGCGCCCTGGTCAGGGCGAAGAGCGCCTGGTCGACGGCGATCGCAATGGCTCCGGTGGTCGGAACCGTCTCATCGGGTTGGTTGGTCATATCGGGCGTGGAAACGGGGCTTCTCATGGCGGGTTCTCTCCGCAAAACGAATCGCGTGATGGAGTGAGTCTAACAGGCCGCTTTAGCCTTGTCGCCAATGGACTCAAGTCGATGCCGCAACCTGGGACCGAACCTCTTGCGGCTCTAGCAAGCAAGTTAAAGCAGAAAATCGCGGATTTATTGTAAATAATAAAAGTTTTATAATATAATTTTATATTCAATGATAAAATAACAATTTTCCTATTTATTGTGATGTACGTTTTGACTGGAGATATCAATTGTTCAGATCTCCAAGTAATATTTCACGTCTCGGCTTCGGACTGTTTTGCCTGGCCGTCCTGCTCGTCGGGACGCCGCTTGCCGCGCCGGGGGGCCGCGAGCCACCGCCAGGACGCGCCGGTGGAACGCAGGCCGCCGAGCAGCTCTATGCCGGCTATTGGAACGCCATGACGGCGCGCATGCGGGACGGCGCGCACGCCTGCGAGGGCGCGCCGGGGGGCGGCTGCAACCTTGCGCACTGGGTGGACTGGCAGGCCTTGACCGACCGCCTGCACGGCGCCGACGCCAGGCGCCAGCTCGCCGAGGTCAACCGCGCGGTCAACCGGGTGCGTTACCGCGACGACCAGGACAACTGGGGCCGACCCGACTACTGGGCTGCCCCCCGCGAGTTCCTCGCCCGCGGCGGCGACTGCGAGGACTTCGCGATCGCCAAGTACCTGGCCTTGCGCGCCCTGGGCTATGGCCCCGAGGATCTACGCCTGCTGATCCTCTTCGACACCGGGCGTGGGACGACGCATGCGGTCCTCGCGGTCGTCCTCGACGGCCGAGTGCTGGTGCTCGACAACCTGCACGGGGCGATCCTGCCGCTCGGCGATCTGGCGCATTACCGCGTCCGCTATTCGCTGAACGAGCGGATCGTCGTCCGGCACTTGGCGCGGAGCCCCTAGCCGGATCGGCGCGCCGCGTGCTCGCGGTGGAAGATGTAGAGGCCGCTCGTCGCGATGATCGCCGCGCCGACCACGGTCCAGAGGTCCGGCAGGTCGCCGAACAGGACGAAGCCGTAGAGCGTGGCCCAGATCAGGGCGGCATAGCCGAAGGGCGTGACCGTCGCTGCGGGCGCCGCCTGGAAGGCCTTGATCAAGGCGAAATGGCCGATGCCGCCGAACAGCCCGAGCCCGACCATGCCGACCCAGCCGGCCAGGTCCGGCTGGACCCAGAAGAACGGCACGACGGCGCTGGAGGCCAGCGCGCCGACCAAGGCGCTATAGGCCAGCGTGGTCAACGCTCCGTCGCTCCGGCTCAAGAGGCGCGTGGTAATCTGATAGAACGCGTAAGACGTGGCCCCGCCCAGGGCAAAGAGCGCGGTCAGCTCCATGGCGTCGCCGCCCGGGCGGATGATGATCAGCGCCCCGCCGAAGCCGACCACCACGCTGGCCCAGCGGCGCGGGCCGACGTGCTCGCGCAGCAGCGGCATGGACAGCGCCGTGACCAGGATCGGCGCGACGAACATGATGGCGCTCGCCTCGGCTAGCGGGATAAAGGAGAGCGCCGTGAAGAACGCCCCGGTCGCACCGAGCAGGAAGAGTGAGCGCAGCAGCTGAAGGCCGAGGCGCCCGGTGCGCATGACGCCCCGCACCCGGCCGCCCAGCAGCAACGCCAGCAGCAGCACGTGGAACACATAGCGCGCCCAGACCACCTGGGGCACGGGATAAGACTGGGACAGGTGCTTGGCCAGCGCGTCCATGGAGACGAAGAACAGCGTGGTCAGCAGCATCCACAGGATGCCGCGGCGGGCGGCGGCGGGCCCGGCGGGCGAGAGGTCGAGGCTGGCCACGTCGGGTCGGTCCTGGCTTTAGTGGTATTACGATGATCGGGCGCGGCGCGAGACGGCCGACCCCAGGAACCAGCATCTTAATCGGTAAGCCAGCCCATACGACAGGAATCTTCAGTCCCGGAAGGAGGGATCGACCTTGTCCATCAGGCGGACCAGTGCCAGCCATTCGTACTTGCCGGGCTGGAAGTCCTCGTACTGCCGCGCCGCCTTTTCGCGGACCTCGGGCGGCGGCAGGCTGATCTCGCGGCCGGTCGACAGCACCGCGATTTGCACCCGGCAGGCGCGCTCCAGGTAGTGCATGGTCATGAAGGCCTCGCCGATGGTCCGGCCGACCGTCAGTAGGCCGTGGTTGCGCAGGATCAGCGCCGAAGCGTTGCCCAGGCTCCCGGCCAAGCGCTCGCGCTCGTCCAGGTCGGTCGAGAACCCCTCGTAGGCGTGGTAGCGGACCCGGTCGTGGAACAGGAAGGAGTCCTGGACCATCGGCAGCAGGCCCTCGGCCAGGGCCGAGACGGCGAGGCCGCCGGGCGTGTGCGTGTGCATGACACACCGGACGTCCGGGCGCCGCCGGTGGATCGCGCTGTGGATGACGAAGCCGGTCGGGTTGGTCTCGCCGCCCTCCAGCACCCGCCCCTCCAGGTCGACCTTGACCAGGTTCGACGCGCGGATCTCGTCGTAGCGGTAGCCGAGCGGGTTGATCAGGAAGGCGTCTTCGCCGGGGATGCGCGCTGAGATGTGGTTCCAGATCACGTCGTCGTAGCCGAAGTGGGCGGTCAGCCGGTAGCAGGCCGCGAGATCCACCCGGGTCCGGGCCTCCGCGCTTGCCGCGCCCTCCTCCGCAAGCCGTGTCAGCTTTTTCGCCGTCATTTCAGACCGTCTCCTCCTTGGCCATGGACGCGGGCGCCTTCGCCCCGAAGGATCTTCCCCTGATCGCGGCCTGGTCGTCAAAGATCGAATCGGCGACCGCCACCCTGGGCAGCGGGATGCGCACGGGCAGCGCGGTCTGCCGAGGCTCGAGGGTCGGTGCGCCGCGCAGGCGGACTCCGTGTCTTAGAGTCCGATTCGAAATGAAGTGCACGATATCAATGTGTTAACGAAGCCCTCCTTGTCGTCGCCGGGCTTGACCCGGCGATCCAGGACAACCTTAGGGGCTGGCAACTCCTGGATGACCGGATCACGTCCGGCCATGACAATATCTGGCGTGGAGCTGCTAAGACTATGATTTACCTTCGTTCATTTTGGGTCAGGCTCTTACAATCGATCGGCACGAACTTGACCGCACGCGCCAAGATGTCGGCCCGGAAGCGGGCTATGCCACGCGAGGCGGTCGCTTACTTCGGCAACTCGACGGTGATCTTTATGGCCGCGTAGTAGCGCGCCAGGTCGTCGATGTCCTGGTCGCTCAGCCCCTCGGAGACCACGTTCATCTCCGGATGGGCGCGCCGGCCCGAGCGATAGCGGCGCAGCTGCTCGGCCATGTAGGGTTCGTTCTGGCCGGCGAGGTTCGGCATGTCGGGGCGCTTGCCGAGCCCGTCGATGCCATGGCACACGGCGCAGGCCTTGGCCTTGACGCGGCCCGCCTCGAGGTCGCCCGCCGCCGATGCCGCCGTGACCTGACCCAGGCACAGCAGCGCGACTCCGGCACCGCAGGCAAGTCGACGTACCGGATGCCCACGACAAACATGGCCTCGATCGAACATTTCCGCTGTCCTTGATCGCGATTAATCGGCCGGAACGGACAAGGGGGGCGCGTCGTTGCGCCCCCCAAGTCGCCCGGACCGCCGAACGGCTACTCGGTGCCCTTGTACGAAATGCGATAGATGGCACCGGCGGTGTCGTCCGACACCAGCAGCGAGCCGTCGAGGTACTGTACGACGTCGACCGGTCGGCCATAGTACTCGCCGGTCTCCTGGTCCAGCCAACCATCGGCGAAGACCTCGGTGTTGGCCACCCCGCCCTCCTCGTTGAGCGAGGTGAACATGATGCGCGCGCCGACCGGCTCGGTACGATTCCACGAGCCGTGCTGAGCGCTGAAGATGCCGCCGCGGTACTTCGCCGGCAACATCTTGCCGGTGTAGAACATCATGCCGAGGTCGGCCGCATGCGCGACCATCTCGACCGCCGGGAAGGTGACGTCGACCGGCGGCTCGGAATCCTTGTACTCGTTGGTCCGCGCCTTGCCGCCGCCGAACCAGGGGAAACCGAAGTGCTGGCCCGGGCCCGTCGAGCGGTTGAGCTCGCCCGGCGGAATGTCGTCGCCCATGCCGTCGACCTGGTTGTCGGTGAACCAGAGATCGCCGTTGGCCGGGTTGAACCCGAGCCCCACGGAGTTCCGGATGCCCTTGGCATAGACCTCCCACTCCGAGCCGTTCCAGCGGTTCATCCGCACGATGGCGCCAACGCCGGCCTTGTCGTACAGCTCCGACTTCGAGGCCGGGGGCACGTTGTAGGGCTGGCCCTGGGTGACGTAGATCTTGTCGTCCGGTCCGATCTCGCAGGTCCGCGCCCCGTGGTTGAAGGACTCCTCCTCGACCGGAATAAGCGGGTCCTTGACCACGCCGATGGCCACGTCGGGGCCTTCGTAAAAGAACTCGGCCGCCGGGTAGATCAGCAGGCGGTTGTGCTCGGCGACATAGAGGAACCCGTCCTTGCTGAAGCAGACGCCGTTCGGGACATTCATCTCGACGCTCGGCGCGAAGCGCTTCACCTCGTCGGCGACCCGGTCGCGGTCGCGGTCGGTGACTGCCCAGACGGCGGTCTTGCGCGTGCCGACGAAGACCGTGCCGACGTTGTTGCCCACCGCCATGTGGCGGGCGTCGGGTACCACCGCATAGAGGCTGATCTCGAATCCCGGCGGCAGGTTGACCCGCTCGGTGATGGCCTGCAGGGCCTTGGCCCGCGCGCCGCCCTGATCGACGGCCTCGAGCTCGAGCGGCGTCCCGGTGGTCTTCATATCGAGAAGCTTCTCGATCGTACCGGCCGAGGCCGGCCCTACCGCTGCAACCAGCAGAGCCGCCGCGACAGCAATTGGTGCTTTGATGTTCATCCTTTACCTCCCATTGACGACAGCCGATCTACCTGGGGTCCCCCAGACGGCTCGTATTGCTGAGCGGCGACATATAGCACAGCATTTCGTGGAATGCGACTAGGTTGCGTATTTCGCCGTCGGATGACGATTTTC
This sequence comes from Rhodospirillales bacterium, assembly GCA_029859805.1. Classification (GTDB taxonomy): domain Bacteria; phylum Pseudomonadota; class Alphaproteobacteria; order Kiloniellales; family JAKSDN01; genus CAMYKD01. The sequence continues at coordinate 2,520 of JAOUCL010000052.1, read as the reverse complement.
CCGCCGTCGTCGCGCCGGGCCGTGCCTCAAGACCCGATTCCGCGATCCGTCTCCCGTGGGCCGCTCGGCGCGGCGCTCTGGCGTCAAACGCGGTCTTCTGCCAGTCTTGACCGAGCGAAAAAGCGGGCCGGAGGACGGCATGGCACGACTTTCGGGCAAGGTGGCGCTCATCACCGGCGCTTCGGGCGGCATCGGCCGGGCCATGACCGCGCTCTTCGCGGCGGAGAGCGCGCAGGTCGTGGCGAGCGACCTGGCGGCGCCGGAGGGCGGGGACGCGGCGCTGGCGCTGGCGCTCGACGTAACGCGCGAGGAGGACTGGGCGCGGGCCATGGATGCGGTCCTGGATCGCTTCGGCCGGCTCGACGTGCTCGTGAACAACGCGGGCCTGGCGCTCACGAAAAGCCTCGAGGAGACGACACTGGAAGAGTGGCGGCGGATCATGGCCGTCAACCTGGACGGGGCCTTTCTGGGCACGCGTACGGCCATCGGCGCGATGAAGGAGACCGGCGGCGGGGCGATCGTCAACCTATCCTCGGTCGCCGGGATCGTCGGCGCGCCCATGCTGGCCGCCTATTCCGCCGCCAAGGGGGGCCTCAGGCTCTTCACCAAGTCCGCCGCGCTCTACTGCGCCGAGCGGAACTACGGCATCCGGGTCAACTCGCTGCATCCGGGTTTCACAAACACGGCCATGCTGGACGATATAACGCAAGCGTTCGGCGATGCGGTGACGGTCAAGGCGAAGCTCGCCAGACGCCAGCCCTTGGGCCGTTTGGCCGAGCCGGAGGAGGTCGCCCGCGCCGCGCTCTATCTGGCGAGCGACGAAGCGACCTACATGACCGGCGCCGAGCTGGTCCTCGACGGCGGCTTTACCGCACAGTGAGCAATTGGGCAGCTTCCTTACGGCGATGTTCCGGCATCGCCCGCTCCCCCTCGGGGCCACGAGTGGCTGGGAGGGAGAGCGGGCCGGCGCCGATTCCAAGCGAAGCGAAAACGGCCTAGGGCACACCGCTCCCGCTCAAGGGCACGGTCAGAATAGGCTGGTCGGGATCATCGCTTACGATGTCCAGCGGTGCGCTGTCAGTGCCCACGTCGGAGGGGATGTAATCCACGCCGATCGAGACGACGTCGCCCGGCCTGACTACGAACGGGAGCGTGTGGTCCGTGTTGAGCCGGAAGTCGAGGCCGCCTTGAACGTCAATGCCGCTTATCGTCAGGTCGGCATCGCCCAGGTTCTGGACGCTCACGAAACCGAACTGGCGCGTGCCTACGACGACCGACCCGTAATCGAGTGCCGGCGGCGACGCGGCGATGTCCGGCGTGCCCGTCGCGCCGGAGCCGCTCAGGACGACCTGAATCACCGGTTCATCGGGATCGTCGCTGGCGATGTCCAGCGTGCCGGCATCCACGCCGCTGTCGGACGGAATGTAGTCCAGGCCTATGGACGCCGCGCGACCCGGCTTGATCGTGAACGGCGGCACATGGTCCGGATTGTTAAGTTGGAAATCAAGGCTCCCACCCAAGGTCAATGTCGTAACGGTCAGGTCGCCATCGCCCAGGTTCCAGACGGTCACGAAACCGAACTGGCGCGTGCCCACGAGGACCGATCCGTAATCGATCGACGGCGGCGATACGTCGATGTCGGGAGTGCCCACCGCACCGGAGCCGCTCAGGACGACCTGAACCACGGGCTCATCGGGATCGTCGCTGGCGACGTCCAGCGTGCCGGCGTCCACGCCGCCATCGGACGGAATATAGTCGACGCCTATGGACGCCGAGCGGCCCGGCCTGATCGTGAACGGCGGCTCTCGGTCCGGATTATTGAGTTGGAAATCGAGACTGCCGCCCAAGGTCAATGTCGTAACGGTCAGGTCGGCATCGCCCAGATTCCGGATATTCACCAAGCCGAACTGGCGCGTGCCTATGACGACCGAACCGTAGTCAATTGACAGCGGCGACAGGTCGATATCCGGTCCAGACGGGCCTTCGGCCGAGGCCGTGATGACCACGGAATCCGGATCGCTGCTCAGCGCGCCGTCATTGACGATCAGCTGAGCGATGTAGCTGCCCAGCAGGTCGGCATCGAAGGTCGGCGTGACCGACGTCGGGTCGGACAGCACCGCCCCGCTGCCGGCGGGTACGGAGGTCAACGACCAGGCATAGATCAGCGGGTCCCCGTCGACGTCGCTCGAAGCGCTACCGTTTAGCGCCACCGTGGCGTTCACGAGGACAGTCCGGTCGGGCCCGGCATTGGCCACCGGGGCGCTATTTTCGGTGGTGACGCTCGTCGAGACCGGTGCGCTGTTCACCGTGCCGTCGTTGACGATCAGCTGCGCGACGTAGGTGCCGAACTCGTCGACCTCGAAGGTCGGGTTGACCGCCGCCGGATCGGACAGCGTCGCGAAGCTGCCCGCGGGCACCGAGGTGAGCGACCAGCTATAGGTCAGAAGGTCGTCGTCGACATCGCTCGAGGCGCTGCCGTCGAGGGTCACCGTATCGGTCACGAAGGCCGTCTGGTCCGGC
>JAOUCL010000270.1 GCA_029859805.1 Rhodospirillales bacterium | reverse complement strand
GGGCTTTCGGGCCGCCGGTCAGCAAGGCCTTGACGAGGCGTTCGCCACGAGACTCCAACTGCTCGTCGGGCACCACTTCGTGAACCAGGCCGAGCCGCAAGGCCTCGACGGCGGAGAAGCGCTCGGCGGTCAGGAAGTAGCGGCGGGCCGCGCGGGCGCCCATGGCGGTGACGACATAGGGCGAGATCACCGCCGGGATCAGGCCGAGCCGGACTTCGGACAGGCAGAAGGAAGCGGTCTCGGCGGCGATCGCAATGTCGCAGCAAGCAACCAGCCCGACCCCGCCGCCGAAGGCGGGCCCCTGGACCAGAGCCAGGGTTGGCTTGGCCAGCGTGTTGAGCCGGCGCATGAGCTCGGCCAGAGCCCGGGCATCCTCCAGGTTCTCGTCCTTGCCGTAGCCGGCCATGCGCTCCATCCAGGTCAGGTCGGCGCCGGCCGAGAAGCTGTTGCCCTGAGCCGCCAGCACGACGGCGCGCACGCGCGGATCGCTTTCCAGGCCCTCCAGGCTGCGCGTCAGTTCGGCGATCAGGAGATCGTTGAAGGCATTGTGGACCCGCGTGCGGGTAAGCGTGATGCGAGCCACCCCGCTCTCGCCGATTTCCTCGAGAAAGAAGGGTTCTTCCATGGCCGTCACATCCTGAAGACGCCGAAACGGGTCGCCTCGATCGGCGCGTTGAGCGCCGCCGAGATGCCCAGGCCCAGGACCATGCGCGTGTCTAGCGGGTCGACGATGCCGTCGTCCCAGAGCCGCGCCGTGGCGTAGTAGGGGTGGCCCTGGTGATCATACTGCTTGAGGATCGGCGCCCGGAAGGCGGCCTCCTCCTCGGCCCGCCAAGTCTCGCCGCGGGCGGCCATGGCGTCGCGCCGGACCGTGGCCAGCACCGTGGCCGCCTGCTCGCCGCCCATGACCGAGATGCGCGCGCCCGGCCAGATCCAGAGCAGGCGCGGACCGTAGGCCCGGCCGCACATACCGTAATTGCCGGCGCCGAAGCTGCCGCCCAGGATCACGGTGAACTTGGGCACCCGGGCAGTGGCCACGGCGGTCACCATCTTGGCGCCGTCCTTGGCGATGCCCCCGGCTTCGTACTTGCGGCCGACCATGAAACCGGTGATGTTCTGGAGGAAGACGAGCGGGATGCGGCGCTGGCAGCAGAGCTCGATGAAGTGCGCGCCCTTGAGCGCGGACTCCGAAAACAGAATGCCGTTGTTGGCGACCAGACCGACCGGATAGCCGTGGAGCCGCGCGAAGCCGCAGACCAGGGTCGTGCCGTAGAGCGCCTTGAACTCGTCGAACTCGCTCGCGTCGACCAGACGCGCGATGACCTCGCGCGCGTCGTAGGGCGTCTTCAGGTCGGCCGGCACGACGCCGTAGAGCTCCGCCGGGTCGTAGAGCGGATCGCGCGGCTCGGCCAAATCCAGGTCGTGTCGCTTCACGCGGTTCAGGTTGCCGACGATGCGCCGCGCGATCGCGAGGGCGTGCGCGTCGTTCACCGCCATGTAGTCGGTGACGCCCGAGGTGCGCGCGTGCACCTCCGCGCCGCCCAGCTCCTCGGCGCTCACCCTCTCGCCCGTTGCCGCTTTCACCAGCGGCGGACCGCCCAGGAAAATCGTGCCCTGGTTCTGCACGATCACGCTCTCGTCCGACATGGCGGGCACGTAGGCGCCGCCGGCCGTACAGGACCCCATGACCAGGGCGACCTGCGGAATGCCGGCGGCCGAGAGGGTGGCCTGGTTGTAGAAGATCCGCCCGAAGTGGTCGCGGTCGGGGAAGACTTCGTCCTGGCTCGGCAGATTGGCGCCGCCGGAATCCACCAGGTAGACGCAGGGCAGATGGTTCTCCCGGGCGATCTCCTGGGCGCGCAGGTGCTTCTTGACGGTGAGCGGAAAATAGGTGCCGCCCTTCACGGTCGCGTCGTTGGCGACGACCATGCACTCTCGCCCGACCACCCGGCCGATTCCGGTGACGATGCCGGCCGCGGGCACCTCGCCGCCGTACAACCCGTAGGCGGCCAGCTGGGACAGCTCCAGGAAGGGCGAGCCCTGGTCGAGCAGCGTGCGCACCCGCTCGCGCGGCAGCAGCTTGCCGCGGGCCAGGTGCTTGTCTCGCGCCTGCGCGCCGCCCCCCTGCTTGATCTCTTCGACCTTGGCCTTGAGGTCCGCGATCAGCGCCGTCATGGCGGCGTGGTTTTCGCGGAACTCGGCCGAGCGGGTCGAGATCATGCTCTTGAGGACGGTCATCTGCTTCGGCTGCCTTTCACGGCGGACTCCTCTGCTCCGAGCCGGAGAGTCGCAAAGCCGCACCCTGCGCGGCAAGGAAAATCGCGGGACTGGATCTCCCGGGGGGTTGAAGACCCGGGTCCGGCCACTCTATGGTCGCTAGGAGTCAAAGCGCAACCGGAACCCCCCGCCATGTTCAGCCTGAAGCGGATCGAAGACACCGCCGAGCTCGTGCACCGCCACGTTCAGCCGACCGCCCAACACCGCTGGCCGCTCCTGGCCGAGCGGAGCGGTTGCGAGGTCTGGGTCAAGCACGAGAACCATACGCAGATCGGCGCCTTCAAAGTGCGCGGCGGCATCGCCTATCTGAGCGACCTGAAAAGCCGCAAACCGGAGCTGTCGGGCGTGATTTCCGCGACGCGCGGCAACCACGGCCAGTCCATCGCCTGCGCCGCCGGCCTTCTTGGGCTCGCCGCGACCATCGTCGTTCCCGAGGGCAACAGCGTCGAGAAGAACACCGCCATGACCGCCCAGGGGGCGGAGCTCGTGGTCCACGGTCACGATTTCCAGGCCGCCCTCGAATACGCCCGCGAGCGGGCGGCGAACGACGGCCTCTTCATGGTCGAGTCCTTCGATCCCCTGCTGATCCTGGGGGTGGGCAGCTACAGCCTGGAGTTCCTCACGGCGGTGCCCGACCTCGACACCGTCTACGTGCCGATCGGCCTGGGCTCGGGTATCTGCGGCGCGATTACCGTGCGCGACGCACTCGGGCTCGAAACCAAGGTGGTCGGCGTGGTTTCCGAGAACGCCCCCTGCTATGCGCTCTCCTTCGCAAAGGGCACGCCGGTCTCGACCAACTCGGCCGAGACCCTGGCCGACGGCATGGCGTGCCGGGTACCGGTCGCCGAGGCTGTCGCGATAATCAACGCCGGGGCCGAGCGGATCGTCACGGTCTCGGAAGACGAGATCAAGGCGGCTATGCGCGCCTACTACACCGACACCCACAACCTGGCCGAGGGCGCCGGCGCCGCGCCGCTGGCCGCGCTCCTCCAGGAGAAGGACAGCATGGCCGGCCGCAAGGTCGGTCTGGTGCTCTCCGGCGGGAACATCGACCGGGCGCTCTACCGGGAGATCCTGGCCGAGGCGTGATCCGGGGCTACCAGCCACCGGTCTCCAGCCATTTTTCGACATGATCCAGACGGTCGTGACCCCAGAAGGGCTCACCATCGACCAAGACGAAGGGCGAGCCGCATACGCCCTTCTCGATGCCCTCGTCGACCTCGGCCCTGAGCCGGTCCTTGACCGCCGGGTCCTGCAGCGCGGCCCCCAGCTGCCCGGGATCGACGCCCAAGCTTCCGGCGGTCTCCAGCACGGCGGCCGCGCCGCTCATGTCCCGGCCTTCGCCGAAGGAGGCGTCGATGATCGCCTTGGCCAGCGCCTTGGCCTTGGCCGGATCCCTGTCCGAGAGCCAGTAGAAAGCCCGGCAAGCCGCCACCGACATGAAGGGAAAGGGGCTCGGCAGGGCGAAGGGCACGCCCATCAGGCGCGCCACGCGCGGTAGGTCGATCCGGGCGTAATCGCCCTTCATGGGAATCCCCAGGAGCGGCTCGCTGCGCGTCGTCTTGAAGACTGCGCCCAGCAGGAAGGGCTTCCACGCCACCTCGCGGCCATGCCTTTCGCCGATCTCGTCGATCCTCTGAGCGGCCAGATAGCCGTAGGGGCTGGAGAAGTCGAAGTAGAACTCGATGGGCTCGGCCATGGATCCTCCTAGTCGGCGGCTATCTGGCGGCTGATCACCAGGCGCTGAACATCGCTGGTGCCTTCGTAGATCTGACAGACCCGGACGTCGCGGTAGATGCGCTCGACCGGGAAGTCGGCCACGTAGCCGTAGCCGCCGTGGACCTGGATCGCGTCCGAACAGACCCGCTCGGCCATCTCCGAGGCAAAGAGCTTGGCCATGGCGGCCTCCTTGAGGCAGGGCTTGCCCGAATCGCGCAGAGCCGCGGCGTCGAGCGCCAGCAGCTCGGCGGCACGAATGCGGGTCGCCATGTCGGCCAGGCGGAAGGCGACGGCCTGATGCTCGATGATCGGCCGGCCGAAGCTCTTTCGCTCCTTGGCATAGGCCAGGGCCGCCTCGTAGGCGGCGCGCGCCATGCCGACGGCCTGCGATGCAACGCCGATACGCCCGCCCTCCAGGTTGGCGAGCGCGATCCTGTAGCCCTCGCCCTCTTGGCCGAGCAGCAGGTCGGGGGTCAGCTTCAGGTCCTCGAAGACGATCTGGCAGGTGTCCGAGGCCCGCTGGCCCAGCTTCTTCTCGACACCGGCCACCCGGTATCCCGGGGTGTCGGTCGGCACGATGAAGGCGGAGATGCCTTTCTTGCCGGCGGCCGGGTCGGTCACCGCAAAGGCGATGGCGAGGTCCGCGTTCTGTCCGGACGTGATGAACTGCTTGACGCCGTTCAGGACGTAATGGTTGCCGACCTTCTCGGCCCGGGTCTCGAGCGCGGCGGCGTCGGAGCCGGCCTGGGGCTCGGTCAGGCAGAAGGCGCCCAGGACCTCGCCGCGGGCCAGCGGCCGCAGAAACCGCTCCTTCTGTTCGGGTGTGCCGTACTTCAGGATCGGCATGCAGGCGACCGAGTTGTGCACGCTCATGATCGTCGAGCAGGCGCCGTCACCCGCTGCCACCTCGATCATGGCCAGCGCGTAGGCCACGTGATCGGCGCCGGCGCCGTCCCATTCCTCGGGTACCACCATGCCGAGGAAGCCGAGCCGGCCCATCTCGGCGATCGCCTCCTTGGGGAAGCGCGCTTCGCGGTCCCATTCCGCCCCCTTGGGCGCCAACTGCTCGCGCGCGAAGGCGCGCGCCGTGTCGCGAATGAGTGCCTGCTCTTCGGTCAGGTGCATCTGGCCTCCTCCACCTCCCGCTCGGTCAGGTCGCCGCCTCGGCCGCTGGGCGACGGAAAATGCTGTTTGAAGGTGAAGGCACGGGGTGTTGGTCCGTCCCGCTTCAGGATCTCGAGGCGCGCCAAGGCTTCCTCGACGCCCGGCCGATGCCCGGCCGGCACCCACCAAAGGGCGACATACGGCCCGGACATCCGCTCGAACCATTCGCGGCGGCGGCGCATGACCTCGGCATGGCCGCTCCGGTAGACATACCCGAAAAGGCTCTCGAGAGAGTCCCAGACCGAGAGGTTGATGAGCAGCCGCGGATCGGGAGAAACATCGATGTCGGTCGCGTTGCCGCTTTCTGACTGCAGGCGCCAGACGAAGCCCGGACTGCGGTCGGCCAACGCGTTGATCTCGTCCAGCTTGGCCATGAAATCGGCCAGGAGCGGGTCGTCGAGCGGCGCGAGGGCGTGCGCCATATTGACCTGCGCCAAGTGATACGCCGTCGCGCTCCCCTCTCTCACCACTGGATCTCTCCTCCATCATGGGTGAAAAACCGGCCGTTGTCCGCCGGGGTCAGCCGCTCGATCACGGCGCGCATGCCGGCGACGCTCTCGCCGGCCGTGACCGCCGCATTGGCGCCGCCCATGTCGGTCTGGACCCAGCCCGGATGAAACATCACGACGGTAATGCCACGGCCCGCCAGATCGATCGACAGCGATCTGGCGACCATGTTGAGCGCCGCCTTCGACGAGCGATAGACGTAGCCGCCGCCGCTCGAATTCTCGGCAATAGATCCCATGCGGCTGGAAATGTTGACTATCAACTTACGGTCGCTTTGGGCCACCTGCTCGACGAAACGCTCGGCCAGGCGCAGGGGCGCCATAACGTTTACCTGGAAGACCTGCGGCCAGACTTCGAAGTCGGTCTCGCCGAAGCCGGCGCGCGAGCCATAGATGCCGGCGTTGTTGAGCAGGATGTCGACCGGCTGGCCGGCCAGTTCGCGCGCCAGGCCGGCGACTTGCAGGCCGTCGGTCACGTCCAGGCGGTGCACCGTCACCTCGCCCGCCAGATCCTTCAGCTCGCGCGCCTTGTCGGGCTGGCGGCAGCAGCCGTAGACCTGCCAACCGTCGGCTGCGAAGGAGCGCGCGAACGCGAGCCCGATTCCACGATTGGCGCCGGTGATCAGAGCGCTCGGCATGTGGCCTCTCTTTCGATTCCGGATGGGGCGGATTCAGGCAACGGCAGGGTGTTCCGGGTCCGTCCTGCGCCGCGGCCGGACGACCAGCTCGCCGCCGCAGTTCGGGCAGCGGTGCTCCAGCTCGGTCGCGCAGGCCCGGCAGAAGGTGCACTCGAAGCTGCAGATATAAGCCTCGCGGCCGGGCGGCAAACCGGTCTCGCATTTCTCACAAACGGGTTTCATTTGCAGCGCCACGGCCTTGTGCCCGTTACTCTTTGACGCGCTCGATCGCCATGGCGGTGGCCTCGCCGCCGCCGATGCAGAGCGCTGCGACACCTCTCTTCAAGTCATAAGTTTCCAGCGCCGCCAGCAGGGTGACCAGGATGCGCGCGCCCGAGGCGCCGATCGGATGGCCCAGCGCGCAGGCGCCGCCGTGCACGTTGACCTTGTCGTGCGGCAGGTCGAGGTCGCGCATTGCCGCCATGGTCACGACCGCGAAGGCTTCGTTGATCTCGTAGAGCTGGACCTCCCCGGCCTGCCAGCCGACTTTGTCCAGCAGCGTCTTCAACGCTCCAACGGGCGCCGTGGTGAACCAGGCGGGCTCCTGCGCGTGGGTCGCGTGGCCGT
>JAOUCL010000269.1 GCA_029859805.1 Rhodospirillales bacterium | reverse complement strand
ATCTGATGCAGTGGACGGCTCCCACCACCGGCATCGCAATGTGGCAAATTGCGGGTGCTGTTGCGGAGCGGCGTGAGTCTGCTTATGGCTAAGGAACACTCCAACCAATCGCCGCAGATGGAGGACCGGTCTGCGATCCGAAAGCTGACGTTCGGTTCGGCGATCATGACGGAGCGAGACGGGTCCCGCGTTCTTGGCCGTGGAGCGGTTCCGCGCCACAGGAAATGGGGCGCCGGTCCGAGCGGCGCCCCTGCCCGTCTTTCGGTGCTTCGGGTCCCGTCAGTGGCCGTGGTCGACGAGGCCCACCCAGTCCTTCTTCATCATCGTCGACTCGCCGGGAGGAAGATTGCTCAATCGAGCAAGAAATTCAGCCGTGCATCGGCTTTTGATGGGGTGATTTCCAGGATTTCGGCTTTCACCACCTTCTCGGCCACGAACGGATCTGTATTCACTCTGCCTTGCAGGTCCGACAGTGACGTATCGTGTGCCACGATCCCGCCGCCCAAATTGGGTTGCAGGCTACCGGCCAACAAGAACACGCCGTCATCGAAACCGCGCTTGATCCATTCTTTGTGGCCTTCCATGAATTGGCTGGCTTTGCCTTTGTTGTCTGAAAACTTGAGAAGTACGACAAACATCGGATCTGTTCTCCTGTCGAGGAAGGTCTTGATAGTTGCGCCGGATGGGAATCGCCAGCGGCCGGGTGGTTCCACACTATAGGAAAGGGGCGCCGGTCCAAGCGGCGCCCCTGCCCGTCTTTCGGTGGATTTGGTCCCGTCAGTGGCCGTGGTCGACGAGCCCCACCCAATCCTTCTTCATCATCGTCCACTCGCCGGTGTCCGGGTCCATGCGCGAGTTGACGAAGCAGTGCCAGTTCTCCTCGTCGAGCTCCGGGAAGTCCGCCCGGTAGAAGAAGCCGGGATAGCGGGTTTCCTCGCGGTAGAGGATGTGGCGCAGGTGGACCTCGGCCGTCCGCACGCGGTGATAGTTCTCCCAGGCGCGGAGCAGCTCGTGGAGGTCCTTGGCCCTGAGATGGGCGCTGTCCTCCTTGCACATCTCGAGCAGCTCCAGGCCCTTCTCGAGCATGACCTTGTTGGTCTGGTAGTAGGTGGACACGCCGGCGACGTACTCGTCCATCAACTTCTGCAAGCGCATCTGGAACATGCGCGGCAGGATATAGTGCGGGTTGATGTCCTCGGCCGTCGTCTTGTCCTTGTGCTCGAGATAGGTGCGGACCGGCTTGTAGATCTCTTCCGAGATCTCGTTGATGTCGGCCTTGAACGCCGGCTGGTGGCTGCTGTTGTCCTGCGCGAAGCGGACCATGTTCTTGCCGGCGATGCGGCCCTCGGCGAACGAGCCGGAGGAGAACTTGTGGCCCGACGCGCCGACGCCGTCGCCCGCGGTGAATAGGCCCTTCACGGTGGTCATGCGGTTATAGCCCCATTTCCACTCGGCCGGCGAGTCGACGTCCTCGGGCCCCGAGACCCAGATGCCGCAGCAGCCGGAATGGCTGCCGAGCAGATAGGGCTCGGTCGGCATCAGCTCGGAGGCCGTCTCTTCCGGCCGGATGTTCATGCCGGCCCAGACCGCGGCCTGGCCGATGCACATGTCGAGGAAGTCCTCCCAGGCCTCGGCCTCGAGGTGCTTGACCTCCTTGGGCGTCATGGTCTCGGACAGCTTCTTCATGGCCGTGGGCGTGTCCATGAAGATCGGCCCGAAACCGTCCTTCATCTCCTTGAGCATCAGGTGGTTGCGCAGGCAGGTCGGGACCACGGCGGCTGTGTCGTAGGGCGCGAAGTCCTTGAGCATGTCCTTGTTCTTGACCATGTAGTCCTCGCCGAAGGCGTTCATCGCCTTCGACTTGAACAGCAGGAACCAGGCGCCGACCGGGCCGTAACCGTCCTTGAAGCGGGCCGGGACGAAGCGGTTCTCCATCATGGTCATCTCGGCGCCGGCCTCGACCGCCATGGAATAGGTCGAGCCCGCGTTCCACACCGGATACCAGGTGCGGCCCTGGCCCTCGCCGGTGGAGCGGGGCCGGAACACGTTCACCGCGCCGCCGCCGGCGAGCAAAGCGCTCTTGCATTTGAAGACGAAGATCTTGTCCTCGCGCACCGAGAAGCCGACCGCGCCGGCGATCCGGTTGTCGTCGTTGGCGTCGAGCAGCAGCTTCACGATGAAGACGCGCTCGTAGATGTTCTCGATCCCGATCGCCTTCTTCGCGGCCTCGGCGACGATGGGCTTGTAGCTCTCGCCGTTGATCATGATCTGCCACTTGCCCGAGCGGACCGGCTTGCCGCCGTCCCTGAGAGACTTGCCTTCCGTCTCCTTGGTCTTCCAGATCGGCAGGCCCCATTCCTCGAACAGCTCCACGCTTTCGTCGACGTGACGGCCGACGTCGAACACGAGGTCGTCCCGGGTGATGCCCATCAGGTCCGCATGGACCATCTTGACGTAGTCTTCCTGCTTGTTGTCGCCGATATAGGTGTTGATCGCGGACAGGCCCTGCGCGACGGCGCCGGAGCGGTCCACCGCGGCCTTGTCGACCATGATGACCTTCATGCCGTCGGGCGCCCAGCGCTGCGCCTCGTAGGCACAGCCGCAGGCGGCCATGCCGCCGCCGATAATCAGGAGGTCGGTCTCGACCTCGACGATCTCGGGATTGCCAATGTTGGTGTCACTCATAAGACGTCGTCCTCCCCGTCCCTAGGAATTGCCCCGCACGGCGGCGGGGGCCAACTGCCGGCGCCGGCTCAGCCTGAGAGCGTCGGCAGCTGCATGTTGGCTTCGGTGAATAGGAGCTGGCTGTTGATATCTCCCGCCGGGGGCTTGCCGCCGTAGGGATCGATGCTGCCGACAGGCGTCGTGCGGACCGGGAACTTGAAGCGCTTCACCTCGCCGTCGCGGAACTTGATGGTCCACATGATGGCCGAATCGGTGCGCAGCGGAATGGCGGTTCCGCCCATGGGCACGAAGTCGGCGTAGGGGCGAAGCTCGATCGCCTGCCGCGGGCAGGCCTTGGCGCAGCACAGGCACTCCCAGCACTGGTCGGGTTCCTGGTTGTAGGCCTTCATGCGCTCGACATCGAGTTTCATGAGGTCGTGCGGACAGATGTGCATGCAGGCGGTGACCTCGCCTCCCTTGCAGCCATCGCACTTTTCGGTGTGTACGAAAGTGGGCATTCGGCTTACCTCTGGGTCTGGAGGCGAAGATTCACCTCTGGATTCCGACAACTCCCCGGTTCCGTGTGGAACACGAGGCCTCCCCGCTCCCCGCACGACATGACGTCGTGCGAAGCGAGGCCGCGAGTATATATGAAAAATCGCATATGTTGAACAGGGTTCCTTTGAGATAGATCAATTCGGCGCGGATTTTGCGTCGCTGCCGGGCCGAAAACGGCATCGGACTACCCTTCTGGAGGGAGTAAAAGCCGCGCCCCGACGCTTTCTTCCGGTCCTCTACGCGCGTGCGCCCGCCGCCACCAGGATCTCGGCGATCTCCGGCAGCTTCTTGCGCTCCGCCAGCCTCAGCGCGGTCATGCCCTCGCCGTCGGCGGCATTGGCGTCGGCGCCGCTCTCCAGCAGCAGCCGCACGGTCTCGGGCTGGCCCCGCGCCACCGCCCAGATCAGGGACGTCCCGCCGTCGCCGTCGGCCGCGTTCACGTTCGCGCCCTTGGCCAGGAAGGCCTGGACGATCGGCGGGTAGCCCTTCTTGACCGCCTCTATGAGGTTGCGGTCGACCCCGACCCGGGTGTCCCAGGCGCCGTATTCGAGATAGACCGGCTCGCCCGCCTCGTCGACGCGGTGGACCATGGGGCAATAGGGCATGGCCCCCGTGTCGACGATGTGCGCGCCCGGGCCGTAGTCGCAGGCCACGGCCCGCGCCGCCTCGGCGCTGTCGTAGCCGAAGACCCCCTCGCCGCCCGGCGAAACGACATAGTAGCGGTGCTCTTCCATGACCAATGCGCTCTCCGGTTCGGCGAAGCGCGGCGAGCCCGGCCCTCTGTTACGCCTGGCTGTCGTAGTGGGCCTGAAGCACCTCGAGCACCTCCGGCCGGCTGAACTCGCCCGGAATCTTTTCGTGCTTGGCGAACATCTCGCGCAGCCGGGTTCCCGAAATCGACAGCCGATGTTCCTCGGGGTGCGGGCAGGTGCGGTTGGTAGCCGTGCTCCCGCAGCGCTCGCAATAGAAGGTGATGTCGATCTTCAGCGGTTCGGTTTCCAGGCTGTCCGGCGTCAGGGTGTCGAAGATGTGGTGCGCGTCGAAGGGCCCGTAGTAGCTGCCGACGCCGGCGTGGTCGCGGCCGATGACCAGGTGCGAGCAGCCGAAGTTCTGCCGGAACAGGGCGTGCAAAAGCGCCTCGCGCGGGCCGGCGTAGCGCATCTCGATGGGATAGCCGGCCTGGATCACGGTGCCGGGCACGAAGTAGTTCTCGACCAGCGCATCGATCGCCTGGACCCGGACCTCGGCCGGAATGTCGCCGGGCTTGAGCTTGCCGAGCACCTGGTGGATCAGCAGGCCGTCGCAGATCTCGACCGCGATCTTGGCCAGGTACTCGTGGCTGCGGTGCATGGGGTTGCGGGTCTGGAAGGCGGCGACCTTCGACCAGCCCTTCTCCGAGAAGAGGGCCCGGGTCTCCGCCGGGCGAAGGTAGAGGCCCTTGTAGGCCGTCGGGTAGACGCCTTCGCTGAGCGCCATGACCCGGCCCGCGAGGTTGACGTCGCCCTGGGCCATGACCTTGGCCACGCCGGGATGCGCCGGGTCCGTGGTGCGGAACACGTGCTCGCATTCCAGCTCCTTGTCGATCTTGTACTTCTCCAGGACCTCCAGGATCGCCATGATCTCGCCCGACTCCGCGTCGACCAGCGCCACCTCCTCTTCGATGTGGATGGTCTCGGCCAGGTCCTTGTCGCAGGACAAGGTGATCGGGATCGGCCAGAACAGGCCGCTGGTCATCTTCATGTCCAGACAGACCCCGCGCCAGTCGGCCTCGCCCATGAAGCCGTCCAAGGGCGTGTAGGCGCCCATCGCGAGCATCACCAGATCGGAGGTCTCGCGGCTTGTGAGCGGCACGCTCTTCAGGGTCGCCGCGCGTTTCAGCTCTTCGCCCCGTTCTACGCCTGGGATCAGCAGGGGCTTGATGGTGCCGTTCCCGTGCGGTGCAACCAACCTCGACATCGAAAGCACTCCCTTCGTCCGTTTGCTCCCGTTGCCCGACCGGGATTCGCGTCGCGTTCCCCGCACACCCGAGGCGGGTGCGCACGCCGATAATCTGCTTTGTAGCAAAAACCTTGCCTCCCGGGCTACAACAAATTACAATTTTTGAATGTGTAAGACGCAGGTTCGGACGGTGCGCGCCGTCCTTCGGGGGGCATCCGGCTGCTTCAGCGCTGACGCGAAGAAGGAAAACCATAGGAAAGATAAGATTTTCGGGCTGACCGAGACATCCTAATATCGGGCGTGTTGCCGCAATGGGGCTGCGGCATGCGCCGGATCCATGAGGCGGACAGAGAAGGCCAGAGATCATGGCGAACGAAGGGCCCAAGAGTCAGACGATCCTCGTCGTCGGCGGCGGCATTTCCGGCGTCACGGCCGCGGTGGAGGCGGCGGAGGTCGGCTACGAGGTCGTGTTGTTGGAACGCGGCCCGGTCATCGGCGGACGGGTGGCGCAGCTGAACCGGTACTTTCCCAAGCTCTGCCATCCGGCCTGCGGCCTGGAAATCAATTTCCAGCGCATCCGCAAGAACCGGAAGCTCAAGCTCTTCACCATGGCCAGCGTGGTCGCGGTCGATGGCCGCAAGGGCGACTACACGGTCACGGTAAAGACCACGCCGCGCTACGTGAACGCCAACTGCACCGCCTGCGGCGCCTGCGCCGAGGCCACCGAGATGGAGGTGCCCGATCCCTTCAACTTCGGCCTGAGCAAGGTCAAGGCGGCCTATCTGCCCCACGAGCACGCCTATCCGATGCGCTATGTCGTCGCCCCGGAGGCGATCGGCACGCCCGAGGCCGAGAAGATCAAGGCGGCCTGCAGCTACGGCGCGGTCGACCTCGAGGAAAAGGAGCAGACCTTCGACCTCACGGCGGGCGCCATCGTCTGGGCCACCGGCTGGACACCCTACGACCCGGCCAAGATCGAGCCCTACAACTACGTCCACAGCCCGGACATCGTGACGAACATGGAGATGGAGCGCCTGGCCAACCACGCCGGGCCGACCGGCGGCAAAATCGTTCGGCCGTCCAACGGCGAAGCGGCCAAGCACGTCGCGCTGATCCAGTGCGCCGGTTCGCGCGACCACAACCACCTGCCCTACTGCTCGCGCATCTGCTGCCTGGGCTCGCTCAAGCACGCCGCCTATCTGCGCGAGCAGTACGAGGACGCCGAGGTCGACATCTACTACATCGACATCCGCGCCCACGACAAGCTGGAGGCCTTCTACCAAAAGGTCGCCGCCGACCCGCAGGTCCGCTTCATCAAGTCCAAGCCCGGCTCGATCGTGGTCGGCGAGGACGGCCGGCCGACGGTCTGCGGCGAGGACACGATCACCCGCGAGATCTACAAGAACCCCTACGACCTCGTGGTGCTGGCGACCGGCATGCAGCCGAACGCGGCCGGCGAC
Organism: Rhodospirillales bacterium; assembly: GCA_029859805.1. Classification (GTDB taxonomy): domain Bacteria; phylum Pseudomonadota; class Alphaproteobacteria; order Kiloniellales; family JAKSDN01; genus CAMYKD01. The sequence continues at coordinate 309 of JAOUCL010000269.1, read as the reverse complement.
TACCACCCGCCCATGTCGCTCGAGGCCGACGACTACGGCTTCGTCGTGCCGGCGCTGGAGGGCGACGACGGTATCATTCCGGCGGGGGTCGCCGCCGCGCCCCACGACGTTTCGCTCTCCGTGCAGTCGGCGACCGCCGCGGCGCTCAAGGCGATCCAGGCGGTCGGCGGCCGCGCCGGCCCGGGCCAAAGCTAGGAGGACGTGAAGGTGGAAGACAGGAAACCCGGCGTCTATCTGTGCAAGGGCTGCGGCATCGGCGAGGCGGTCTCGGTCGACGAGCTGGAGACGGTGGCGGGCGAGATGAAGGCG
>JAOUCL010000268.1 GCA_029859805.1 Rhodospirillales bacterium | reverse complement strand
AGGTCAACAGCGAACGCTTCAGGACCCCGTCCGAGGTGGCCAACTCGAAGAGGCCCGGCAGCCGGCCGCGATCATCACCTTGCGTCATGACGTCCCTCATTGCCCCGGAAGTCGGTCTCTTCTAAGGGGTCAGGATATCGGCGGGACGGGCGAAGTAAAGAACGAGACCTGGATTCGCGCTGCGCGGGCGGCTGGACAATCAGGGTGCGGGACAGATTACCCCGTGCCGATGCGCGGTTGGCCGTCCTTCGGGGGGCCGAAGGTCTTGTCGAGAATGCGGCTGCTGTCCTCGGCGAGCATTATGCTGTCCGACAGGAGTTGGAGGATCTTGATATTGTTCTCCAGGACCTGATGGGCTTCGGGCCTGTGATCGTCTACGATCTTGGTGGCGCGCAGGATGACCTCCTTGCGGATCGCCATGAGGATCTCCTCGAGCTTGTAGCCGCCGGGATTCTCCGCATTCACCAGAAAGTGCGTCATCGTCAGGCCCCAGGTCCATTGTTAATATATAGCTCTTAGCATTAAGTGATTACCTAGGTCTAAATCCGGCCTCGGGCCAGCCGCTTCGGGTTGCTGAGCGCGAGACGCGCCGCGGCGTCCCGGTCGAGGATGTCATGGACCCGCGGGTCGCCGTCCAGCTTGCCGGCGCGGATTTCCGCCGCCAGGCGCCGGTTCAGGTCGCCGAGCGCGCCTTCGATGTCCTCTGCCGACGCCGGGCCGAGCAGCGCCTCCAGCGCCGTCCGCTCCGCCTCGCGTCCCGCCTCCCCGGTCTCCAGCTCGCGGGCCGCGATCGCCATGGCGCTGGCCACCATGAGGACGTCGTAGCGGCGGCTCTCCGGGAGCGCGCCCGCCAGCTCGTCGAGCAGGACCGACCGGGCCTGGCGCAGCAGCTCCGCCCCGTCCGGACGATCGCGCATCACGCGGCCGTCCAGCGTTCGGGCGGGGTGACCCTTAGAATCTCGTGCTCCAGCTCCGCGGCGATGCGGCCGGTCAGCGCCAGATCGAGCGAGGCCTCGCCGCCGGACAAGTGCCGTTCGCCCTGCTGGAGCGCGATCACCGCCCAGCGGATATGCGCCACGGTCTCCCAGTAGGCGACGGCCTGGGGATCGACCCGCCGGCCGGAGGCCCGCTCGTAGCCTTGGTAGAAGGGCGCGCGCGGCGCGATGCCGCCGGCCCCGCGGTCGTCCCGGCCGAAGCGCCAACACCTGGCGCAGAACCAGCCGAGGTCGCTCATCGGCTCGCCCCAGGCGCAGAACTCCCAGTCCAGGATGCCGGTCAGGCCGTGCTCGTCGACCATGTAGTTGCCGGTGCGGAAGTCCTGATGCACCAGCACGATCTCGCCGGCCGCCGGAGCCTCGCGCTCGCACCAGCGCAGCCCCCATTCCAGCGCCGGGCGGGGCCGGCCGAGGGCGTCCAGGTGGCTCCGGTAGCGTCGGATAGCGTGCAGGGCCGGACTGCCTTCCGGCATTTCCAGGAACCCGAGGTCGGCGCGCGGCGGTACGATCGCGTGGATCTTCGCCAGCTCTTCGCCGAGCCGTTCGGCCAGGGCCGTCTTGTCGCCGGCCGGGCCCTCGTCCTTGACCAGCCGCCGTCCGACCGCCGTCCCGGCAAGCCGGCGCATAAGGTAGAAGGGCCGGCCCAGCACGCCGGTGTCCTCGCAGAGCCAGAGCGGCTCGGGCACCGTGACGCCGGCCGCGCGCGCCGCCTGGAGCAGCCGGAACTCCTCGGCCCGGCTCAGGCTGACCGCAACCCCCGAAGGCGCGTCGGTGCGCAGAACGAGCGCCTGCCGACCCGCCCAGGGACCGCCGGTTACCACGGCGTCGATCAGCCAGTTCTCCTGGATCGCGCCGCCCGAGAGCGGCCGAGCGTCCTCGATCGCGATCGTCTCCGCCTCCGCCTTGTCGGCGAGAAAGCCTTCCAGGGCCTCCTTGAACGCCGCCAGGCGGGCCTCGGCCGGGGCCACGCTCACGACCGGCCCCGGGGCCCGCGGGTCCCGCGGCGCAGCTCTTGGGCCCCGGCGGAGAGGGTGACGTTCATGTCGAAGGTTGTCCCGTCGTCCGGCTTCAAAGCCCGGCCGACTGGCCGCCGTCGACCACCACGACGCTGCCGGTCATGTGACACGAAGCCTCGGAGGCCAGCAGCAGCAACGCGCCGTCCAGGTCCTCGGGCCGGCCGAAGCGGCGCTGCGGGATGCGCTTCTTCAGCGCCTCGCCGGCCGGGCTGGTCAAGAACTCGCGGTTCAGGTCGGTCTCGACGTAACCGGGCGCGAGCGCGTTGACCCGGATCCCGTCCCGCGCCAGGTCGACGGCGAGCGCCCGTGTCAGGTTGATCAGCGCCGCTTTCGAGGCGCAGTAGGCGGCCAGCTGCCCGGTCGCGGCGAGGCCCAGGATCGAGGCCACGTTGACGATCGAGCCGCCGTGACCTAGTCGGGCCATGTGGCGCGCGGTTTCCTGGGCCATCAGCCAGGCGCCCTTGAGATTGGTGTCCATCACCCGGTCCCAGTCCGCTTCGGCCAGGTCCAGGGCCGTGTCGACATGGGCGATGCCCGCATTGTTGATCAGGATCGAGATCGGCCCCAGCTCGGTCTCCGCCGCCTCGACGCAGGCGCGCACGGACTCGGTGTCGGTCACGTCCAGGGCCACCGGCATGGCGCGCTCGTCGAAGGCCTCGATCTGGCGGGCCAGCTCGGCCAAAGCGTCGACCCGCCGCGCGGCCAGCGCCACCTTGGCCCCGGCCCGCGCCAGGGTGCGCGCGAAATGTCGGCCCAGGCCGCTGGACGCGCCGGTGACGATCGCCGCCTTGCCGGTTAGATCGAAGGGGTTGCCCGAGGTCATCGCGTTACAGCTCCCTGGCCTGGTCGCGCAGAACGAACTTCTGGATCTTGCCGGTCGAGGTCTTGGGCAGCGGCCCGAAGACCACGGTCTTCGGCGCCTTGAAGTGCGCCATGGCGTCGCGGCAGAACGCGACGATCTCCTCCGCGGTGGCCGCTTCGCCCGGCTTCAGGGTGACGAAGGCGCAGGGGGTCTCGCCCCACTTGTCGTCGGGCCGGGCGACCACGGCGGCCTCCATCACCTTGGGGTGGCGGTAGAGCGTCTCCTCGATCTCCAAGCTGGAGATGTTCTCGCCGCCCGAGATGATGATGTCCTTGGAGCGATCCTTGACCTCGACGTAGCCGTCGGGATGGCGCACCGCCAGGTCGCCGGTGTGGAACCAGCCGCCCGCGAAGGCGCGCTCGGTGGCATCCGCATTCTTCAGATAGCCCTTCATCACCGTGTTGCCGCGCAGCATCAGCTCGCCGAGGGTCTCGCCGTCCCAGGGCAGCTCTTCCACGGTATCGGGATCGGCCACCATGACGTCTTCCAGGGTCAGGTAGTTGATCCCCTGACGCGCCATCAGGCCCGAACGTTCCTGCAAATCCAGGCCGTCCCAGGCCGGCTGCCAGGCGCAGACCGTGGCCGGCCCGTAGGATTCGGTCAGGCCGTAGAGGTGCGTAACCCTGAATCCGATGTTCTCCATGGCCTCGATCACGGCGCTGGGCGGCGCGGCGCCGCCGGTCGCGATCTCGACCGTTCGGCCGAACGTCACGGTCTTGGCCTCGGGCGCATGGGCCAGCGCGGTCAGGACGATGGGCGCGCCGCACATGTGGGTGACGCCGTGCTCGACGATCATCGGATAGATCAGCGCCGGATCCACCTTGCGCAGGCAGACATGGGTTGCCGCCGCCGCGGTGACCGCCCAGGTGAAGGTCCAGCCGTTGCAGTGGAACATCGGCAGGGTCCAGAGATAGACCGCGTCGCGGGTCAGGCCGAAGGTGATCATGTTGCCGATCGCGTTCAGGTAGGCGCCGCGGTGGTGATAGACCACGCCCTTGGGGTTGCCCGTGGTGCCCGAGGTGTAGAGCAGGCAGATCGACTGCCACTCGTCCTCGGGCTGGCCCGCGTCGTAGGCGGGCGCGCCTTCGGCCAGAAAGGACTCGTAGTCGGTCTCGCCCAGCAGCTCGCCCGTCTCGGCCAGAGGATCGTCGATGTCGATCACCAGGGGCGGACTCTTTAGGTGCGCCAGTGCCGGTTCGATGACCTTGGAAAACTCCTTGTCGGTGATCAGAACCTTGGCCTCGCCGTGCTCCAGTATGAAGCCGATGTTCCCCGCATCGAGGCGGATGTTGAGCGCGTTGAGGACCGCCCCCAGCATGGGCACGGCGTAGTGGGCCTCGAGCATGGCCGGCACGTTGGGCGCCATAAGCGCCACCGTATCGCCCCGGCCGACGCCGCGCCCGGCCAGCGCCGAGGCCAGGCGGCAGGCCCGCTCGTGGAACTCGCGGTAGCTGATCCGCCGCTCGCCGTGGATCACCGCGGTCTTTTCGGGATAGACCGCCGCCGCGCGCCTGAGGAAGCTGACCGGTGTCAGCGGCGCGCTGTTGGCCGGGTTGCGGTCGAGGTCGAGGTCGTAGATTCCGGGCTTGCCTGCCGCGTCCAAGATGGCGCCTCCTCGCGTCGTTGCCCGGACCTTTGGTATGAGCCCACCCGCGATCCGGTATTTGCGCTATGGTGGGAGGGCGCGGGGCCAAAGGTCAAGCCCGCAGCACAAGGGTCCCAAAGGAGACCGCCCCATGAAGATCGACGTTTACTCGGACACCATCTGCCCCTGGTGCTTCATCGGCAAGCGCCGGCTCGAGCGAGCGCTCGCCGAGCGGCCGCAACCGGACCTCGAGCTGACCTGGCGGCCCTTCCAACTCAATCCGGAGATGCCGGCCGGCGGCATGGACCGGCAGCGCTATCTGGAGCTGAAGTTCGGCGGGCCGGCCGGCGCGAAGCAGACCTACGACAACGTACGCCAAGCCGGCCGCTCCGAGGGCATCGACTTCGCCTTCGAGCAAATCGGCCGCACGCCCAACACGCTCGACTCGCACCGCCTGATCCGCCTCGCCGGCGAAGCCGGGCGCCAGGAGGCCGTCGTCCAGGCCCTGTTCGACGCCTACTTCCTGGAGGCCCGAGACATCGGCAACCTCGACGTCCTGGTCGCCGCGGCCGAGGCCGCCGGCCTCGATCCGGCCCAGGCGCGCGCCTATCTGGAGAGCGAGGAGGATGCCGAGGCGGTCAAGGCCGAGGACGCGCGGGCGCGCCACATCGGCATCCAGGGCGTGCCGACCTACATCCTCGCCGACAAGTACGTGCTGTCCGGCGCCCATCCCCCCGAGGTCCTGTTCCACATGTTCGAGCTGGGCCACCAGGAGGACGCGGCCGAGGTGGAGCCCGGCGGCGCCTGATACCCCGGTCACCGTAAGTCGGCCGCGACGGCGATCAAGCGGTCGATCTGGGCCTCGAGGTCGGAGGCCCCGAAAAGCGAAGCCCCAAGAGCGATCCACAAGATCAGGCCGACCACGCAGAGCCGCGCCGAAACCTGGCCCGAGAACAATACCGGCATGCTCAGGAAGGAGATCACGACCGGGCCGGCGGCGAGGAAGGTCCAGAGAGGCTGCCAGATCGGCGCCAGCCCGTGCCAACCGTACTCCACGGCCGACAACGGGCCGCGAAAAGACCACACCAGATAGCTCCACTGGACATGGCTCCGCAGCCACCTTGCGTCTCGATAATCCTGGTAGAGAACGCTCAAGACAACCGAGATCAGGAGGTAAAGAAAGACGATAAGAATCAGTTTCTTGGTGGCCGTCATCAAACTTGAACATAAGCTTGATTTTGGGCGTTTTTGGGGCAAATTCGTGATCAGATCCGGCCGGCGAAGCCGCGGCTCCGGGCCTCATCGCGCAACGATTCCGTCTGCCATTACACGGCGCGCCCAATTTCTGCTCTCCGTGCCCTCAGGCCCCCCGCCAGATCCACACGACGAGCGGTTTTTCGCGGTTCTTGAGCTGTTGCGGCCGGCCCCGGGCGAAGCCGTCGAGGACCTCGTCGCGGTCCTCCAGCTCGACCTGCCGGGCCAGCTCGTCGCTGAGCGCGATGTCGACGCCGAGCCCTCGCGTCAGGCCCTCGAGGCGGCTGGCCACGTTGACCGTGTCGCCGACCACGGCGAACTCGAGGCGGCGCTCGCTGCCGATGTCGCCGAGCACCGCCGGACCGTAGTGCGCGCCGATGCCGATCTGGATCGGGGTATGGCCGGCGGCCCAGCGCTGCCGGTTCCAGGCCGCCGCCTCGCCGACCATGGCCCGGGCGCAGGCCACTGCATTGGCAGCGTCGGCGGGGCCCGTGAAGGGCGTGCCGAAGGTCGCCATGATGGCGTCGCCGATGAACTTGTCGACCGTGCCCTCGTTCTCGAAGACGGCGCGAGACATGCGGCCGTGGAACTCGCGCAGCAACTCGATCACCCGCTCCGGCGGGAGCGCTTCGGAGACCTGGGTGAAGCCGACGATGTCGGCGAAGAGCACGGCGACCGGCTGGCTGCGCACGGCGCCCAGGGCTTCATCGGTCCCGGCCAGCTGATCGACCATGTTGGGCGAGAAATGGCGCGCCAGGTTGCCGCGCTCCCGCTCCGCCTCGGCCTGGCGCTGCACCAGGCGCTTGCCGCGCCAGCCGGCCACCGCCAGGATTCCGGCCACCAGCAGCAGGACGATCACGTTCTGCTGCCATACGCCGGTGTCGACAAAGCGCGGATCGAGGTGCAGGGCGAGGGACTCCTGAGCGGACATCTCGCGGTCCACGAAGGCGGGCAAGCTGCCGGGCTGCGCCACGAGCCAAGCGGCGCCGCCGCTCCAGGCCAGGGCGCCGACGAAGCCGCTCCAGAGCATGAGGCGCGGTCTATAGCTGAGCGCCATCAGGCCGACGAAAACGAAAAAGTAGACCACGGTGCCGTTGCGCAGCGCCATCTGCGGCGGCCAGGGCTCGTCGAGGAGCGTCTCGAGCCCGAGTGTCGAAAAGGCAAGGAGCCCGAAGTCCAGCACGACGAAGATATAACCCAGCCAGGGCCAGTCCGGGCGCCTGCGC
>JAOUCL010000267.1 GCA_029859805.1 Rhodospirillales bacterium | reverse complement strand
CCGTTCATCTGCCAGACGACGGTGCCGCCGGTGCTCGTGTTGCGCCACAGGACGTCGGCTTGGCCGCCGCCGTTGTAATCGCCCAAACGTGCGACCGCCCAGTCGGAGCTGGTACTTCCGATCGACGCGCCGGCCTCCTTGGTGAAGCCGTTCATCTGCCAGATCACCGCAGCGCTGGTGCTCGCGTTGCGCCACAGGATGTCCGCCTGCCCGCCACCGTTGAAATCGCCGAGCCCGGCCACGTCCCACGCGAGGGGAACCCCCCCGATCGAGCCCGTGGCCGTCTTGGCAAAGCCGTTCATCTGCCAAACGATGTTGCCGCCGGAGCTGGTGTTGCGCCACAGGATGTCGGTCCGGCCGTCGCCGTCGAAATCGCCGAGCCCGGCCACCTCCCACGCGAGGGGAACCCCCCCGATCGAGCCCGTGGCCTTCTTGGTGAAGCCGTTCATCAGCCAAACGATGTTGCTGCCGGTGGCAGTGTTGCGCCACAGGATGTCGGACCAGCCGTCGCCGTCGAAGTCGCCGAGCCCGACCACGATCCAAGCGGATCCGACGTTCCCGACCGGCCCCGAGGCCAGCTTGGTAAAGCCGTCCATCAGCCAGACGACCGTGGCACCCGTGCCGCTGTTGCGCCACAGGATGTCGGACCTGCGGTCGCCGTCGAAGTCGCCGATGTCCTCGACCTGCCAGGCCGTGTCCGGCGCCCCGGTCGACGCGGTGGCGGATGTCGCGAATCCGTCCATCTGCCAGATGACGGCGTTCCCGGTGACGAGGTTGCGCCACAGGATGTCCGACATGCCGTCGGCGTTGAAGTCGCTCGCGACCGCCGGCCCGCTGCCGCCGCCCTCGAAGCGCTGGCCGAAGATGCCGAAGCTGGGGCCCTCACCACCTGCCCACGCCACGACGAAGTCGCCGCCGGACTCCATCGCGGCGGCCGACCACGATCCCCGGGTGGTGACGTCGAATTCGCCGCCCTGAGGCACACCCGTTCTGTCGTAGCGTTGACCTCGGACGTACGGACCGTCGGCATAGTCAATGCTGTCCAGACTCTGCCAGGTCACGACGAAGTCGCCGTCGGCGTCCATCGCCACGGCCGGATCACTTTGTTGGTCCATAGTCGTCGTATTGACCTGGAACTCGCCCCCCCGGGCTACGCCCCCGGCATCGAATTGTCGGGCGAAGATACCGGCGTAACTGCCGTCCTGACCGTTGTCCTCCCAAGCCACGACGAAGTCTCCGTCGGCATCCATTGCCACCGCCTGACGGACTTGCCAACCGCCAGTGACCTCATTGATCTGAAATTCGCTGCCCTGGGCCACACCCTCAGCATTGAATCGCTGCCCCAGGATGTCGTAACCAGTCGGGTAGGAGGCCACGTAGCTGGTCCAGGTAACGACGAAATCACCATCGGCGTCCATGGCCATGGCAGGCTCACCCTGGAAATTCGTGGTGGTCGTGTTCACTAGGTACTCGCCGCCCTGCGGATTACCTGTGGCGTCGAAGCGCTGAGCGAAAATCTCACAAACCAAGGGCTCAGAGCATCCGGTCCACGCAACGGCGAGCGCCCCAGCGTCGCTCATGGCAACAGCGGGCGTTCCCACGATCGGTGCCAAGCTGCCGACCGCGAACTCGCCACCCTGTGCAATGCCTGCGGCGTCGTAACGCTGGGCATGAACGCCGTATTGACTGCCGTCCTGGCTTTTGCTCGTCCACACGATGACGAAATCGCCGCCGGCATCCATAGCTACAGCCGGCCAGTATTGATCGCCCAACGTGGTGGTATTGACTTGGAATTCGCCGCCCACAGGGTCGCCCGCGGTGTTATAGCGCTGGGCGTAGATGCCAAACCGGCTGCCGTCTTGTCCGTCACTATGCCAGACCACGACGAAATCGCCGTCGGCGTCCATGGCGACGGCCGGGAAATTCTGTTCGCCCGTGGCATAGCTGTTGGCCTGGAACTACCCACCGATCGGGTCGCCCGGCGCGGCCTGGACCCAATCCAGCGGCGTCAGCATGGTCGCCGCCAGGAGGGCCAGCGCGAGGCGCGGCCGGCCCGTGTTTCCTGCTGCCATCATGGTTCTCCCCTTTTGCCGCTCGCTCGGGGACCGAGCCACGGCATTGACCGAGCCTCATGATTACAACAGATGCGGTAAAAATATTATTAAGATAGCTATTAGAGCGTGCGGCCCTGCCACCACACCCCTTGCCTTCCCCGTCGGGTGCTGGAAGGATGGCCCTGCATCAGAAATCAAGATTGGGCAAGATTGGGGAGGTGCGCGACCATGGACGTTCGCGCCGCCGTCGCGTTCGAATTAACGGTCGAAAGCCGTTCCGAACTCCGGTATCGAATGCGGATCACGCAAATGTCGTTATCTGGCGCCACTGTTGGAACGTGACCTGCCCCTCAAGACCGGTCACCCGGCCTGAGAGTCCTGGCTACTGATTTCGTCCATGGCTGGCGCTTGTTGTCATTGTTCCAGGGGCATGGTCCTGGAGAGATGACGCGAATTCTTCTGGCCTGTCGTAGGCCTCGGCCGAATGTGGTCAGCTGGTGTTGTAGTCGATCCGCCACGGTGTCGGAGCCGGCAGTCCAAAAAACCTTTGAGAATCTGTCGCAGTCTGTAGCATGATCAATTCCACCTGGACCCGCAGCGAAAATATCCAATCAAGAATACCGGGTCGAATGCAATGGGAGGGTAAGGAAAATGACGGCTACACTTTCAATCCACCCTGCGGTGGATCACGGCTTGAGGCCCGCGGCGCCGGATTTTGAGGGCGGGACACTTGTGTGCCATTGTGGTCACAGCCCTGTCGAGGTGACGATCAAGGGACAGTGCGCACACAATCATGTCTGCGGCTGCACGAAGTGCTGGAAGCCCGAAGGCGCGACGTTTTCGCAGGTCGCGGTCGTGCCGCGCGACAATCTCAGCGTCACTGCGAACGAGGACAAGCTCGAGGTCGTGGACGCCTCCGCGGCCATTCAACGGCACGCGTGCAAGGGCTGCGGCGTTCACATGTACGGCCGCATCGAAAACCAAGAGCACCCATTCCATGGGTTGGACTTCATACACACCGAGCTGTCCAAGGAGGAAGGCTGGGCGCCGCCTGAATTTGCCGCCTTCGTCTCCTCGGTCATCGAATCGGGCACCAAACCCGATCAGATGGGTGACATAAGGACGTGGCTCAAGGAAATCGGACTTGAGCCTTACGACTGCCTATCGCCGCCGTTGATGGACGCGATCGCGACTCATTCGGCCAAGGCAACCGGCGTCTTGCGCGACTAACCCCGTGATCGCAGCAGGGCTCAGGAGGGCTATCGATCGTTGCCTGTCTAAGGACGGTATACGCCTGAAGCTGCCCCCTATCCTGAGTCGGATTGTCAGCCCGGCCGCCTTGCCAAACAGATCATGGTCGATGTTGTACCCAAGTCGGTGACGCAGTTCGAGGTGGTCGGGCGTCTGCTCTTGAAATACCCGAGAAAATCGCAAGCGCCAAAGAGGCGACCAACGCAGTAAGCACAAACCAAGGGAGGTGGACACCATGGACGTACGCGCCGCCGTCGCGTTCGAGGCGGGCAAGCCGCTCAGCATCGAAACCGTGCAACTGGAAGGCCCGAAGGAGGGCGAGGTTCTGGTCGAGGTCAAGGCGACCGGGATCTGTCACACCGATGCCTTTACGCTTTCCGGCGAGGACCCGGAGGGTCTGTTCCCGGCGATCCTGGGCCACGAGGGCGCCGGCGTCGTGGTCGAGACCGGCCCGGGGGTGACCAGCCTGAAGCCGGGCGACCACGTCATCCCGCTCTACACGCCCGAGTGCCGGCAGTGCGACTACTGCCTCAACCCCAAGACCAACCTGTGCCAGGCGATCCGCGTCACCCAGGGCCAGGGCCTGATGCCCGACGGCACCAGCCGCTTCTCCTTCGGCGGCAAGCCGGTGCTGCACTACATGGGCACCTCGACCTTCGCCAACTATACGGTGCTGCCGGAGATCGCGCTGGCCAAGATCCGCAGCGACGCGCCCTTCGACAAGGTCTGCTACATCGGCTGCGGGGTGACCACGGGCGTCGGCGCGGTGATCAACACCGCCAAGGTCGAGCCCGGGTCCAACGTGGTCGTGTTCGGCCTCGGCGGCATCGGGCTCAACGTGATCCAGGGCGCCCGCCTCGTGGGCGCCAATATGATCGTCGGCGTCGACCTCAACGATTCCAAGAAGGCCTTGGCCGAAAAGTTCGGCATGACCCACTTCGTCAATCCGAAAGAGGTCGAGGGCGATATCGCGCCCCATCTCGTCGAGCTCACGGGCGGCGGCGCCGACTACTCCTTCGAGTGCATCGGCAACGTCAACACCATGCGCCAAGCGCTCGAGTGCTGCCACAAGGGCTGGGGCGTCTCGGTCATCATCGGCGTCGCGGGCGCCGGCCAGGAGATCGCGACCAGGCCCTTCCAGCTGGTCACCGGCCGGGTCTGGAAGGGCACCGCCTTCGGCGGCGCGCGCGGGCGCACCGATGTGCCCCAGATCGTCGACTGGTACATGGATGGCAAGATCAACATCGACGACCTGATCACCCACACCCTGCCGCTGGACAAGATCAACGACGCCTTCCACCTGATGCACGAAGGCAAGTCGATCCGTTCCGTGGTGGTGTACTAAGAACGAAGGTAAGCGCCCTACATGACTCAGGTGACGACGATCAGCGAGGCCCGGTGCTTCGACGGTATCCAGGGCTTCTACAGCCACGCCTCGACCTGCTGTAACGGCACCATGCGCTTTGCAGTCTACCGGCCGCCGCAGGCGCTCGACGGCGAGAGCGTTCCGGTCGTCACCTACCTCTCGGGCCTGACCTGCACCGAGGAGAACTTCGTCATCAAGGCGGGCGCCCAGCGCAAGGCCAGCGAACTCGGCCTCATGTTGGTCGCGCCCGACACCTCGCCGCGCGGCCAGGGCCTGCCGGGCGAGGACGAGGGCTACGATCTGGGCACCGGCGCCGGCTTCTACCTGGACGCCACGCGGGAGCCCTGGTCGCGGGCCTACAACACGTACAGCTACGTCGTCGATGAACTGCCTGGCGTGTTGGCCGCCGCCTTCCCGGCCGGCGACCTCGGACGCCAGGGCATCTTCGGCCACTCCATGGGCGGCCACGGTGCCCTTACGATCCACCTGAAGCATAAGGAGGTCTACCGCTCGGTCTCGGCCTTCTCGCCGATCTCCGCGCCGATGCGCTGCCCCTGGGGCGAGAAGGCGTTCACGAATTACCTAGGCCCGGACCGCGACGCCTGGCGCGCCTACGACGCCAGCGAACTGGTCCGCAAGCGGCCGTCGCGGGCCAAGATCCTGATCGACCAGGGCAGCGCCGACGAGTTCCTGGAAGTACAGCTCAAGCCCGACCTCCTGGTCGAGGCCTGCGAGGAAGCCGGCCAGCACTTCGAGCTGCGCATGCAGCCCGGCTACGACCACAGCTACTATTTCATTCAAACCTTCACCGACGACCACCTGCGCCACCACGCCGAGGCCCTGGCCCGCTGAGCAATGCAGCGGGCACGGCACCATGGACGAAAGCTTCGCTCCCGGCGGCCCGATCGACAAGACGCGCCTGAAAGCCCTTTCGGCGCGCTCGGACGCCAAGGGGCTCGTGCAGTTCGCGAGCCACCTCGCTGCGCTCCCGGCCACCGGCGCGGCCATCGTCCTGGCCAAAGGCACGCCCTGGCTCGCCCTCGCGCTCCCCTTGCATGGGATCGTTCTGGTCTTCTTGTTCGCGCCGCTGCACGAGTCGATCCACCGCACGGCGTTCCGGACCCGCCGGCTGAACGACATCGTGGCCTGGCTCTGCGGCGTCCTGCTGGTCTTGCCGCCGGCCTACTTCCGGACCTTCCATTTCGCCCACCACCGCCATACTCAGGACCCGGCCAGGGACCCCGAGCTGGCAAAGCCCAAGCCGGTCAGCTTGAGCGCCTATCTGCTCCTCATCTCCGGCCTGCCCTACTGGCGCGAACGCATCGCCACGACCCTTGCCCATGCCGCCGGGCGGGTCCGCGAACCCTTCGTTTCGAAAGCGCAGCGAGACCGCGTAATGCGCGAAGCGCGCGTCTTGCTCGGCGTTTATGGAACGGTCGCCGCGGTTTCAATCGTGGCCGGCTCCTGGCTGGCCGTCGGCTGCTGGATCGTCCCGGCGCTGATCGGCCAGCCATTCCTGCGGCTGTTTCTGCTGGCCGAGCACACGGGCTGCCCGCTCGTCCCCGACATGCTGCGGAACTCACGCACGACGCGCTCAAATGCTCTTGTGCGCTGGCTCGCCTGGAACATGCCCTATCACGCGGAGCACCACGCCTATCCGGCGCTGCCCTTCCACGCCCTTCCGGCGGCCCACACGCTGCTGAAGGACCAGATAGTCGTGCAGGCGCCCGGCTATCTGGCGGTGCAGCGGCAGATCATTGCCGGGCTACGCGGCTAGGCTTCTTGGCGGCGGGCTCAGTCGCGTCGAAGGCCCTATCCGGCTCGGCGGAAAGGGCCGCGACGTCCCCGGAAATCTCTCCGCCCTCCTCGATCAGGATCCGGCGATAGCGGATCTGCCCCGAAACGCGGGCGCTGGGGCTGAGGCGCAGGCGGCCGGTCACGGTCAGCCGGCCGTCGAAGCGCCCCGTTAGGTCGGCATCCTGCACGACCGCGGTCCCCTTGAACACGCCCCCTTCGAGCAGGCGCAGCAAGCGGACCTCCACCGAGGCGTCGAGCTCGCCTTCGACCACCAGGGTCTTGCAGGCGCCTATCTGACCCTTGACCTTGATTCCGCGGCCGATCACCAGCTCGCCGCTGCTCGCCTGTACGTCCGCCTGCCTGTGCTGGCCGGCCTGCAAGGCGGCGAGCTGGGGCAGTAGGGGCCCTGTGGGCAGCACGATACCGGCTGCGCCGACAGTGCCGGCCGCAGTGGCCCTTTGTTCCGTTACCTGATCTTCCGATGCCATGGGGGCTCC